>NZ_JBIMKE010000006.1:0-367857 GCF_043673425.1 Streptomyces sp. M41 | reverse complement strand
CGAACCCGGAAGCTAAGCCTTACAGCGCCGATGGTACTGCAGGGGGGACCCTGTGGGAGAGTAGGACGCCGCCGAACTCCTCTTACAGCTCTGGCTCTTGGGTATACAGCCCAAGAGCCAGAGCTTTTTTGTGTTTGGGGTAGGGTCGGGGAGCATCATCGGTGCGTTTCCCAGGAGGCCCCCGGGTGGAGGTCCAGGAGACCCGCGTCCAGACGGACCGGGTCCTCACCATCCCCAACATCCTCAGCATGGCGCGGCTCGTTGGTGTGCCGCTGTTCCTGTGGCTCATCCTCAGGCCTGAGTTCGGTGGGCCCAACTGTGACGGCTGGGCGCTTCTGGTGCTGGCGCTGAGCGGCGTCAGCGACTACCTGGACGGCAAGCTTGCGCGGCGCTGGAACCAGATCAGCAGCCTCGGCCGGCTGCTCGATCCCGCTGCCGACCGGCTCTACATTCTCTCGACACTGGTCGGGCTCACCTGGCGGGAGATTCTCCCGCTCTGGTTGACCGCTGCACTGTTGGCGCGGGAGCTGGTCCTGCTGGTGATGGTCGGCATCCTCCGGCGGCATGGCTATCCGCCGCCGCAGGTGAACTTCCTCGGGAAGGCCGCCACCTTCAACCTCATGTATGCCTTCCCGTTGTTGCTGCTCAGCGACGGAGACGAGTGGATCCACTCCCTCGCTGCTATTTTCGGATGGGCGTTCGCCGGATGGGGTACAACGCTGTACTGGTGGGCAGGAGTCCTCTACGTGGTACAAGTCCGCCGACTGGTCCGTGCGGACACCATGGTCGACGGAACTCGCGGATTGAAGCGGGCGTAGCGGCTCGATGGCCCGCGGCGGAAAAGTGCGGGACAATCTGACGGGTGAAGTCGGCTAGACCGTCGTCTCTTGGAGGAGGACGCTTCCGACATGAAGGCCGTCGTGATGGCCGGGGGCGAAGGCACGCGCCTGCGCCCCATGACCTCAAGCATGCCCAAGCCGCTCCTGCCGGTGGCCAACCGGCCGATCATGGAGCATGTTCTTCGGCTGCTCAAAAGGCATGGGCTGAATGAGACCGTCGTTACCGTTCAGTTTTTGGCCTCGCTGGTCAAGAACTACTTCGGTGACGGTGAAGAGCTCGGAATGGAGCTCAGCTATGCCAATGAGGAGAAGCCACTCGGTACCGCCGGAAGCGTCAAGAACGCCGAAGAGGCGTTGAAGGACGATGCTTTCCTCGTCATTTCCGGTGATGCCTTGACCGACTTCGACCTCACTGAGCTGATCAATTTCCACAAGGAAAAGGGCGCGCTGGTCACGGTCTGTCTGACGCGTGTGCCCAATCCGCTGGAGTTCGGCATCACGATTGTCGACGAGGAAGGCAAGGTCGAGCGCTTCCTCGAGAAGCCGACCTGGGGCCAGGTCTTCTCTGACACGGTGAACACCGGCATCTATGTGATGGAGCCCGAGGTCTTCGACTATGTCGAGCCCGATGTGCCCGTGGACTGGTCCGGCGATGTCTTCCCTCAGCTCATGAAGGAGGGCAAGCCGATCTATGGCTATGTCGCGGAGGGCTACTGGGAGGATGTCGGCACTCACGAGAGCTACGTAAAGGCGCAGGCCGATGTCCTGGAGGGCAAGGTCGACGTCGAGATCGACGGCTTTGAGATCTCGCCGGGTGTGTGGGTGGCCGAAGGCGCCGAGGTGCACCCCGATGCCGTTCTCCGCGGACCGCTGTACATCGGGGATTACGCCAAGGTCGAGGCCGGTGCGGAGATCCGAGAGCACACCGTCGTCGGCTCGAACGTCGTCGTGAAGAGCGGTGCCTTTCTGCACAAGGCGGTCGTGCACGACAACGTGTATGTCGGGCAGCACAGCAATCTGCGTGGCTGTGTCGTCGGAAGGAACACCGACATCATGCGCGCGGCCCGGATCGAGGACGGCGCGGTCATCGGTGATGAGTGTTTGATCGGTGAAGAATCGATCGTTCAGGGCAACGTGCGTGTCTATCCCTTCAAGACCATCGAGGCCGGCGCGTTCGTCAATACCTCGGTGATCTGGGAGTCGCGGGGCCAGGCGCATCTCTTCGGTGCTCGCGGTGTCTCCGGGATCCTGAACGTGGAGATCACGCCGGAGCTCGCTGTGCGCCTTGCCGGTGCCTATGCGACGACCCTGAAGAAGGGCTCCACCGTTACCACGGCCCGTGACCATTCCCGCGGTGCGCGGGCGCTGAAGCGGGCGGTCATCTCTGCGCTGCAGGCCAGCGCGATCGATGTACGAGATCTGGAGAACGTACCGCTGCCCGTGGCGCGGCAGCAGACGGCGCGAGGCAGTGCCGGCGGGATCATGATCCGGACGACGCCTGGTGTGCCGGATTCCGTGGACATCATGTTCTTCGACGGGCAGGGTGCCGACCTGTCGCAGGGCAGTCAGCGGAAGCTGGACCGGGTGTTCGCGCGGCAGGAGTACCGGAGGGCGTTCCCGGGCGAGATCGGGGACCTGCACTTCCCGGCCAGCGTCTTCGACTCCTACACCGGGTCGTTGCTGCGGAATGTCGACACGACAGGGATCTCGGAGTCGGGCCTCAAGGTCGTCGTCGACGCGTCGAACGGTAGTGCCGGGCTTGTGCTGCCCAGCCTGCTCGGCAAGCTCGGCGTGGACTCGCTGACGATCAACCCTGGTCTCGACGAGTCGAGGCCGACGGAGTCGGCGGATGCGCGGCGGTCCGGGCTGGTGCGGCTGGGCGAGATCGTGGCGTCCGCGCGAGCTGCTTTCGGCGTGAGGTTCGATCCGGTCGGTGAGCGGCTGTCCCTGGTGGACGAGAAGGGGCGGATCGTCGAGGACGACCGGGCCCTGCTCGTCATGCTCGACCTGGTGGCCGCGGAGCGGCGCAGCGGGCGTGTGGCGCTTCCGGTGACGACCACGCGGATCGCCGAGCAGGTGGCGGCTTACCACGGGACGCAGGTGGAGTGGACGACCACCTCGCCGGACGATCTGACCCGGGTCGGTCGTGACGACACCACGATCTTCGGTGGTGACGGCAAGGGCGGATTCATCGTTCCGGAGTTCAGCAGCGTCTTCGACGGTACGGCGGCTTTCGTGAGGCTGATCGGGTTGGTGGCGCGGACGCAGCTCACGCTCAGCCAGATCGATGCGCGGATTCCGCGGGCGCATGTCATCAAGCGTGACCTTGCGACGCCGTGGGCCGTCAAGGGCCTGGTGATGCGGAGTGTCGTGGAGGCCGCTGGAGATCGCTTTGTCGACACGACCGACGGGGTGCGGGTGGTGGAGACGGACGGACGTTGGGTGATGGTGCTGCCCGACCCGGCGGAGGCGGTCACCCATCTGTGGGCCGAGGGGCCGGACGACGCGTCCGCGCAGGCCCTGCTCGACGAGTGGGCGGCGGTCGTGGACAGCGCCGGCCGCTGAGAAGCAGTACGCGCGCGTGCCGGACAGGTTCCCTCCACGGGGGCCTGTCCGGCACGTCGGTGGGGCCATTCGGAGGTAGTCGGCGCGACGTGCGACGATGTGCGGCATGCCGCTGCCCCCCGTTCGGAGCACACCTACGCCCCCCGCGCGCCCGGACGCGTCCATGTCGCTGCTGACCAACGTCATGGATCACAGCCTCGACGACGGGTACGCCGAGGCTGCCGCCCGTAGGAAGGCCGCGGGTGACGGTGGCCTGCCCAAGACCCTGAGGGCGAAGCTCGGGCTGGCCGTGGGTCTTGTGCTGGCGGCGCTCGTGGTGACCGTGGGAGCGGCGCAGGCGCGGGTCGCGGCGCCTGTCGTGGCCAAGGAGCGCGAAGAGCTGATCGACCGTATCGACCGCGAGACGACTGCGGCCGACAAGCTTGAGGAGAACGTCGACAAGCTGCGGGACGACGTGAGCGCGCGGCAGCGCGAGGCGCTCAAAGCGACGGGCCACGGCGACCAGGCGGAGATCGTGGGCATTCTCGCGGGCGCTGTCGAGGTGCACGGCCCCGGAGTGAAACTCGTCGTGAACGACGCCAAGGAAGCCGCCACGGACGGGGACGGTGACCCGCGCGGGACATCCGGGTTCTCCGACACCGGGCGCGTGCGCGACCGGGACATGCAGCGCGTGGTGAACGGGCTGTGGGAGTCGGGTGCCGAGGCGATCTCCATCAACGGGCAGCGGCTGACGGCGCTGTCGGCGATCAGGGCGGCCGGTGACGCGATACTGGTCGACAACAAGCCGCTGGTGCCGCCGTACACGGTGCTCGCGGTGGGGGACGGGGAGCGGCTCAGCCGCAGGTTCCAGGACAGCGCCGACGGGCTTTACCTGGCCGCGCTGCAGGAGAACTTCGGGATCAGGACCAACATCTCCGCTCAGGACGAGCTCGAGCTTCCTGCCGCCCCGAGTGTGATCGTACGTACCGCACAGCCGAACACCGAGAAAACCGAGAAGGGCACATCGTGATCGCCGTACTGGGCCTCGTCGTGGGAGTCGTGGCCGGCCTGTTGGTCCGGCCTGAGGTTCCGGCGGTTGTCGAGCCTTATCTGCCGATCGCCGTCGTGGCGGCTCTGGACGCTGTCTTCGGGGGGCTTCGGGCCATGCTCGACGGGATCTTCGACGACAAGGTCTTCGTCGTGTCGTTCCTGTCCAATGTGGTCGTGGCCGCGTTGATCGTCTTCCTGGGCGACAAATTGGGTGTGGGCGCCCAGCTGTCGACCGGTGTGGTCGTCGTGCTCGGCATCCGTATCTTCTCGAACGCGGCGGCGATTCGCCGTCACGTGTTCCGGGCGTGAGGCCGATGAGCAACCACGACGACACGCCCGAGAACCTACTGCGCAAAGAACTTCCCGACGAAGTGCCGGCGGCCGCTCCCGAGGCTGTGGGGGCGCCCGCGGAAGCGCAGGGCGGGAATGGGCTGACCGGTCGGCAGCGGCTGGTGAAGGGGCTGTGGCCGCCGCGGATCTCCAGGGCTCAACTCATCGTCGCCCTGCTGCTCTTCGGCCTGGGCTTCGGGCTCGCCGTCCAGGTCGCCTCCAACAGTGACGGTGACAGCGCCCTGCGTGGCGCACGGCAGGAAGATCTCGTTCGCATCCTCGATGAACTGGACGACCGTACTCAGCGTCTTGAGGACGAGAAGCAAGGTCTCGAAAAGCAGCGCGACGAGTTGGAGAACAGCTCGAACCAGGCCGAGGAGGCCCGCAGGCAGACGGTCGAGAAGGAGCGGCAACTCGGCATTCTGGCGGGCACGGTGGCCGCGCAGGGGCCCGGCATCACGATGACCATCGACGACACGAAGGGGACGGTCGAGGCGGACATGCTGCTCGACGCGATCCAGGAACTGCGCGCGGCCGGCGCGGAGGCGATCCAGGTGAACGGTGTACGCGTCGTCGCCGGCACGTATCTGACAGATTCCGGCAATGGTGTGAGCGTCGACGGGAACAAGATCAACGCCCCCTATCGTTTCAAGGTCATCGGCAAGCCGCAGGACCTCGAACCGGCGCTCAACATCCCTGGAGGCGTGGTGCAGACTCTCGAGAAGGAGCAGGCCACCGTGACCATCGAGCGGTCGGACAAGATCGTCGTGGACGCCTTGCGAGCGGCGAAGCGGCCTGACTACGCTCGGTCGTCCTCCCAGTGAACCAGCGGTGCATGGGGGGCGTCCGGCGAGGGCATGAGGTTGCGGGGGGTCGGCGCACCGAATGGGTGGTGCGTGGTGGAAACTGTCTGGTGCAGACGGACGTTGTGAGGATGTCCGGGTCGGCCAGAGAGTGCAGTCAGGGTTCGTCCTGCCCCACGGGCGGGTCTGTTTCGGTCAAGGGGAATCGCCCGTGAAGTTGTTTGCGAAGTTGTTCGGCAAGAGCGCGCGAGAGGACAGCGACAACGCGACCTCTCGTCATCGCGCACAGGGGGACGAGGAAGGCCAGCGCCCGCTGTTCAGGGACCAGGTGTCTGGTCCGGGCGGTGACATCTCCGGAGGCCAGGGCGCGCCGTCGGTTGACCCTGGTCAGTCCGGCGGCATAGGTTTCGGGCAACCGTCAACCTCAAGTACGGGTGGAGGGTTTTCTCCGATGTCGGCCCTGGTGTGTACGAGGTGCGGTAACCGCAACGCGGAGAACAGCCGCTTCTGCTCCAACTGTGGCGCGCCCCTGCGGGCCGGCGGTGCGCCTGAGCGTCCGTCCGAGACCACGTCCACGATCTCCATCTCGGGCATCGAGGCCTACGACGCCGAGGCCACCGGCCAGACGCCGATCCCGGCGCTGTCTCCCGAGGCGCAGGCGGCCGTCGAGGCGCTGCCGCTCGGCTCCGCGCTGCTCGTAGTGCGCCGTGGGCCGAACTCCGGGAGCCGCTTCCTCCTGGACGGCGATCTGACTACCGCCGGCCGCCATCCGCAGAGCGACATCTTCCTGGACGACGTGACGGTCTCGCGTCGCCACGTGGAGTTCCGTCGCGCCCAGGACGGTACGTTCACGGTGGCCGACGTCGGCAGCCTGAACGGCACGTACGTCAACCGCGAGCGGATCGACCAGGTCGCTCTGAACAACGGTGACGAGGTGCAGATCGGCAAGTACCGGCTGGTCTTCTACGCGAGCCAGCGGGGCTACTGACCCTCCCCCGGATGCCGTCCGGGGAGACCCAGGGAAGGTCCATGCTGAAAACACCGAGCGGCGGTGCCGGGCACGGCGCCGCCGCCACGGACGGTCGGCTGATGAGCATCGGCACGGTGCTGAACGCGCTCCGTGACGAGTTCCCTGACATCACCATCTCCAAGATCCGCTTCCTGGAGGCGGAGGGTCTTGTCGAGCCGCAGCGGACCCCGTCGGGGTATCGAAAGTTCAGCGCGCAGGACGTCGAGCGGCTCGGTCACGTCCTGCGGATGCAGCGGGACCACTATCTGCCCCTCAAGGTGATCCGCGAGCACCTGGACGCCATGGAGCGCGGCGAGGCCGCACCTGTGCAGGCCCTGTGCCGTCCAAGGGACGGAGAAGCCGGTCTGGAGCCCGTGGAGAAGCCCTCCGCGCCCCGGGTGGGGCGGGCCGAGCTGCTCGCCGCCGCCGAGATCGGTGAGCCAGAGCTCCAGGAGTGGGAGTCGTACGGCCTGATCACCCCGCTGCCGGACGGGGCGTTCGAGGCGGAGGCCGTCACCGTGGCCTCGCTGGTTGCCGAGCTGGGGCGATTCGGGATCGAGCCACGTCATCTGCGGGTGATGAAGGCAGCCGCGGACCGTGAGGCGGGGCTGGTGGACCAGGTCGTCGCGCCCTTGCGGCGGCACCGCAATCCGCAGACCAGGGCGCATGCCGAGGCCCGTGCGAAGGAGCTGGCCGGGCTCACGGTGAAGCTGCACGCGGCGCTGGTGCAGACGGCCCTCGGCGTACGCCTGCCCTGAGCCGGACGGGTCGGGTGCCCCGGATCGGCCACCCGTTCTCGGCCCGACTACCCAAACGTCCCGAGCACGGCCTAGGGTTGCTGTGTGAACGAGCTCGATGTCGTAGGTGTCCGGGTCGAAATGCCCTCCAACCAACCGATCGTGCTCCTGCGTGAAGTGGGAGGCGACCGCTACCTCCCCATCTGGATCGGGCCGGGGGAGGCGACGGCGATCGCCTTCGCACAGCAGGGCATGGCCCCCGCGCGGCCGCTGACCCACGACCTGTTCAAGGACGTGCTGGAGGCCGTCGGCCAGGAGCTAACCGAAGTACGGATCACCGACCTGCGTGAGGGTGTCTTCTACGCCGAGCTGGTCTTCGCCAGCGGGGTCGAGGTGAGCGCCCGCCCTTCCGATGCCATAGCACTTGCCCTGCGCACCGGAACGCCGATCTACGGCAGCGACGGAGTGCTCGACGACGCGGGCATCGCGATTCCGGACGAGCAGGAGGACGAGGTGGAGAAGTTCCGCGAGTTCCTTGACCAGATCTCGCCCGAGGACTTCGGCACCAGCAGTCAGTGAGGCGGCGGGCGGCCCGGTGGACTCCGGTCGGTCACGGGCGGCTCTCGGCCGGTTACAGCTCAAATGCCGGTATTTGCCAGCGGCGAGCGCGAGCGTCTTGCGGCCTGCTTCGAGCGCATTCGGCTAGCCTTTCCCCGCGGTGGGGTCCGGGAAACCACTCCTAGGGTGATTATCACTCGGCGTGCCGAGTGTGGCGATCGTTGACGCACCCCTGGTGACTGCCTACCGTCGAGAAGGCAGGTCAAGGACGGAGGTCGGCGTGAGAAGCAGCGGCGACGGTACGGGTGGGGGTGCCCCCGGACGCAGTTTCGGGGAGAGCGGTCCGTACCCTCCCTCAGGCTCTCAGCTGCGTTCGAGCATGGGACATCCCCGCTCCAACGCGGCCGATCACGTTCCGCAGCGCCCCACGGCCGTGCCGAGCAGCGGAGAGGCGACGGCCATGGCGTCCGAGCAGATCGGCTATCGCGGCCCCACGGCATGTGCAGCCGCCGGCATCACCTACCGGCAATTGGACTACTGGGCCCGCACGGGGCTCGTCGAACCGAGCGTACGACCCGCCTACGGGTCGGGGACGCAGCGGCTGTACAGCTTTCGGGACGTCGTCGTTCTGAAGATCGTCAAGCGGTTCCTCGACACCGGTGTGTCGCTCCAGAACATCCGCACCGCCGTGCTGCATCTGCGGGAGCAGGGCTTTCGTGATCTCGAGCGCCTGACGCTGATGAGCGATGGGGCGACGGTCTACGAGTGCACCTCGCCGGACGAGGTCCATGCGCTGCTCCAGGGCGGCCAGGGGATCTTCGGGATCGCGGTGGGCGTTGTGTGGCGGGACGTCGAGAGTGCCTTGTCTCAGCTGCACGGGGAGCGGATCGACACCGGGGAGACGCTCCTCGGGCACAATCCGGCGGACGAGCTGGCTCGGCGGCGCAATCGGGCGGTCTGAGCGCCCTTCGCGGCCCGCGCCCGCGGTCCTTTCGCAAGTGGGGTCGACAAACCGACACTGTCGGTTCCTCACCAGCGATCGAAGGACCTTCAGCGTTGGGGCAGGCGGAAACGGTGGGCGTGGCAGCGCCATTGTCAGTGGTGTGAGGCAGCATCGGAGATGTGAGAAACGCGCCCACGATCCTGCATCTCGACATGGATGCCTTCTACGCCTCGGTGGAGCAGGCGTCGAAGCCGAGCCTGCGTGGGAAAGCCGTGATCGTGGGTGGGCTCGGGCCGCGTGGAGTGGTGGCCACGGCGTCCTATGAGGCCCGGGTGTTCGGGGTGCACTCGGCGATGCCCATGGCCCAGGCCCGGCGACTGGCGCCGAACGCCGCGTACCTCGTGCCTCGCTTCGGGATCTACCGGGAGATCAGTGAGCAGGTGATGGGCTTGCTGCGGGAGCTGTCGCCGCTGGTGGAGCCGCTGAGCCTGGACGAGGCCTTCGTGGATCTGGAGGCCGGGGGAGCGGCCTGGGACGAAGAGTCGGCGCGACTGGTGGGGATCAAGCTGCGCGCCGACATAAGGGCGGTCACCGGGCTCGCCGGGTCGGTGGGCCTGGCGGCGTCCAAGATGGTCGCGAAGATCGCCTCCGAGGAGGCCAAACCCGATGGGCTCGTGCTGATCGAGCCCGGGACCGAGCGGGCGTTGCTCGGGCCGATGTCGGTGCGGACATTGCCGGGGGTGGGGCCGGCGACGGGGGACCATCTGCGGCGGGCCGGCATTCACACCGTGGACGAGATCGCCGAGGCTGGGGAGGACGAGCTCGTTCGGCTGCTGGGGAAGGCGCACGGGCACGCGCTGTACGCCATGGCACTGGCGCACGACGAGCGGCCCGTGGTGGCCGAGCGGGAGGCCAAGTCGGTGTCGGTCGAGGACACGTATGACGTGGACATCCATGACCGGGTCCGGGTGGGGGTGGAGGTGCAGCGGCTGGCCGACCGGTGTGTGCGCAGATTGCGTGGAGCCGGGCTGTCCGGGCGGACGATCGTGCTGAAGGTCCGGCGGTACGACTTTTCGACCTTGACGCGGTCAGAGACGCTGCGGGGGCCGACGGACGATCCGGCTGTGGTGCGGGAGGCCGCGGCTCGGTTGCTGGATTCCGTGGATACGACCGGCGGCGTGCGCCTGCTCGGGGTCGGGGTGAGCGGGCTGGCCGACTACACGCAGGAGGACCTCTTCGCGCAGGCGGCGGGGGACCGGATGGAGGACCTGCCGGAGGTCGGTGAACACGAGGAACCTGCGGATGAGCGGGAGACGGTGCCTGTCGAGCGGCGGTGGGTCGCGGGGCATGACATCCGGCACGCGTCGTACGGGCACGGGTGGGTGCAGGGGAGCGGCCTCGGGCGGGTAACCGTGCGCTTCGAGACACCTGGGTCGGAGCCGGGGCGGGTGCGAACTTTCCGCGTGGACGATCCGGAGCTGGAGGCGGCGGAACCGTTGCCTTTGGGGGTGGACAGGGCTGGAGAGGGCGGTGTGGTTTCGGAGGGGGTTGAAGCGTCCGGGGCGTCTGGAGGATCCGGGGCGACCGTGGCGACCGTGGCGACCGTGGCGCCCGGGGAGTCCGGGGCGTCCGGGGCGTGTTCGGCATCTGAAGAGTCGTCGGGGGTGGAGCCTGTGGTTCCGGGTTAGGGGCCTGTGAGGGGAGGGACGGCTCGCGGCCGGTCTTCCAGAATCGTCGCGGTCGCGCTGGTGGTGGGTCGCGCCTGCTGCCCACCTGCCTGCGCTTGCACTGCCCTGCGCCCAATCGTGCCCCGTGCACCGATCGTGGCCCCTGCGTCCCACCTGCGCCTCCCGGCGGCACGACGCCCCGCATGCCGGGGCACCGGCCCCGCAGGCAAAGGGGTCGGGGGAGGGCGTAGGGCCGGGTCGGTCAGGTGTCCTCTGACCCTGCCAGGTTGCCGAAGTCCCGGTCCGGGATGGGGGGCGGTGGGGCCACGTCCAGGCCGTAGTGGTGGTAGAGCTGGAGTTCCTGCTCGGGGGAGAGATGGCGGCCGACGCCGAAATCGGGGGCGTCCTTGATCAGGGCGCGATCGAAGGGGACGTGCAGAGTGCCCTCGACCAGTTCGCTGGGCTCCAGGGGGACGAAGGCGTCCCGAGAGAACAGGCCGGTGCGTATCGCCGCCCATTCCGGCACTCCGGTCGCGTCGTCGAGATAGACCTCGTCGATCGTGCCGATCTTGGTGCCGTTGCGGTCGAAGGCCTTGCGGCCGATCAGATTGCGCGGATCGATGTCGGTCTGCACGGGCCCTCCACTTGGTCGCAACTCATCCGTAAGCACTACGAAAAGGCAGATTGGTGAGAGCGGCCACTCGAAGGCCCCTGTGCTGGCCCCGCTGGTAGGCTTGCAGGCGGCTGCTGACCCCGTGCGGGAGAGTCCTCCAGACGTCACCGGAGGCGCCGAAGGAGCAAATCCTCCCCGGAATCTCTCAGGCACACGTACCGCACGGACGAGGTCACTCTGGAAAGCAGGGCGGGTGCCGACGGCTTCCGCTCTCACCGACGGTGAAAGCCGGGAGCCCTGTGGTGACCCGGTGAAGCTCTCAGGTTGAGATGACAGAGGGGGAGGCCGTCCGGGTACCCGCGCCGTGGTGCCCCTCGAAGGTCGCGTCAGACCAGGAGGCCTCCGCAATGACCGCCCACCGCATTCCGCTCTCCGAGCTCGAGCAAGGGATCCCCTTCGAGCAGCGTCACATCGGTCCCGATCATGAGGCGCGAGCCAAGATGCTCGCCCAGGTCGGGTACGGCTCACTGGACGAGCTCACCGCCGCCGCAGTGCCGGACGTGATCAAGAACGCCGACTCGCTCGAGCTGCCGGGGGCGCGCACCGAGGCCGAGGTGCTGGCCGAGCTGCGGTCGCTCGCCGATCGCAACCAGGTGCTGGGCTCGATGATCGGGCTCGGCTACTACGGGACGTTCACCCCGCCGGTCATCCTGCGGAACGTGATGGAGAACCCGGCCTGGTACACGGCCTACACGCCGTACCAGCCCGAGATCTCCCAGGGGCGGCTCGAAGCCCTGCTGAACTTCCAGACCGTCGTCGCCGACCTCACCGGACTGCCCACCTCCGGTGCCTCGCTGCTCGACGAGGGGACCGCCGCCGCCGAGGCCATGGCTCTGTCCCGGCGGATGGGCAAGAACAAGAAGGGGCTGTTCCTGGTCGACGCGGATGTGCTGCCGCAGACCATCGCCGTGATCGAGACCCGTGCCGAGCCGACCGGCGTGGAGGTCGTGGTCGCGGACCTCAGCGACGGCATTCCGGCCGAGATCGCCGGGCGCGAGATCAACGGCGTGCTCCTGCAGTACCCGGGTGCCTCCGGCGTCGTACGCGACATCAAGCCCGTCATCGACCAGGCGCACCAGCTCGGCGCCCTTGTCACCGTCGCCGCCGATCTGCTCGCGCTCACCCTGCTGAAGTCGCCCGGTGAGCTCGGTGCGGACATCGCGGTCGGCACCACGCAGCGCTTCGGTGTGCCGATGGGCTTCGGCGGGCCGCACGCCGGCTACATGGCCGTGACGGAGAAGTTCGCGCGCAGCCTGCCCGGCCGGCTCGTGGGTGTGTCCGTGGACGCCGACGGGAACAAGGCGTACCGGCTGGCCCTCCAGACGCGTGAGCAGCACATCCGGCGGGAGAAGGCGACCAGCAACATCTGTACCGCTCAGGTGCTGCTGGCCGTGATGGCTGGAATGTACGCCGTCTACCACGGGCCGGAGGGGCTGAAGGCGATCGCCCGGCGGACCCATCGGTACGCCACCCTCCTCGCTGCGGGACTCGCGGCCGGCGGGGTCGAGATCGTGCACGGCTCGTACTTCGACACGCTGACCGTGCGTGTGCCCGGGAAGGCCGCCGAGGTCGCCGCCGCCGCGCGGCAGAACGGCGTCAACCTGCACCTCGTCGACGCCGACCAGGTGTCCATCGCCTGCGACGAGACCACCACGCGCGCGCAGCTGGGCGCGGTATGGGCGGCTTTCGGGGTCGAGGGCGACGTCGAGGCGCTCGACGCGGCCGGTGAGGAGGCGCTGCCGGGCGCGCTGCTGCGCTCCGACACCTACCTCGCGCATCCCGTGTTCCATGAGCACCGCTCCGAGACGGCGATGCTGCGCTATCTGCGTCGGCTCGCGGACCGTGACTACGCGCTGGACCGCGGCATGATCCCGCTGGGTTCGTGCACCATGAAGCTCAACGCGACGACCGAGATGGAGCCGGTCACCTGGCCGGAGTTCGGTCAGCTGCACCCGTTCGCGCCCGCCGAGCAGGCGCAGGGCTACCTCACGCTCATCCGCGAGCTGGAGGAACGTCTCGCCGAGGTCACCGGCTACGACAACGTCTCGCTCCAGCCCAACGCCGGTTCGCAGGGTGAGCTGGCCGGTCTGCTCGCCGTGCGCGGCTACCACCGTGCCAACGGCGACGAGCAGCGGACCGTGTGCCTGATCCCGTCGTCGGCGCACGGCACGAACGCCGCCAGCGCCGTGATGGCCGGCATGAAGGTCGTCGTGGTGAAGACCGCCGAGGACGGCGAGATCGACGTCGAGGACCTGCGAGCCAAGATCGAGCAGTACCGCGACGAGCTGTCCGTGCTGATGATCACGTACCCGTCGACGCACGGCGTGTTCGAGGAGCACGTCGCCGACATCTGCGCGCAGGTGCACGAGGCCGGCGGACAGGTCTACGTCGACGGCGCGAACCTCAACGCCCTGGTCGGGCTCGCCAAGCCGGGGCATTTCGGTGGCGACGTCTCGCATCTGAATCTGCACAAGACGTTCTGCATCCCGCACGGCGGTGGAGGTCCGGGCGTCGGCCCCGTGGCGGTGCGGGCCCACCTGGCCCCCTATTTGCCGAACCACCCGATGCAGCCCGCGGCCGGCCCCGAGACCGGCGTGGGCCCGATCTCCGCAGCGCCGTGGGGTTCCGCCGGGATTCTGCCGATCTCGTGGGCCTACGTCCGCCTCATGGGCGGCGAGGGCCTCAAGCGGGCCACGCAGGTGGCGGTGCTGTCCGCCAACTACATCGCCAAGCGCCTGGAGCCGCACTACCCGGTGCTGTACACGGGACCGGGCGGGCTCGTCGCGCACGAGTGCATCATCGATCTGCGTCCGCTGACCAAGGCGACCGGAGTGAGCGTCGACGACGTGGCCAAGCGGCTCATAGACTACGGCTTCCACGCGCCGACCATGTCGTTCCCCGTGGCCGGGACGCTGATGATCGAGCCGACCGAGTCCGAGGACCTGATCGAACTCGACCGCTTCTGCGAGGCGATGATCGCCATCCGCGCTGAGATCGAGAAGGTCGGGTCGGGCGAGTGGCCGGCCGACGACAACCCGCTGCGCAACGCTCCGCACACGGCCGGCGCGCTGGGCGGGGAGTGGGAGCATGCGTACGGCCGTGAGGATGCGGTGTTCCCGGCCGGAGTGTCGGTGGCCGACAAGTACTGGCCGCCGGTGCGCCGGATCGACCAGGCCTTCGGTGACCGGAACCTCGTCTGCTCCTGCCCGCCGCTGGACGCGTACGAGGACTGACGTCCGCGGGAACGACCTGGCCTGCGCACTCACGTAGGTGAAAGAAGGGCTCCGTCCTGGCCGTGCTCGGCCGGGCGGAGCCCTTGTGCGTGGTGCGTCCCGCCGCGCCGCGTCTTGTTCAGGCCGGCGCTGTCGCGCTGATCAGCGCCCCTTGAGCACCTCGGGGTGCTGGTGCGGGACCCGGACGGGCGGTGGCGTCCTCAGGTGCGGTCGATATGGACATCAGGTGCGGTCGATATGGACATTCGTCGACTTCACGCGGGCAGTTGCTTCCATGCCGACCTCCAGGCCCAGTTCCTCGACCGCCTCGCGGGTCAGCAGGGAGACAAGTCGGTGCGGGCCGGCCTGGATCTCCACCTGGGCTGCGACGTCACCGAGTTTGATCGCCGTGACGATGCCCGGGAAGGCGTTGCGGACGGAGGTGTACGAGGTCTCGTCCTCGCCGGTGCCTGACTTGGCGAGTTCGACGGAGAAGGCGGCGAGGTCCTTGCCGTCGATGAGTCGGCGTCCGGCCTCGTCGCGATGGGTGGCCACTCGGCCGGCGTCCGCCCAACGGCGTGCGGTGTCGGGGCTGACGCCCAGCATGCGGGCGGCCTGGCCGATTGTGTAGGACTGCATGCGGATCACGATAGGGCCGGAATCGGTGGGCCGTGGACAGCCCTGGCCAGAGCTTGGCAAACGCGTATGACGCGATATAGCGTTAGTTTTGTCAGGTGGGGCGACGAACGGGGTGAGGGCATGTCGGCTGGGCTGGTGGGGAAAGGCGGGGCGCTCGGGCTGCGGGCATCGCATGAGGACCGGGGCCGTGCTGTGCGAGTGCTGCGGACCGTGGCGGGCGCCGATCGGTTGATCGCAGAGGAGCCGGACGAGTGGGTGGAGCTGGCCCCGACCACCCGCACGGTAGGCGGATTGGCGGGCCTGACGAGGGATCTGCCGGCCGAGGCGGTCGACTCCGTGGTCGAGGCCAGGGGTGTCGTGCGGATCGAGCGGCGGGGCGGTTCGGCCCGGCGTGGCGTGGGCTCACCCGTCGGGGATCTCCAGGCGCCGGGGAGCCGGGTGGGCTGCGGCGTCGATGTGCCGGTGATACGCCGGGTGGTGAGCTCCGGTGAGATCGGCCTCGGGCAGGGCCTCATGCGTCCGTCCCGTCGCTCTTTCGTCAGGAGAGCCCCGAAGCCCTGAGCACCGACCGGGCGGTCTCGTCGTCGATGCGGTGGCCGAGGCGTTGCAGCACCTCGGCGCCCTCGCGCAGGGTGCCGCGTTCGAGGGAGCGGCGCACCCCGGTGTCCACCTCGTGCCAGAGCAGTGGGTTGGTGACGAGGACACGGGGGTCCAGTTCCAGGCGGTGGCCGTACGCGTCACGTAGGACGAGGTGCAGGGAGACGCCGTCGAACTGTCGTACGGTCACCAGTGCGTCGGTACGCACGACTTGTCGGCGCATCGTGCCCTGGACGGCCAGCCAGCCCGGGCCTGCGGTGACATGGGGCGGGAGCAGCACCACCAGCAGCGTCGCGGACAGGGTCAGCCAGAGCAGGGTGCGTGGTGGCGTCAGGGTGCCCGCGTCCCAGTCGACCAGCTCGGTCATGGCTGCGAAGCCCAGCGCGCAGCCCACCGCGCACCGGGCGCTGCTGCACCAGTGACGGTCGCCTGCGGGGCCTTGCGGTCGGCTCCCTCCCATGAGGGGAAGGTAAGGGCGCGGCCGGGTCGCTGTAACCGGCGCTGACGGGACCCTGACCGTGGACGCCCAACATTGACGGGATTCTGGCGCGAGGTGGCCGGTGGCCGGTGCCGTGGAGGGTGTCCCCCGGGGGGCGTGCGCACCACTCGGCCGACTGTGCCCGCGTCTCGGCCTGCCTGGTGCCGGCCATGGTCCCTGCTCTCGCCCTTACTCGGTCGCTGAGCTCCGAGCTCGTCGGTGGTCTTGCCGCCGGTGCCACGAAGGGCGGACGACGCACGGGCGGAGGGCGTGCTGGGCGACATGAGCATCACGCTGAGTGACTGCCCCTGAATGCACGTCGGGGCCGGCTCGCAGTCAGGGCTGCGACCGGCCCCTGGGGTACGCCGGGCTTCCGTCGTTCCGCCCGGTGGCGCGGGGTCCCGCGGCGGGACCCGTCGGCAGGTGCTAAGCGGCGGTCATCACCGTGCCGGTGCCCAGCGGACGGTGCGGGGCGATGATCTGGCCGTCCGGCAGGAGCTCACCGGTGTCCTCGAAGAGCAGGACACCGTTGCACAGCAGGCTCCATCCCTGCTCCGGGTGGTGCGCCACGAGACGGGCGGATTCCCGGTCGGCGGAGGCGGCTGAGGGGCACGGTGGCTGGTGCTGGCACATGGATGGGATCTTTCGCTCTGTCGTGATGGACGAGATGGCTGTCTGGTCTGTTTCGCGGCGTGATGCATCGTTCATGGCCGCCCCCCGTTGATAAGTCGGTCGGAACCCAGTGTTGCCCCACGGGCGTCAATCCGCAGGGATTTCGCAGCACCGCTTCTTACAGATTGATGACGCGTCCCCCGCCCGGACGGTTCAGTCCAACTCCCCTGTCACTTCGGGTGGTTCGAGGTGGTCGGATAGGGCTAGTCCGGATGGGCCGGTAGCCTCGGGGGCTCGTTCGAGCGTATTGTCGCTCGTGCGAGCGATAACCTTTCTCGCGGTCGCGCCAATTCTGGCTCGGGCGAGTTTCCTGTTGTCCGAACCGAGCCTAATCCCGCCGTCAACAGCGGCGTACCCCGCGACCCGGAAAGGGTGGCGGGGCACACAGGGCCACTCGCGCGGTGACGCGGTGTGCTGTCAGGCGGGAGAGCCCAGCAGTGGCGGTACCGGAGGCAGTGGGGGCAGCGGGGCGGGGGTGGCCCGAAGGGTGAGTACGGGGAGCAGCTCGGCGACGCGATGCGGCAGGTGGGACACGATGCCCGGCGGGGCGGGCGCCAGCGGGATGAGGATGTCCGTGGCGTCGGGGTGGCCGGCGGCGCCGTCCGCCCTGCAGTCGCCGTGCAGCCAGAGCGTGAGCATGTAGAGGCGGGGGAACGACAGCAGTCGCGGCTGATAGGGCTGCTGGATCGCCTCTGCCTGGCGCAGCGCCCGCTCGGTGGAGGCGATGTAGGGGCCCTCGAAGAAGTGTGAGAACGCCCAGCCGTCGGGGGTCAGCCGGGTCTCGGCCGCGGCCACCGCGCGTTCGCCGCAATGGATCAGGAAACGCCAGCCGGTGAGCCGGGTCGCGGACACGCCTGCCGGGGTGATCTCGTCCACCACATGGACGGGCAGCGGGAGTTCGGGGGTGGCGGGACCCTGGGCGGCCCGCAGGGAGGGAGTTCGGGCCTCGCGGACCGCGGTGGGCGAGCCCAGAGCGGTCAGGACGGAACGAAGCGCGGGCGCGGGAGCCAGGGGCACATGCAGCGGCATGGTGGGTCGCCTCTCATTCGACAGGCACAGTGGCGCGAGGGCGGGGCGGGCGGAAGCGGGGGCGGACGGCGCTGTCTGCTCACGGAGGTCAGAGAGGCGGGGGCCGGGGTCAGGGAGCCCGAAGGGGGGAGTGATGCCTGCCGCGAGTGATCCGACGGCGGGCCCTGGGACCGGGGCGCCAACCCTCTGCCTTGATTGCGGAGTTTATACGACGAGTGTTCAGGCGATGTTTCGTCTACCCGCATTCGGTGCACTCGGCAAGGGTCCATTCGGCCGGGGATATGCGGAAAAAATCCCGATTGCCGGCCGGTCATGCGACGATGACCTCGAAAAACAACCCGGGAGTGGTAGGCCAATTCTCATCGGCGTTTTTCACGAGTTCGTGAGCGGCCGGAAACTGCTCCGTGCCGCATGCCTGGTGAATGTGCCGCCGGTCACGTCCGACAGAGTAGCGGGCACCCACCCCGCGCGGGACGTTATCGATCGCTTCGGCTGGGCATCATCCCACCTGACCCGGGAGAGACTGGTGGCCGGATCTTCGGCCCGCCCATCCGAGGAGGGAAGCGTCGATGGGGGAGAAGGTCGTGGCAGGTCGGTTCGATCTGTCCGATCGGCAGCACTACCGCACGAAGCTGCGGAGGTGCCTGACGGGCCTGGAGCGGCTGCTGGCGGAGAAGCGGTTCGATCGCCCCAAGAACCTGATGGGGCTCGAGATCGAATTGAATCTCGCCGGCGCCGAAGGCATGCCGAGAATGTTGAACGGGCAGGTGCTCGAGAGGATCGCGAGCCGCGACTTCCAAACAGAACTCGCCATGTTCAATCTGGAAGTCAACATCGCTCCGCACCGGTTGGAGGGAAGCGTATTCGATCGGCTTGCCGAGGAACTCCGAACGTCGCTGGCATATGCCGATCGAAAAGCGGGTGAGCTCGACGCGGGAATCGTGATGATCGGTATTCTGCCGACTCTCGACCGGGACGACCTGGTGTCGTCCAACCTCTCCGACGTCGACCGCTACGCGCTGCTCAACGAGCAGATCGTCACCGCCCGCGGCGAGGACTTCACCCTCGACATCGACGGCGTGGAGCGTCTGACGTGCACGTCGAAGTCCATCGCCCCGGAGGCCGCCTGCACCTCCGTGCAACTGCACCTCCAGGTCACCCCGGGGCGCTTCGCCGATGTGTGGAACGCGGCGCAGGCCGTGGCCGCGGCCCAGGTCGCCGTGGGGGCCAACTCGCCGTTCCTCTTCGGGCGGGAGCTGTGGCGGGAGTCGCGACCGCCGCTGTTCCAGCAGTCCACCGACACCCGCCCGCCCGAGCTCCAGGCCCAGGGCGTGCGACCGCGTACCTGGTTCGGGGAGCGGTGGGTCACCTCGGCGTACGACCTCTTCGAGGAGAACTTCCGCTACTTCCCGGCCCTGCTGCCGATCTGCGACGACGAGGATCCGCTCGAGGTCCTCGACGCCGGTGGCGTGCCCACGCTGGCCGAGCTCGTCCTGCACAACGGCACGGTGTACCGGTGGAACCGGCCGGTCTACGGTATCGCCGACGGCGTCCCGCATCTGCGGGTGGAGAACCGCGTCCTGCCCGCCGGCCCCACCATCACGGATGTGGTGGCCAACGCGGCCTTCTACTACGGCGTCGTCCGCGCCCTCGCCGAGGAGTCACGGCCCGTCTGGACCCGGATGCCCTTCGAGGCAGCCGCCGCCAACTTCGACGCCGCCTGCAAGCACGGCATCGACGCGCGGCTGCGCTGGCCCCGGCGGGGGCGGTACGGCGGGACGGCCGAGGTGGACGCGGTGACCCTCGTACGCGACGAACTGCTGCCGCTGGCCGAGGCGGGGCTGGACGCGTGGGGTGTCGAGCCGGCCGACCGGGACCTCTATCTGGGCGTCATCGAGGAGCGGTGCCGCAGGCGCATGAACGGCGCGTCCTGGCAGGCGGCCACCTTCCACCGTGCGCTGGAGGCCGGACTGACCCGGGAGGCGGCACTGGCGGCGACGACCCGCCGATACCGCGAGCTGATGCACCGGGGCGAGCCGGTTCACACCTGGCCGGTGGGTTTGCTGGAGCCGGTTCCGGCCGGGTGAGGGCGGGCCGGCGAGAGATGGGTGCGGGCCCGGCCGGCGAGGTCCGGCCGGGTGCGGCAGTTTCGCGGCGCCTGTGCCGGAGGGCTTGGCACGGGTCCGCTCGGCACGGGGCCGCTAGGCACGGGGCCGCTCGGCGCGGTCCGTCAGACCACGTTGCCCCGTGAGCCCGCTGCCACGATCGCCTTGAGGATCACCGAGTGAATCTCGGACGGGTCCGTCACCTCGTGGCCCGAACCGCCGGTCGCCTTCGCGATCCGGTCGGCCTCGTCGCGGTCGGCGTCGGGTCCCACCGCGATCATGATGAGGGGCACCGGTCGCTCGGGGTTGGTGAGGCGCTCCAGCCGGGTGACGAGGTCGGCGCGGGAGATGCTGCCCGGGTCCTCGTTCACTCCGTCGGTGAGGACGACCAGGGCGTTGAACCTGCCCTTGGCGTAGGAGGCGGTCGCGGCCCGGTACGCGGCGAGCGTGGTGTCGTACAGGCCGGTCGCGCCGTTCGGCACCGGCGCCAGGTCGTCGAACGCCGCCGACAGAGTGTCGCGCTGGGTCCCGCCGTCCGTACGATCGCCGAGCCGTTCGGTCGGCACTCGGACGCGGTAGTCCTTGTGTCGCCGTCCAGCTCGGCGGCGAAGTCCCACAGGCCGATCTCGTCGTCGGGCTTGAAGGTGGCCAGGGCCTGGAGCAACGATGCCTTGGTCACCTCCATCCGCGACTTCCCCGTGCCCGGCACCGGCTCCGACATGGAAGCGGAGGCGTCCACGACCGTGGTGATCCGGGCACTCCGCACGGTGATCGTCCACACCCCGAGCGCCTCCTGGAGCGCGCTCGCCGAGACCGGGCGTCCCGGCGGCTCTCCGTACGGCTGCGGACCTTTGCCGCCGGCCCGGGCGACCAGTGCCTCCGGCACCACCCCCTCGGACGTCCGGAAGCCGTGGCGCTCCAGCAGTCGCAGCTGCCCGGGGTCGCGGAGGTAGCTCATGAACCGGATCGCGGCCCGGCTCTCGTCGGTTGTCAGCCCCGTCTGGTCCAGGAGCGTGTACGGGTAGTCCAGCCGGGGCGAGCCGTCCTGCGGATAGAAGAGGTTCAGGCTGCGGCTGCCACCGTTACCGTCACCGTCACCGCCAGTGCCGACGCCATCGCCAGGGCCGTCGCCGTTGCCACGGCTGCTGCCCCCGGCACCGGAGTTGTACGCGAAGACCGTCTGCTCGCTGACGACCAGGGCCTGGTTGCGGCTCGGGTCGTCGCCCTGCCCGGTGTCGGAGCCGGCCCGGGTCAGGGTGTCCAGCAGCTGGCCGTCGCCTTCGGAGATCCGCTGCGACAGTGCCTTCATCAGTGCACCCGTCCGCGCCTGGCCGGCCTCGGCCTGTGCGGCGGAGGCGCTCAGCCGGGTGAGGGCGAGGAGCCCTGTGGCGCTGCGGGCGGGATCGGCTGCGCCGAGCCGCAGGGAGTCGCCGCCCAGGCCGGCTTCGGCCAGTTCCAGCCAGCCGTACGTCTTCTTCGGCCACCCCAGCGACTCCGCGGCGGCGGGCAGCATCGCCACCCCGACCGGCGTGGTGGCGACCTGGCCCACGGTGGTGACGTCGACCGGGCCACCGTCCTGCGTGAGGCGCTGGATCCACACCTCCGAGTCCGGCACCCACACCTCGGCGCCCGGGTCCTCGCCCGCCAGGAGGGTGTCCGCGACCTCGTACGACTCCCGAGGGCGCACCGTCACGGCGACGCAGCGTCCGTCAGAGGTGAGGTCGGCCGCCCGCGCCCGTTGTGCCGCCGCTCGCAGCGCCGGGGCCAGATCCGGTGAGGCGGCCACGGTCAGCCGTACCGGATCGTCCTGGCAGGAGGAGCCCAGGGGGAGCAGCCCGCCCTCGAGCGCGACGCCGGCGCCGGCGACGACGGTGAGGACGAGAACCGCAGCGACGGCCGTCGTGCGGCGGCGGGCGCTTCGACGGGGGTCGCTGCCGCCCGCCCCATACTGATCGGGCAAGCTGTGACGTCCCATGACGGTGCCCCTCCCTGTTGCCCTGCTGAACCACATGCCGGAATCCGGCCGTATGGCAGGCAGGGGGGCGGTGAGCCCCGTACGGCGCCCGTCCCCCCGACGGCCTGTCGCGCACGGTCTTCGTAACTGCTTTCGAGACCTTAGCGGGGCGGCGATGCGGATGAGGCGGGATTACTCAACTGGAGGCAGGTGTGCAGGGCGAGGCGGATCCGGTGGCCGGTTCTTTTCCTCATGAGCGGCTTTCGCGACGGATCTTCCGTGACGAGACGCTGCTCGTCCTGGGGCTTTCGCTCGGTGCGAGCGGTGTGTCCGCCCTGATCAGCTTTATCGGCTCGGTCACCAAACCGGGCGGACTCAAGGACCAGGCGGCGACCCTCAATGCTTCGGCCGCGCCGGGCCGTCCCTGGCTGGATCTGGCGTGGCAGCTGTTCGGGATCACCACCGCGCTGGTGCCTGTCGCGCTCGTCGCGCACTTCCTCATGCGCGAGGGACAGAGCCTGCGCACCCTCGGCTTCGACCGCACCCGGCCGTGGCCCGACCTCGGCCGCGGAGCGGCGATCGCGGCCGTGATCGGCAGCACGGGGATCGCCTTCTACCTGGCCGCCCGTGGGCTGGGCTTCAACCTCACGGTGGTGCCGGAGGCGCTGCCCGACGTGTGGTGGAAGTACCCCGTGCTGATCCTGTCCGCCCTGCAGAACGCCATCCTCGAAGAGGTCATCGTCGTCGGCTATCTGCTGCGCCGACTCGGCCAGTTGGGCTGGACCCCGGGCACCGCGCTGGTGGCCAGTTCCGTACTGCGCGGCTCCTATCACCTCTACCAGGGCATCGGCGGCTTCCTCGGCAACATGGCGATGGGCGTGGTCTTCGTCTATCTGTACCGGCGCTGGGGCCGGGTCGGCCCGCTGGTCGTGGCCCATTCCCTGCTCGACATAGGGGCGTTCGTCGGGTACGCGCTGCTTGCCGGAAAGGTGGGCTGGCTGCCGACGGCGTGAGCTGCGGCGTGAGCCGCGGGCGTGAGCTGCTCCTGAGGGGGCGTACGAGGATCTCGTACGCCCCCTCAGGTGTTCCCGCGGCCGGATGCCGGCGGACGCGACCGGACGCGACCGGACGCGGCCGGCCCGGCTCGGGCGGCCTAGGCGATCAGCTCCCCTTCGATGACGGTCACCGCGTGTCCGCTCAGCAGCGTGCGGTCGCCGCGGACCTCGGTGCGGACGCGGCCGGCGCGTGGGGAGGCCTGGAGGCCGGTGAGCTCGGCCCGGCCGAGGCGTTCGGCCCAGAAGGGGGCGAGGGCCGTGTGGGCGCTGCCGGTGACCGAGTCCTCGTCGATGCCGACGTTCGGGAAGAAGCAGCGCGAGACGAAGTCGTAGCCACGGGTGGGGTCCTCGGCGCGGGCGGTGGCGATGATGCCGCGCTCGGAGTAGCGGCCGAGGGCCCGGTGGTCGGGTGTCAGGGCGTGCAGTGTCTTCTCGTCGGCGATCTCGAGGAGCAGGTCGCCGACGTTCGGGCCGGTGTCGAGGGCGAGGCTCGGTTCGGCCCCGAGTGCCTGCGCGACCCCGTCCGGGACCTCGACGGGCGTGAGCGGGGCGGCCGGGAAGTCGAGGGTGAGGGAGCCGTCCTCGCGCGGGGTGGCCACGAGTACGCCGCTGCGGGTGGCGAACCGTACCGGACCCTCGTGCGCGCCGGTGCTGTGCAGCACGTGGGCCGTGGCGAGGGTGGCGTGTCCGCACATCGCCACTTCAGTGACGGGGGTGAACCACCGCAGCGCCCAGTCGGCCTCCCCGCCTTCGGGCAGCCGGTGCGCGAACGCCGTCTCGGCGTGGTTGACCTCCATGGCCACCTTCTGGAGCCAGCCGTCCTTGGGGAAGGCGTCGAGGAGCACCACCCCTGCCGGGTTGCCGGCGAAGGGGCGGTCGGTGAAGGCGTCGACGATTCGAATCCGCATGGCGCTGACGCTAGAGGGCGTGCGGAGGCGGCGGCCAAGGCCAATCCGGGGGTGCTGGACCGATGCCTTGCCGTGCGAGCTATTCCGATATATCGTTGAGGCATCGCGACAGATCAACGATGGAAATGGAGTGATCGTGATGCGTTCCCATGGATTCGAGCGTGGACACGGTGGACACAAGCGCCACGGCCGAGGCGGTTTCGAGGGACACCGCGGGGCTTTCGGGCCCTTCGGTCCCGGCGGGGGCCCCGGCTTCGGCGGTGGTCCCGGCTTCGGTGGCGGACCGGGATTCTGGGGGCCCCGAGGGAGGGGCGGACCACGAGGGAGGGCGCGGCGCGGTGATGTGCGGGCGTCGATCCTCGCCCTGCTGAGGGACCGTCCCATGCACGGCTACGAGATGATCCAGGAGATCGCCGAGCGCAGCGGCGGGGCGTGGAAGCCCAGCCCGGGCTCGGTGTACCCCACCCTCCAACTGCTGGAGGACGAGGGCCTGATCGCCAGCGAGACCGAGGGCGGCAAGAAGCTGTTCTCGCTCACCGAGTCGGGCCGCGAGGCGGCCGAGGCCGGGCCCGAGGCGCCCTGGGAGGAAGCCTCGCGCGGCGTCGACTGGGAGGCCCTCGGGGAGATCCGGCAGGCCGGCTTCGGTCTGATGGAGGCCTTCGGGCAGGTCTGGAAGACGGGCAGCAAGGAGCAGCAGGAGAAGGCGCTCGCCGTCATCAACGACGCCCGTAAGCGGCTGTATCTCATCCTCGCCGACGAGGACTGAGGCAGGTCTGCGGCCTCCCGATCGCGTCCGGGCCCTCCCTGTCGAAGCCGGGCCCCTCCCCGCCGTATCCCGGCTCTTCCTGCCGCATCCGGGGCGCCCCGCGGAGTGATCCGCGGGGCGCCTTCGTGTGCGCCTGCGCCTGCGCGCCTCTTCGCGCGAGCCTCTGTATGCCCTTCGTGTGCGCGCCTCAGGTCACCAGGCCCGCGAGCTTGCGCAGGGACTCGTTCAGTGCCGCCGTGGCCGAGTCCTTGAGCTTGCCCGCCATCAACGACACCGCCGCACCCGTGAACTCCCCGTCGATCCGCACGTCCGTGGCGCCGACGCCGACCGGTGTCAGGGTGTAGCGCGTGGCCACGGTCACGGCCATCGGCCCCTTGCCGCGGATGGCCAGCACGCGCGCCGTCTCCAGTTCCTCGATGGTCCACTCGACCTCGGCCGGGAAGCCCATGAGCTTCATGTTCTCCTGAAAGGTTCCGCCCACTTCGAGGGTCGTGGGGCCGCCGCCCGGGAAGCTGGTGTGGGTCGCGTTCCACTCCCTGTACGCCGACCAGTCCGTCAGCTGCGCCCAGACCTTCTCGGCCGGTGCCTCGATACGTGCCTCCGCGCTGACTTCGGCCATGCGACCACCCCTTCGTCTCGGGCTACGGTGTCGCGGAACGTAGCCGCGGGGCCTGGAACATTCAATACTGATGAACCGTCAGAAATTGTGGAGACGGCCGCCCCTCCGAGCGAGCCCTTTGGCGTGATCTCATCCGTAAGGAGGAGATGCCGGGCGGCCGTGTCCACTCCCCGTGGGACGCGAAGATGCTTCCCCTCGGGGATGACCCGGCTCGGCGTGGCTGATGGGGTAGGGCTTGTGCAACCCCGTATTGCCCGGCAGTCGACCCCGGACGAGCTCGCACCGGTGATCGCCGGTGCCCGCCGCCGGGCGCTCAGGGACGGGGACCGGCAGATCGACACGGCCCATCTGCTGCACTCACTGCTGGAACACGACCCGGACGTGTACGCCGTCTTCGGCGACGGCCCCCAGATCGCCCGCCTCCTCGGCTACCTGGTCCAGCGCACCATCGGCTACGGCCTGCGCTGGCAGGGCACCGTCGAGGACTCCGGTGCCGTCCCCGTCGTGCTGGCCGGCGAGGGTTTCTCCCCGCTGGCCGCGACCGCGATGGAACACGCCCGTCGGCGCGCCGCCCACCGCGGCGACGGCCGGGCGGATGGCGTCGACCTGCTCGCGGCGATCGTTGCGGACCCCGAGGCGCGGGCGGTCGAGGTGCTCGGGCGTGCCGGGATCGACGCGGGTGCACTGCGCAAGCGAATCGACGATCGCCGGGACGACACCGGCTCGGCCGAGGGCGCCCTCCAGGCCGAGGACGCCCAGCGCCCCGAGGACGCCCTGCCCGTCAAGAACGTCGCGCCTCCCTCGTCCACCGATCGAGACAGGTGTCATTGGGGGTGACGCTCATGTCATCGCCTGTCATCATGTGCCGGTGCGTGTCTCTCAGAGCAATCGGGCCGGTCGAGGCAAGGGCATCGGCCTCGGTACGGCGGTCGTGTCCGCCTTCGCCTTCGGCGGGTCCGGTGTCGCGGCTAAGCCGCTGATCGAGGCGGGCCTGGACCCGCTCCATGTGGTGTGGCTGCGGGTGGCCGGCGCCGCCCTCGTGATGCTGCCGCTCGCCGTGCGCCACCGCGCGCTGCTGCGCCGCCGGCCCGCGCTGCTCGCCGGGTTCGGCCTGCTCGGCGTGGCCGGTGTGCAGGCCTGCTATTTCGCCGCGATATCCCGGATCCCGGTCGGCGTGGCCCTGCTCGTCGAGTACTTCGCACCCGCGCTGGTCCTCGGCTGGGTGCGGTTCGTGCAGCGTCGGCCGGTGACCCGTGCCGCCGCCCTCGGCGTGGTCCTCGCGGTCGGCGGCCTCGCCTGTGTCGTCGAGGTCTGGTCGGGGCTGAGCTTCGACGCCTTCGGTCTGCTCCTCGCCCTCGGCGCCGCCTGCTGCCAGGTCGGCTACTTCGTCCTGTCGGACCAGGGCAGCGACTCCGGCGACGAGACGCCCGACCCGCTCGGTGTCATCGCCTACGGCCTGCTCGTCGGCGCGCTCGTCCTGACCGTCGTGGCCCGGCCCTGGACCATGGACTGGTCGGTCCTCTCCGACACCGCCCGGATGAACGGCACCCCGGTCGCGGCCGGCCTCCTGCTGGCCTGGATCGTGTTCATCGCCACGATCGTCGCCTACGTCACCGGCGTGCTCTCCGTGCGACGGCTCTCGCCGCAGGTGGCCGGTGTCGTGGCCTGCCTCGAAGCGGTCATCGCGACCGTCCTCGCCTGGTTCCTGCTGGGGGAGCACCTCTCGGCCCCGCAGATCGCCGGGGGTGTGATCGTCCTGGTGGGCGCGTTCATCGCGCAGTCGTCCGCGCCGGCCAAGAGTCCCGTCGAGCCGGTGGCCGGCGGCGGCCGGGAACGCGAGTTGTCCGCCCCGGAAAACGTCGCCTAGGCTGCGGGATCATGCCTTTGACACTCGTTCTTCCGCCTCCGGCCGCCTGAGGCGGGCCCTCCGGAAGCCAAGCCCCGGTGCCAGACGGGAACCGAACCCGCGCACCGCTGGGTGCAACGGTGCTGCCCGCAGAAGAAGTCCATGGATCCCCGCTGACCGGGGCTCCTCCCGAACTTCCGCGCATTCGCGCACCTGCGGAGACAACTCGTGTCGAACACTGCCGCCGGCCTGCCCATCGGGCGCGGCCTTCTCTATCTGATCGTCGCCGGTGTCGCCTGGGGCACCGCCGGCGCGGCCGCCTCCCTGGTCTACCGGGCCAGTGACATGGGGCCGATCGCCCTCTCCTTCTGGCGCTGCGCGATCGGCTTCGTCCTGCTGATCGCCGTCCGCTTCCTGCGTCCGCGCCCACGGCGGGCCGCCCGGTTCGAACCGCTCGGCCGCCGGGCCTCGAAGGCCGGGCTCACCGGCGTCGGACTCGCCGTGTTCCAGACCGCCTACTTCGCGGCCGTGGACGCCACCGGGCTGGCCGTGGGCACCGTCGTCACCCTCGGTGCCGGGCCCGTGTTCATCGCGCTCGGCGCCCGGCTGACCCTGGGGGAGCGCCTCGGCCGCGGGGGACTCGTGGCGGTCGCCGGTGCCCTCACCGGCCTCGCCGTGCTCTCGCTGGGCGGCGCGGGCACGACCGTACGACCGTGGGGCGTGCTGCTCGCCCTGGTGTCCGCGGCGGCGTACTCGGCGATGACCCTGCTGACCCGCAAGTGGGGCCGCGACGGCGGGGCGGACGCAGCCGACACGTCCGTCTGGGCCTTCGCCGTGACCAGCCTGTGTCTGCTGCCGTTCGCCTTCGCCGAAGGAATCGTGCCGCACGCGGCCGACCCCGTCCGGCTCGGCTGGCTGCTCGCCTACATCGCGTCCGTCCCCACGGCTCTCGCGTACGCCCTGTACTTCGCGGGTGCCGCGGCCGTACGGTCGGCCACCGTCTCCGTGATCATGCTGCTGGAGCCGGTCGGCGCGGCGGTCCTCGCCGTCGCCCTGCTCGGTGAACATCTGACGGCACCGACCCTCGTCGGCACCCTGCTGATGCTCGGCTCGGTCGCGGGGCTCGCCGTGGCGGAGACGCGCGGGGCGAGGAGGCGGGAACCGCTGCCGGTGTGACAGGGAAGGGCCCCGCACCGAGGGGGTGCGGGGCCACGGGTCGTTGCTATCAGGCCGGGTGGCGGCGCAGCAGGTGCTCACGCGCGTCGGCGTCGCGCGGACCGGCGCGCTCCGCCAGCTTCCCCGCGATGCGGTCCCGGACCTCGTCCGACCTCTTGCCCGCGTACTTGAACTTCGCCCGCACGCCCGTCACCTCGAGCCGCACCCCCGGATCCCGGACAGCATGCGGCCGTACGGCATCTCGTCCACCGCGACCCGCACCGTGCCGCCCTCCGGCTGGAAGTGCCCGACCTGGCGGTTGAGCAGCTCCGCCTTCTCGGCCGGGTCGTCCACCACATGGGCCCGGCAGCGGAGTTGGACCGCCGCGTAGAAGCTGGTCGGTGTGCCGTGCTCCGGCGGCTGCCCCGGATCCGCCTGCCAGGGGCCCGGGACGTACACGTAGTCGTCGACCACGCTCAGGACCACTTCGGGGTCGGCGAGCAGAGCCGGCCACATCGGATGGGGGCGGGCCAGGTGCGTGACGGCCTCGCCGCGCTCGGCGTCGTACGCGAAGTGCAGGGGCTGGACATGGGGCGGCTCGCCCTCGACACCGTTGACGACGAGCTGCCCGAAGTCGCGCACGGCCAGCCACCGCTGCCACTCGGCTTCCTCGCGGGGCGCGTCCCAGGGGTGGATCAGCATCACAGGGTCCGCAGGTAGCCCGGCAGTTCGGTGCCGGGGGTCAGGTCCGGGTCGGCGACCGGCGCTTCGTAGCCCTTGCGCAGGGGGACGACGCCGGCCCAGTGGGGGAGGGCGAGGTCCTCCGGTTCGTCGTTGACACCGCCGGTGCGGAGCTTGGCGGAGACCTCGTTCAGGTCGAGGCGGATCACGGCGGTGGCGGCGAGTTCCTTCTTGTTCGCGGGGCGGGAGTCGGCCGCCCGGCCCGGCACCACGTGGTCCACCAGGGCGTCGAGGGCGACCCGCTTCTCCTCGGGGTCCGTCACGTCATGGGCGATGCCGTGAACGACCACGGACCGGTAGTTGATCGAGTGGTGGAAGGCCGAGCGGGCCAGGATCAGCGCATCGACATGAGTGACCGTCAGGCACACCGGCAGCCCCGGATCCGCCTGGCCGGTCATCCGCAGGGGCCGCGAGCCCGTCGAGCCATGGACGTAGAGCGTCCGGCCGACCCGGCCGAACAAGGTGGGCAGCACGACCGGGGCACCGTCGCGCACGAAGCCGAGGTGGCAGACGTAGGCCTCGTCGAGTATCGAGTGCACCGACTCCACGTCGTACGACGCCCGTTCCGCGGAGCGGGTGGGGACGGTGCGGTCGGTCGGCGGGTAGGTGGCGGTCGGCGACGTCGGCTGCCGGGTCCCCTGCATTGCGTCCTCCATTGCACTAGTGCATAATTATGTTTGTGCTAGGAGGATATCGGATCGAGGGGCGCCGCGCAGCCGAGATCGCGGCGAGCGTCGAGCGCGCGGTGGGCGCCGGGGAGCTCGAGCCCGGTGGACTGCTGCCGCCCATGCGCGAGTTGGCGGTCCGGCTGGCGGTGAATCCCAACACGGTCGCCGCCGCGTATCGCATCCTGCGGGAGCGCGGAGTGATCGAGACCGCGGGCCGCCGGGGGAGCAGGGTGCGGCCCAGGCCGGCCACGACCGGGCGCGAGTACGTCCGGGTGGACGTGCCCGAGGGCGTCCGTGACGTGGCCAGCGGCAACCCCGACCCCGCGCTGCTGCCGTCGCTTGCGAAGGCCTTCGCAGCCGCGGCCGAGCACAGCGATCGGGAGCCGGTGCTGTACGGCGACGATCCCGTCGAGCCGGAGCTGGCCCGGATCGCGCGGGCCGCACTGGACGCCGACGGGGTGCCGGACGGGCCCCTGGCCGTGGCCTCCGGGTCCCTCGACGCCATCGAGCGGGTCCTCGCGGCCCACCTCAAACCCGGTGACACCGTCGCGGTCGAGGACCCCGGCTGGGGCAGTCTGCTGGACCTCGTCCCGGCCCTCGGCCTGCGCATCGCTCCCGTCGGCGTCGACGACGAGGGGCCGCTGCCCGACGAGGTGCGGCGTGCGCTGACCGCGGGGGCGCGGGCCCTGATCGTCACCGACCGGGCCCAGAACCCCACCGGGGCGGTGGTGAGCGGCACGCGCGCGCGTGCCCTGCGCTCGGTGCTCCGCGAACACCCCGAGACGCTGCTGATCGAGGACGACCACGGCCATGGCATCGTCGACCTGCCCCTGTGCCCGCTGGCCGGCGTCACCCACAGCTGGGCCTTCGTCCGCTCCGTGGCCAAGGCCTACGGACCGGACCTGCGGCTCGCCGTGCTCACCGGGGACCCGGTCACCGTCGACCGGCTGCGCGGCCGGCAGCGCCTGGGGCCCGGCTGGGTGAGCCGGCTGACGCAGCGGGCCGTGGTGCGGCTGTGGAGCGACGGCACCCTGGATCCGGCGAAGGTGGCGGCGACCTACGGCGCCCGCCGTGATCTGCTGCTCCGGGCGCTGGCCGGGCACGCGGTCGAGGGGCACGGGCGTAGCGGCATGAACGTCTGGATCCCGGTCCCCGACGAGACCGGCGCCGTGGCCCGCCTGCTGCACTCCGGCTGGGCGGTCGCCCCGGGGGCCCGCTTCCGCACGAGCGCCCCACCCGGAATCAGGATCACCGTCTCGACGCTCATCGAGGAGGAGGTGGCCCCCTTGGCCGAAGCGGTGGCGAGGGCGGTGAACCCGGGGCCGACGAGGAGTTACGTGTGAACCCTGATCACGGACGTCGGTCTCAAGGGGGTCCGGCTCGTCGTCAGGCGCGCTTCTTCACCTGCGTGAGCGCCGCCCCGACCAGGACGATCACCGCTCCGACCGGCGTGGTCCAGTGCAGGGACTCGTTCAGCACGGCAACCCCGGCAGCCGTCGCGATGACCGGAATGAAGTACGTGACCATCTGAGCCGTCGTCGGCCCGACCTCGGCGACCAGTCCGTACTGGATCAGCACGGCGACCCCCGTCCCCAGCGCCCCCAGAGCCACGACCGCCAGCAACGGCACCAACGAGACCCGCGTGGGCAGCGCGGTGCACAGCGGTGTCACGACGGCCAGTTGCACCGTGGCGAGCAGCAGCTGCGCGCCCGTCAGCGACAGATGCGAGGAGCTGGATCCGGCCAGCGTACGGCGGACGTATATCCAGCCGACGGGGTAGCTCAGCGAGGCCAGCAGCGCCATCGCCGTACCGGTGGCGTCCAGGCCGTGGAAGCCCTGCCACACTCCGAGCACGGTCAGCACACCCAGGAAGCCGATGCCGAGCCCGGCGACCCTGACCCGGGTCGGCCGGTCCTCCGAGAGAGCGACCAGCGACAGGGCCATGCCCCACAGCGGCGAGGTCGCGTTGCAGATCCCCGCCAGGGTGGACGGGATCGTCAGCTCGGCGTACGCGAACAACGAGAACGGCAGCGCGTTCAGCAGGAGCGCGGCGACCGCCAGATGCCCCCAGGTGCGCAGCCCGCGCGGCAGCCGCTCCCGCTTGACCGCCATCGCGGCGGCCAGCACCGCCGTACCGAACACCAGCCGCCCGAGCGTGACCTGGAACGGCGCGTAACCCTCGGTGCCCACCTTGATCAACAGAAAGCTGAATCCCCAGATCAGGGAAAGCACGGCGAACCGCAGCCGCCAGTCCAGGCGGGGGCGGGCGCGGGGGTGCGGGGGGACGGTGGCCTCGGCCGAGGCGCCGGGGGTGCCGGGGGCGCCGGGGGTGCCCGGGGTGGCGGCGGTGACGGTGCTCATGGCGTCAACGATGCGGCAAACGATCTCGTAGCACAATCGAGATTTCGCACGCGATATCTCGTAGTATTGCTTACATGTTGAATCTGGAGCGCCTGCGCACCCTCGACGCCCTCGCCCGGCACGGCTCGGTCAGCGGCGCGGCCGAGGGGCTGCACATCACGACCTCCGCCGTCTCGCAGCAGATGTCCAAGCTGGAGCGCGAGGTCGGCCAGCAGCTCCTCGCCAAGAACGGCCGGGGGGTGCGGCTCACCGATGCCGGCCGGCTGCTCGCCGAGCACGCCGCGCGCATCCTGTCACAGGTCGAACTGGCCCAGTCCGACCTGGAGGCACAGCGCGGACAAGTGGTCGGCGAGCTGCGGCTGGCCGCGTTCCCCACCGCCCTGCGGGGACTGTTCCCCGCCGCGCTCACGGCGTTGCGGGCCGACCATCCGGCGCTGCGGCTGCGCTCCCGGGAGCTGGAGCCGGAGCGCGGGGTGAACGCGGTGCTCCGCGGTGATGTCGACCTGGCCGTGGTGCTCGACTGGTACAACAAGCCGCTGCCCATGCCGGAGGGGCTGGCGAAGGCGTCGATCCTCGACGACCGGGTGGAGATCGCCATGCCCGAGGGGCATCCGCTCGCCGACCGGCGCGAGGTCGCCCTGGAGGACTTCGCGGACGACGAGTGGGTCGCCTGGCCCGAGGGCGAGTTCTGCCACGAGTGGCTGGTCTACACGCTGCGCACCAAGGGCATCGAGCCCCGGATCGCCCATCGAGCCGAGGAGCACCACACGCAACTCGCCCTGGTCGCGGCCGGGTTGGGCGTCTGCGTCGCGCCCCGGCTGGGCCGCGACCCGATGCCGCTGGGCGTGCGGGCGGTGCCGGTGCACGACCGGGTCCATCGGTACGTCTACGCGGTGTGGCGAGCGGACGCCGACCGCCGCCCGTCGATCCGGGCGGCGGTCGAGGCGCTTCGGACGGCGGCCGAGAAGGTGGGCTGAACCACGGCGCCCGGCTTCCCGGTCCCACCGACCCCGGCTCCCGGTTCCTACGGACCCTGGCTCGCAGCTACACGGACCCCAGCTTCCGGAAGTCCCAGGACACGATCTTCTCGGGCGTCAGCCGCATCCACGCGTGCCGTCCGTCGTGGGGCATCTCGTCGAGACCGAAGTTCTTCCGCGCGAACAGCGTCTCGGGGACGTCGAGTTCGGCGCGCAGCTCGCCCACGCGCGGGATCTCGCCCACGAACTGGACGGTGCCCGACAGCTCCACGCCGCGCAACTGCTCGTACTCCTCGCCGGTGTCGACCACGATCGCCACCCGCGGATCGCGGCGCAGATCGGCCCACCGCTTGCTGCGGACGACCGAGTACAGCCACAGCGAGTTGCCGTCCCAGGCGAACCACAAGGCGCTGACATGCGGAAAGCCATCGGCGGACACCGTGGCGACCCGACAGGTGCGCTGGCTGGTCAGGAACTCGTCCAGCTCACCGGGCGTCATCATGATCTTGCGGCCTCGGCGCTGAGTGACGGTCATGCGGCCCCCTCTTCTCTCACGTCGTGCCAGAGGAGAGATCCTCTGACATCACGTCAGAAAAGGATGAGTCGTCTTCCTTCCGCACGCAATGGTGGCTACGCTCGCCGCCCCACGCCGCCGTCGGCCACAGGGGGACCCATGCCGCCGTACGCCGAGCTCAGCGAACTTCTCGACCCCGCGACCACCGTCCTGCTCACCGTGGAATGCCAGCAGGGCGTCGTCGGCCCGGACAGTGCCCTGCCCGAACTCGCCAAGGCGGCACGGGACTCGGGGGCCCTGGACAACGTGGCACGGCTGGTGGCCGCGGCCCACGAGAGCGGGGTCCAGGTGATCCACGCGATCGCCGAACGCCGTCGCGACGGCCGGGGCGCCAATCGCAACGCCCGCCTCTTCCGCGCCGCAAGGCGCCTCCCCGTCCAGCAGTGGTCCGGTACCGAGGCGGTGAGCGTGGCCGCGCCGATCGAGGTCGCCGAGGAGGATCTCGTCGTACGACGACTGCACGGCCTGTCACCCATCCAGGGCACCGATGTCGACGCGCTGCTGCGCAACCTGGGCTGCCGCACACTCGTGATCACCGGTGTCTCGGCCAACGTGGCCGTCCCCAACGCGGTGTTCGACGCCGTCAACCGCGGCTACACGGCCGTCGTGCCCTCGGACGCCGTCGCGGGGGTGCCTTCCGACTACACCCCCGCGATGATCCGCAACACCCTCGCATTGGTCGCCACGGTCGCGACCACGGACGAGGTACTGGGCTGCCTCGGGCGTCCGCCCCGCGTCACGCGAGCGTGATCGAATCCCCCGAGACGCTGACCTGCTTGGCCTCCAGCGGCTGCGTCGCCGGCCCCTTCTTCACGCTGCCGTCGAGGATCGAGAACTGGCTGCCGTGGCACGCGCAGGACAGGGTGTCCTCCTTGAGGTCCGTCATCGGACACTTCTGGTGGGTGCAGATCGTCGAGAAGGCCTTGAAGTCGCCGGCCGCCGGCTGCGAGACGACCACCTTCTCGTCGCTGAAGACCTTGCCGCCGCCCTCCGGGATGTCGGCCGTCTTCGCCAGTGCCGCACCGCCGCCGGCGCCCGCCCCGGACGACGAGCCGCCGCCCGCCTCGGTGGCCGCACCGCCACCGGCACCCTGTTCGGTGGACGGACCGGACGCTTCGTCGTCCGACCCGCACGCGCTCAGCGCAACGGCGAGCCCCGCCGCGCCGACCGCCGCCACGACGGTACGGCGGCTCGGGCCCGGCACCGGCTGAACTGATTCGCTGGTCATGCTGACGTTCCTTCCGCGGATTCTTGATCTGCCGAGAGGTACGGTCCTTCGGGACCGGCTGTTCAGGCGCTCTCGAAATCCTGGCCCGGTCCGGCGAAGAGGTGGGTAAAGCGGACCTGTCGGTTCCCTGTCCACAGCTGTCGATCCGCTGTCGGCGGCGCCGGACCTGGGGCCGCGTACCCCGGCCCGTCCGCCCGTGCGCCCTGGCCCGTCCGCCCGCCAGCCCGCCCACCCGGGCCGTCCTCGCCGCCCGCCTCCGCGCCAGTAACCTGGGGCGATGCTCAAGGAAGTCATCGCGACCCGCTACATCACGCCGCTGCGTGAGGGCGGCTCACTGCCGGGACTCGTCGAGGCCGACGACTTCGGGACGTACGTCATGAAGTTCACCGGCGCCGGACAGGGCCGCAAGACGCTGGTCGCCGAGGTCGTCTGCGGTGAACTCGCCCGCAGGCTGGGCCTGAGGGTGCCCCGGCTGGTGACGGTGGAGCTCGACCCGGTGCTGGGACTCGGCGAACCCGACCAGCAGGTGCAGGAGCTGCTCAGGTCCAGTGGCGGCGCCAACCTCGGCATGGACTTCCTCTCCGGCGCGCTCGGCTTCGACCCTCTCGCCTTCACGGTGAGCCCGGAGGAAGCCGGGCGGATCGTCTGGTTCGACGCGCTCGTGAACAACGTCGACCGGTCCTGGCGCAACCCCAACCTGCTGATGTGGCAAGGGGAGTTGTGGCTCATCGACCATGGCGCCACGATGATCTGGCAGCACAACTGGCCCGGCGCGGAGGCATCCGCCGCGCGCCCCTACGACGCCTCCGACCACGCCCTGCGCCCCTTCGCGCCGGACATCACGGGCGCCGCCGCCGACCTCGCCCCCCTCGTCACCGAAGACCTCCTCGCCGAGGTCACCGCCGCGGTCCCGGACGCCTGGCTGTCCGCGGAACCCGGCTTCGACAGCACCGAAGAGCTCAGGCGGGCCTACGCGCGGCCACTGCTGGCACGCGCCGCCGACGTCCACGAGCGCATCACCGGAATCGAGGGGGCCAAGTGAGCCACCGCCACTTCATCAAGGCGGGCCAGGGCGGCGACCGGCAGGTGTTCGAGTACGCCGTGCTGCGCGTCGTCCCCCGCATCGAGCGCGGCGAGTGCATCAACGCCGGTGTGCTGGTGTATTGCCGCGCTCAGGCCTTCGTCGGGGCGCGCACCCACCTCGACGAGGCCCGGCTGCTGGCCCTCGACCCGCGGGCGGACGTGACCGGCGTGCGGGCGGCACTGCGCGCCGTGGAGGGAGTCTGCTCCGGCGGCGAGGCAGCCGGACAGGCCGCCGGCGACGACGCCGGACGCCGCTTCCGCTGGCTGATCGCACCCAGGTCGACGGTCGTGCAGCCGGGGCCGGTGCACACGGGGCTCACCGCCGATCCGGCGGCCGAGACGGACCGGCTGCTGGACCTTCTGGTGCGGTGACGGCCTCCTCGCCAAAGCGCTGCGGCCGGACTTCAGCCCCTGCGGCGCCGCACCAGATAGCCGGCCGTGAGCACGGCGCCGGTGACGAAGGTCAGACCGACCGCGACGTCCCAGCCGCTGGGTCCGGACGTCGAAGCGCCGCCCAGCCCGCCTCGCGCGCCCCGCGTCGGAGCAAGGGTGGCGGGGGTGGCCGGAGTGGCTGGAGCGATGGAGGTGACGGGGGCGGTCGGGGCCGTCGGTGTCATACGTGTCGAGGGACGGCTCGTGGAAGAGATGAGGCCCCCGTCGCCGTCCCCGCCCCGGCCGCCTCCGTCCCCGCCCCGGCCGCCTCCGTCCCCGCCCTGAACGCCTCGACGTGGCAGCGACTCGCAGGCGATGCCGTCGTCCGGCCCCTGGTCCTCGTCGAGCCGGTCGGGGTCCCTCGGGTTCGCGTTGTAGTGGGCCTGCGCGTCCTCCTGGTAGGTGAAGTCGCGGCAGTTCCTGTCCTGGGCGTGAGCGGGTTCGGCGAACGGCACTATCGCGGCGAGCGCGATCAGCGTGCCGACGGCACCGGTGTGACGGCGCATGGTGCGCCTCCTTTCCGGCCATCTCTGACCTCGCGCTTCGACGCTAGGGGCCCGCACGCGCCGGGGCGCGCAGCCGTAGGCCGTTCGGGTGCTCGCGCCGGAGAGCGCGGGCGGGGACCATGGGTGGGCGCGCCCGGTTCGCGTCGCTCGTCAGGGGAATGGATCACACGCGGCCGGTCGGCCGTTGACACCGGGTGCCAGGGCTTCTAGCGTCACGTCTGCTGAAGGTACTAAGCGGTCGCTCACCGACGGGCGCTCCGCATGAGCCGCATCTCGAGGGCGAGGAGAACCAGCAATGTCCACCACTGAGCAGCGGGTCGCCGTGGTCACCGGCGGGGCGCGCGGCATCGGCGCCGCCACCGCCGTACGACTGGCCGCCGAAGGCCGCGCGGTCGCCGTGATCGACCTCGACGAGGCCGCCTGCAAGGACACCGTGGAGAAGATCACCGCGGCCGGCGGCAAGGCCATCGCGGTCGGCTGCGACGTCTCCGACGAGGCGCAGGTCGAGGCGGCCGTCGCCCGGATCGCCGAGGAGCTCGGCGCCCCGACCATCCTGGTCAACAACGCGGGCGTGCTGCGCGACAACCTGCTGTTCAAGATGAGCGTCTCCGACTGGGACACCGTCATGAACGTCCACCTTCGCGGCGCCTTCCTGATGTCCAAGGCCTGCCAGAAGCACATGGTGGACGCGGGCTTCGGCCGGATCGTGAACCTCTCCTCTTCCTCCGCGCTGGGCAACCGCGGCCAGGTCAACTACTCCGCCGCCAAGGCCGGTCTCCAGGGCTTCACCAAGACCCTCGCCAAGGAGCTCGGCAAGTTCGGTGTCACCGCCAACGCCGTCGCCCCCGGCTTCATCGCCACCGAGATGACCAAGGCCACGGCCGACCGCGTCGGCATGGGCTTCGAGGACTTCAAGGCCGCCGCCGCCACCCAGATCCCGGTGGCCCGGGTCGGCGAGCCGGACGACATCGCCAACGCCATCGCCTTCTTCACCGGTGAGGCGGCCGGGTTCGTCTCCGGCCAGGTGCTGTACGTCGCCGGCGGACCGCTCGACTAGGGATCAGGGATACGCGGAAATGACAGACATGACTGAACTGCCTGAACTCTCCGGCAAGGTCGCCCTCGTCACGGGCGGCAGCCGCGGCATCGGCTACGGCGTCGCCGAGGCGCTCGTCGCCCGCGGTGACCGCGTCGTCATCACCGGCCGGGGCGAGGACGCCCTCAAGGAGGCCGTCGAGCAGCTCGGCGCCGACCGCGCCGTGTACGTGGCCGGCAAGGCTCACGACGAGGCCCACCAGGCCATCGCCGTCGAGCGCGCCATGGAAGCCTTCGGCCGGGTCGACTACCTGGTCAACAACGCCGGTACCAACCCGGTGTTCGGGCCGCTCGCCGACCTCGACCTGGGTGTCGCACGCAAGGTGTTCGAGACCAACGTGATCTCGGCGCTCGGCTTCGCGCAGAAGACCTGGCACGCCTGGCAGAAGGACAACGGCGGCGCGATCGTCAACATCGCCTCCGTCGCGGGCATCGCGCCCTCGCCGTTCATCGCCGCCTACGGCGTCAGCAAGGCCGCGATGATCAACCTCACCCAGCAGATGGCGCACGAGTTCGCGCCCAAGGTGCGAGTCAACGCGATCGCCCCGGCCGTGGTGAAGACCAAGTTCGCGCAGGCCCTGTACGAGAACCGGGAGGCGGAGGCCGCCGCGTCCTACCCCCTGGGCCGGCTCGGCGTGCCCTCCGACATCGGTGGCGCCGCCGCGTTCCTCACCTCGGACCAGTCCGACTGGGTCACCGGCCAGACGCTCGTCGTCGACGGAGGCATCTTCCTCAACGCCGGCGTCGGCTGACACACGGGGTGTTCGACCCGGGCGCCGCTGGACACCAGCGGCGCCCGTGTCGACGTATCGCGAGATCAACGGCCCCTGACAACGGTGTCACCGACGAGTCGGGAAAGTGCTCCTGAGACGGGAGGTCCACCGGCCTGAACACTGCGGTATGTTTTGCCGACCCTTGGTATGGCAGATCGAGGAGCGTGCGCGTGTTCAACCGGATCCGACGCCTTCGGCAGGTGGCGGCCATCGCGTCCATATCGTCCCTGATGGCTGGATGCGGCGTCCTCTCGTCCGATTCGACGGAGGAGGAGGGGCCGATCGTGGTGGGGACGACCGCCGCCCCCAGCACCCTCGATCCCGCCGCGTCCTGGGACAGCTCCTGGGAGCTGTTCCGGAACATCTACCAGACGCTGCTCAGCTATCCCTCCGGATCGACGGTGCCCGAGCCCGACGCCGCCGAGAGCTGCCAGTTCAGCGACAGCTCGAACATGAAGTACAAGTGCGAGCTGCGCGAGGGCCTGAAGTTCTCCGACGGACACGCCCTCGACGCGAAGGCCGTCAAGCACTCGATCGACCGGATCCGGAAGATCAACGTCAACGGTGGCCCGGCCGGTCTGCTGGGCAGCCTCGACCGCGTCCAGGTGCTCAACGACCGCGAGGTCGTCTTCCACCTCAACAAGGCCGACGCGACCTTCCCGTTCGTGCTCGCCACCCCCGCCATGTCGATCGTCGACCCCGAGGACTACCCGGCCGACAAGCTGCGCGAGGACTCCGGGATCGTCGGATCCGGGCCGTACACCCTCGAGTCCTACGACGAGGGCAAGCAGGCGGAGCTCGTCAAGTACCCCGACTACAAGGGCTACGCCGAGCGTAAGAACGACGCGGTGACCATCCGCTACTTCCAGGACTCGCCCACCATGGTCGGCGCCCTGCGCGACAAGGAACTCGACGTCGCCTTCCGTGGTCTCGCCGCCGACGACATCGTCGACATCCAGGCGGACGACGACGATGAACTCCAGCTGATCGAGGGCTCCGGCACCGAGATCAACTACCTGGTCTTCAACCCCAAGGACCCGATGGCCGGCAAGTCCGCCGTCCGCAAGGCCATCGCCCAGGTCGTCGACCGCCCGGCGATCGCCCACAAGGTCTACAAGGACACCGTCGAGCCGCTGTACTCCATGGTCCCCAAGGGCCTGACCGGACACACGACGGGCTTCTTCGACGACTACGGCGAGCCCAGCGCGGCCAAGGCCCGCGAGATCCTCACCGACGCGGGCATCACGACCCCTGTCCGCCTTGAGTTCTGGTACACCAGCGACCGCTACGGCTCCGCCACCAAGGCGGAGTTCGAGGAGCTCAAGAGCCAGCTGGAGGAGTCCGGCCTCTTCGAGATCACCCTGAAGAGCCGCCCCTGGAAGACGTACGTCACCGGATACCAGAAGGGCGAGTACCCGGCCTTCGGACGTGGCTGGTTCCCCGACTTCCCGGACGCCGACAACTTCATCGCGCCGTTCGTCGGCAAGCAGAACGCGCTCGGCACGCCCTATGTGACCCCCAAGATCACCGAGACGCTGCTGCCCAGCTCCCGCGCCCAGAGCGACCGGGCCAACGTCGTCAAGGACTTCGAGGAGGCCCAGCGCATCCTCGTCGACGACGCGCGCCTGCTGCCGCTGTGGCAGGGCCGGCAGTACGTGGCCGCGAGCGCCGAGATCTCCGGCGCCGAGCGGGCCCTGGACCCGTCGACGATCATGATGATGGGTGAGCTGTACCGCAAGACGAGCTGGTAGGCGCGCTGCAAGACCAGCTGGTAGGTGCACCCTCCAGTGGGGTGGCCGGTCGGGATGTGTGGTCCGCGGGGCGATTGTCAGTGGTCGCCTGTAGGTTCTGAGGCCTGGAAGCGATCTCCGGGTCGTGGACCGCACATCGTCTGCCGCACACCGTAAGGAAGTTGACGTGACCGACATCGCCATGCTGCCCGAGTCCTGGCGCGGGGTTCTGGGCGACGAGCTTCAGCAGCCGTACTTCAAGGAGCTGACGGAGTTCGTCGAGGAGGAGCGGGCGAAGGGTCCCGTCTACCCGCCGCGCGAGGAGGTCTTCGCGGCCCTGGACGCTACGCCGTACGACAAGGTGAAGGTCCTGATCCTCGGCCAGGACCCGTACCACGGCGAGGGTCAGGGACACGGCCTGTGCTTCTCGGTCCGTCCCGGCGTGAAGACTCCGCCCTCGCTCCGCAACATCTACAAGGAGATGAAGGAGGAGCTCGGCCACCCCGTCCCCGACAACGGCTATCTGATGCCGTGGGCCGAGCAGGGCGTCCTGCTACTCAACGCGGTGCTGACGGTCCGCTCCGGTGAGGCCAACTCCCACAAGGGCAAGGGCTGGGAGAAGTTCACGGACGCCGTGATCCGCGCCGTGGCGAGCCGTCCCGACCCGGCGGTGTTCGTCCTGTGGGGCAACTACGCACAGAAGAAGCTCCCGCTCATCGACGAGACGCGGCATGTGGTGGTCAAGGGGGCGCATCCCTCGCCGCTGTCCGCGAAGAAGTTCTTCGGCTCCAGCCCGTTCACGCAGATCAACGAGGCGGTGGCCCGGCAGGGACACGAGCCGATCGACTGGCGGATCCCGAACCTGGGCTGACCTGCGTCGCCGGGCCGCCTCCCCGGACAGCCGGCGGCCGGGGGGCGGCCGGTGCCGGCCCGGTGCCTTACGGAGCCGCCTGACCCGGATCGTGGGCGTGGGCCGTTAGCGTCGGGAGGGAGCAGCCGACGAGGGCCCGGAGGACGCGGTGGCGGAGCAGCAGAAGCAGGCGGCGCCGGATGCGGTGCTGACGCGGATCGGGCAGGTCGTCATCCTCCATCACGCGGGTGACCGCGAGGAGGCCCGGCGGCGGTTGCTGGACCTGTGGACGGAGCTCGGCGAGGACGGCGATCCGCTGCACCGGTGCACGCTGGCGCACTACCTGGCGGACACCCAGGACGACCCGTCGGACGAGCTGGCGTGGGACCTGCGGGCACTGACGGAGGCGGAGGCCGCGCGAGGGGCGATCGCGGTACGGGCTCTGTATCCCTCGCTGCATCTGAACCTGGCCGCCGACTATGTGAAGCTCGACCACGCCGAGGCCGCCCGAGTCCATCTGCGCCGGGCCCGGGGCGCGGCGGGCGCGCTGGGGGACGACAGTTACGGGGACGGGGTGTGGGCGGAGATCCGGAGGCTGGAGTCGTGGTTGGGGGAGGGGGCGTGACGGTCGGGCCGCTTGCGGCAAGGGCGCGGATCTGACGGGGGTCGGGAACGACGCGACCGCCACCGCCCGCTCTTCACGCGCGCTCGTCATCGTCTGCTCGCCACCGCCTGCTCTTCACGCCCGCTCGTCATCGTCTGCTCGCCACCGCCCGCTCTTCACGCCCGCTCGTCATCGCCCGCTCGCCACCGCCCGTTCGTCATCGCCCGTACGTCTGGTCGCAGATCGTCGACTCCGGGCTGCCCGGGCGCCAGCCGCCGTACTTGCGCCCCAACGCGCACACGTCCGCGTTCTTCGGGACCTCCGGCCGGACGGACGTCGGCACGCCGGGGATCTCGACGGGTGACCGCCGCGCGGCGTCTACGGCCGGGCGGCCGGGGGTGCGGTGCTCGGGACGTGTCTGCGGGTGTGGGCGAGCGGCCGGGGGCCGGGCCGCCGGGGGCGGGGCGGCAGGCGATGCCGGCTGTGCGGCGGACGGCGTGGCGGTGGCCGGCCGACGGGACGGCCCGATGAGTGCCAGCGCCTCGCTGGCCGGCGCCTGCACGATCGGCCGCTGCGCCGAAGCGCTCGGCCGGGGTGCCGGCGGCGGTGACGGTGCCGTCGGGGCCGCGACCGGCGGGTGCTGGACCGTCATACAGCCGGAGAGGGCCGAGACGGCCACGGTGACCAGGAGCGTTGCGGTGGTCGTCGTTCGATGCACGCGCGCAACTCTGCTGCTTCGCGCGGCCGCCTGGACGGCGGATGAGCGGAGGTTGCTCCGCACGGGTGATCTCTGGCCCCGTACGGGCGGTATGCGCCCGCCCCGGCTGACGTCAGTCGCCGGTGGCGCCGTCGATGCGCTCGCGGACCAGGTCGGCGTGGCCGTTGTGGCGGGCGTACTCCTCGATCATGTGGGTGTAGATCCAGCGCAGATTGAAGTACTCGCCGCTGCGCCGGCTGCGGCCCTTGGAGAGGTCGTCCATGGCGAAGCCCGCGGCGTTGCGGCGGGCGATGGCGATCTCGGTCTGCCAGGTGTTCCGCGCCTCCTCCCAGGTGTCCGCCTCGGTGACGTGGAACTCGCCGTCCGGATCCTCCTCGGAGTAGTAGATCGCTCCGGGGTCCTCGCCCATCAGCACCTGTCGGAACCAGCCGCGTTCCACCTCCGCCATGTGCCGCACCAGCCCCATCAGGGTCAGCCCGGACGGCTCCACGGAGGCGGTCCTGAGCTGGGCGTCGGTCAGGCCCTCGCACTTCAGGGCGAGCGTCTGGCGGTGGTAGTCGAGCCACCCCTCCAGCATGGTGCGCTCGTCGGCGGTGGTGGCAGGTTCATGGCGTTCGATCGTCATGGCGGCATCCTCGCTCAACGCGCGGCGCGTCTCGAGGAGTTTTCGCGGTGGCCGGAGCTCAGCGGCCGAACATCCCGTCGAGCAGCTCGCGCAGCCCTGCCCGCACCTCCTCCAAGCCGGGCACCTCGGCGCTGTAGGTCCCGGCCACACAGCTGAACATCAGGCCGTCCGCCCAGGCGACCAGGGACAGTACGTGGCGGGCCGGGTCGGTGGAGCCCATCGCCGTGACCAGAACGGTGAGTTGGTCGCGGAAGCGGGCGCCCGTGGCGTCGAAGTAGGCGCGCAGCTCGGGGCGGCGGGTGGCCTCCAGGGCCAGTTCGTAGCGGGCGAGCGTCAGTTCACGGCCCCGGGTCAGGGCGCGGTGGGTCGCCAGGGCCAGTCCGTGCACCAGCGAGTCCAGGCCGCCCCGCGGATCCGGGATCTCCTCCAGCGCCAGGACGCGCGCCTCACGCTCGGCGAGCCGCCGCACCGTCAGCTCCAGCAGGGCCTGCCGGGTGCGGGCGACGTTCGACGTGGAGCCCTGCGGCAGCCCGGCCGCCTCGTCGACCGCCCGATGCGTGAGCCCGCGCATGCCGCGCTCGGCCAGCAGAGTGAGGGCGGAGTCGGCGACGAGATCGGCGCGTGAGCCGCCTGCGGTGCTTACGGACATGGAGATCAACCTACCCCCGGCACTACGCCTGTAGTACAGTCGAGGCACTGCTTCACTACATCTGTAGTGAGGCGTGGGGTGAGGAGGAGCCATGACACAGTTCGGGCGGGCCGTAGTGATCGGCGGCGGCATCGGCGGCCTGACCGCCGCAGCCGCACTGCACGCGAGCGGCTGGGACGTCACCGTGCTGGAGAGGGCGCCCTCCCTGGAGCCCGTCGGCGCGGCCATCTCGCTCGCGCCCAACTCCCTGCGCGCCCTGGACTTGATCGGCCTCGGCGACGAGATCCGCGACCTCGCGGCCTGGCAGGGCGACGGGGGACTGCGCACCCCGGCCGGGCGCTGGCTCTCACGCACGGACGCCGACGCCGTGGCCGCGCGCTTCGGCGGACCGCTCGTCCTGCTGCACCGGGCCACCCTCATCGGCAGCCTGGCCAGGCGCCTGCCGCCGGGCGCCGTGCGCACGGGCACCGCGGCGACCGTCGCCGACCCGGGCGACGCCGGCCGCCCCGCCCGGGTGAGCATCCCGGACGGCGAGCTCGAGGCCGACCTCGTGGTGGCCGCGGACGGCGTCCGGTCCGCCGTACGCGAGGCGCTGTTCCCGGACCACCCCGGGGCCGTCTACGCCGGGTTCACCACCTGGCGGGTCGTCATCCCGGTGCCGGGCGTGGAGTTCGCCGCGCACGAGACCTGGGGCCCCGGCCGCATCTGGGGCTCGCACCCGCTCAAGGACGGCCGGGTCTACGCCTACGCCGCTGCGCGCACGCCCGCCGGGGAGCGTGCCCCGGACGACGAGAAGGCCGAACTGCTGCGCCGCTACGGCGACTGGCACGACCCGATCCCCGACATCGTCGCCGCCGCCCGCCCCGAGGACATCCTGCGTCACGACGTCCACCACATCACCACGCCGCTGCCCGCCTACCACCGCGGCCGGGTCGCCCTCGTCGGAGACGCGGCGCACGCCATGCCGCCGACACTGGGGCAGGGCGGCAACCAGGCCGTGGAGGACGCCGTCGTCCTCGCCCACCATGGTGCCGACCTCGCCGCCTACACCGCGGCCCGTCTCCCACGTACGACCGCCGTCGCGCGCCAGGCCGTGCGGGTCGCCCGCCTCAACATGATGACCGGCCGCGCCGGGATCGCCGTACGGAACGTGGCGACGGCCACCCTGTCCAAGGCCGCCCCGCTGCTGTTCCTACGAAACTTCGAGGACATCGCCGGCTGGAGGCCGCCGCAGGCGCCGTATGCTGCGTCAAAGGCCCCGGCGGACAAGCTCCAGAGGAGAACACCAGGTGAAGGTCGGCTGCATCGGACTCGGTGACATCGCGCAGAAGGCATACCTGCCGGTGCTCGGCGTGCAGCCCGGGGTGGAACTGCACCTCCAGACGCGTACGCCCGCGACGCTCGCCCGGGTCGCCGACATCCACCATCTGCCCCCACAGCAGCGGCACCAGGACCTCGACTCGCTGCTCGCGCAGGGGCTCGACGCGGCCTTCGTGCACGCGCCCACCGGGGCGCACCCGGAGATCGTGACCCGGCTGCTGGATGCGGGCGTGCCGACCTACGTCGACAAGCCGCTCGCCTACGACTTCGCCGAGTCCGAGCGGCTGGTGGCCCTGGCCGAGCAGCGGGAGGTGAGCCTCGCCGTCGGCTTCAACCGGCGTTACGCCCCCGGCTATGTGCAGTGCGCCGACCATCCGCGCGAGCTGATACTGATGCAGAAGAACCGGATCGGGCTGCCCGAAGAGCCCCGCTCGATGATCCTGGACGACTTCATCCATGTCGTGGACACGCTGCGCTTCCTGGTGCCCGGCCCGATCGACGACGTGACCGTGCGCGCTCGCGTCGAGGGCGGTCTGCTGCACCATGTCGTGCTCCAGCTCGCCGGGGACGGTTTCACGGCGCTCGGTGTGATGAACCGGCTCAGCGGCTCGGCCGAAGAGGTCCTCGAGGTGTCCGGGCAGGACACCAAGCGCCAGGTCCTCAACCTTGCCGAGGTCGTCGACCACAAGGGCCAGCCCACCGTGCGGCGACGCGGGGACTGGGTGCCGGTGGCCCGGCAGCGCGGCATCGAGCAGGTGGTACTGGCCTTCCTCGACGCCGTGCGCGCGGGCAAGGTGCTCAGCGCCCGGGACGCGCTGGCGACTCACGAGTTGTGTGAGCGGGTGGTACGCGCGGTTCAGGAGCAGGCTGCCTGACCCGGAGCCGCAGCGCCCTCGCCCCCTCGCCGAGCGCCCACAGGGCGACGATCAGCAACGCCGCCTGCACCGGCCAGTCGCCGAAGCGGACGTACGGCGTGACACCGTCGGCCAGCGGCACCTCGTAGACGACGCTCGTGCTCGCGCTCGTACCGAGCCAGGAACCGATGCGCTGTCCGCTCGGGCCGTACACGGCGGAGACGCCCGTGAGCGTGGCATGGACCATCGACCGGCCGGTCTCGGCGGCGCGCAGCGCGGCGAGCGAGGCATGCTGCTCGGGAGCCCAGCTCTGCTGGAACGTCGACGTGGCCGACTGGGCGACCAGCACCTGGGCGCCGGCGTCGACGAGATTGCGGCTCATGTCGGAGAACGCGGACTCGAAGCAGACCATCGGCCCGATCCGCAGCCCCTGCCCCGCGTCCATCACGACCTGCCGAGTGCCCTGCCTGCGGTCCTCCGCCGCGGCCCTGCCCACGGAGGTCGCCCAGCCGAGCAGCGAGCGGGCCGGTATGTACTCCCCGAAGGGAACCAGCCGCATCTTGTCGTACCGGGCGCCGGTCGGGCCGTCCGGGCCGACGAGGATCGAGCTCTTGTAGATGCCGGGCTTGTCGGAGCGCCGCGCGTCCACGTTGACCAGGATGTTCGTCCCCGTCTCAAGAGAGAGCGCGGCGAGCCGCCGGGCGAAGTCGGGCCGGTCGTCGAGGTCGTAGCCGACGCTGCTCTCGCCCCAGACGACCAGGTCCAGGCCCTGGCCCGCCAGCTCGCGGGTGAGCTGGACCTCCCGGTCGAAACGCCGTTCGGGCGCGGCGGCGCCCCCGATCACACCCGGCTGTACGACGCCGATGCGCGCCCGGCTCGCGACGTCCGGCCGCGGGGACCACACCCAGGCGGCCGAAGCGGCCACCGCCGCGGCGAGGACTCCCGCCACCGCCGGAATCCAGGAGCCGCGCACCGCGACCAGCACCGCGACCGCCACATTGACCGCCACCAGCAGGAAGCTGATCAGCCACACCCCGCCCACCGAGGCGAGCCGAAGGGCGGGCTCCACCTGCCACTGACTGGAGCCCAGCACGCCCCATGGCCCACCGAGGCCCTGCCAGGAGCGGACGAGCTCGATCAGCAGCCAGCCCGACGGCAGCAGGAGCAGCGACGCGGCGATCCGGCCCGGTGACGGCCCCGCACCGAGGAAGTGGCGCACCAGCAGGCCCCAGGGTGCCCACAACGCGCCCAGCAGGGCGGCGATGACGAACGTGAACACATGCAGGTTCGGCAGCAGCCAGTGGTGCATGGCCAGCATGAAGCCGAACCCGCCCCACCATCCTTCGTACAGCGCCCGTCTCCCGGTCGGCGCCGAGCGCAGCAGGGCGAGCCACGGGACCAGGGCGACGTAGGCGAACCACCACAACGACGGCTCGGGGAACGCCAGCACGGGCAGTGCGCCGGCCAGGACGGCGGCGATCGAGCGGCGCCACGGGGAGGCGAGCCAGTGGCTGATCGTCTTCATGCATCACCTCCTACCCCGTGGTCCTTCCAGTGTGCTCGCCGGCACTGACATCGGGGCACTCGACGTCCGCTCAGTCGGCCACCGCGGGCGCGGTCCGGTCGGGCAGCCGGCGCCACTTCTCCTGCACGACCACCTCACGCAGCCGCCAGCCGTCGTCCGTGCGCAGCAGCCCGAAGGCATACCGGCCGCCGCACACGAAGTCCGGGGCCGAGGAGGCCCCGCCGTCCTCGGCGAACCGCATCGGATTGACGTAGTCGGCCCGGACCCTGGCCGTGTCACCGGTGTCCTGCTCCAGCACGCCGAAGCTCACCCGGCGATTGACGATGAGGTGCTGGCGCATCGAGAACATCCGCATGCTCTCCGCGAGCCAGGCGGCGACCTTCCCGGCGTCTCCCTCGATGCCGCCGGCCGAGCGGTAGTCCGCCCGGCCGTCCGGGGTGAACAGGCGCCGGTAGGCGGCCCAGTCGCCGTCGTCCACGGCCCCGGCGTAATCGCTGATCAGTGAGTCGACCGTGAGCCGGTCCCTCAGGGTGGCGAGCTCCACACGCTGCGTCATCGGCTCAGTGTTGAGCATGTGGTGAGCGCAGCCAAGAGGCGTGCGGCGATATTCGGTGGATCGAGGTGGGGGTGTCGGTGAGGCTGTGCCCCGTGACAGAATAGAACGACCGAGTGGGCCGACCCGAACCGAAGTTCCGCGTGCGCGCCCGCCATACCGAATCCACGGTGACCGTCTATCAGGCGTACCGGCCCCAGATCGGCCGGCCCGCGGCCCGCGACGGCCGCTTTCCGCCGTCCTGGAGCCGGGAGCGCATGACATGGATCAAGCCGTCGTTCCTGTGGATGATGTACCGCTGCGGCTGGGCGACCAAGGAAGGCCAGGAGACCGTCCTCGCCGTCGAGATCAGCCGGGCGGGCTTCGAGTGGGCGCTGCGCCACGCATGCCTCTCGCACCATGTGCCCGCTCTGCACGGTGACCGGGATGCCTGGAGACGTCAGTTGAAGCAGGCTCCCGCGCGCGTGCAGTGGGACCCGGAACGCGACCTGCGGCTGAGCCCCTTGCCGTACCGGTCGCTCCAACTGGGGCTCGGTGGCGAGGCGACCGCTCGGTACGCGGACGACTGGATCGTCGGCATCGAGGACGTGACGCCGCTCGTCACGGAGATCCACACGCATGTGCGCGCGGGCGACCTGACACGTGCGGCCGAGTTGCTGCCGCAGGAGCGGCCGTATGCGCTGGGGGACGACGTGCTGGCGCATCTGCGCGGCTAGGGCCTGTCGTCAACTTCCCGTCGTCCGCCCGCACGGCAGGCGGGAATTTGACGACAGGGCCTAGAGGGACCGCCGGCCGATCGTGGCCCGCAGCTGTTCGAAGGCGGTCGGCCCGACCCTGGCGCCCAGGAAGTCCTTGATGCGGTGGGCGCATTCCTGCGGTGTGGCCTCACCGGTGTCGCACTCCAGGTCGTAGACGCCGTGCGCGTGCACCTGCTCCAACTGGGCGCCGGCGAGACCGGCCGGTCTGTCGCCCCGCGCGCGCTCCCGGCGCTCCAGTTCCGCCGGGTCGCAGTGGACCTTGACCAGGACGACGTCCTGCGGCACGAAGAGCGACAGACAGTCCTTGAGGCGCCACTCGGCGCTCAGCACATGGTCGACGACGACGTTGTTCCCCGCGGCGGCCATGCCGGCGACCGCGCGGTGGAAGCCTTGCCAGGTGCGGTGCAGCACCGTGGCGAGCTGGTCCTGCGGGACGGGGGTGCGGGAGCGCATCGCGTGAAAAGCGTCGACGGGCATGTGGAAATACGGCTCGTCCAGGATCCGCAGCAACTCGCCCGCGATGCTCGACTTGCCCGAACTCGACGTGCCGTTCAGGAAGATGACGGTGCCACGGCGGGCGGGGACGTGATCCAGATGCTCCATGAGCCGGATCTTAGGCCGGATCTTTTCGAACGGGCCCTGGACTCGGGCAGCCTCGCTGCTCACGGCCGGCCTCAATTGCTCTCAGGCGCCTCGTTCTTCAGGCAGCCTCGGTCTTCAGGTGACCTCGGTCTTCAGTCGACCTTGGTCTTCCAGCAGCCTCCGCCTTCAGGCAGCCTCGATGATCTCGGCGCGGATGGCGGCGGCCCACTCGACCACCAGCAGTTCGTACTCCGCGCGCTCCTGGGCGGACAGGGAGCCGCCCGCGCGCAGCCACAGGGCGCGTATCTCCTCGTTCACCTCGGCAGCAGAGCGCACGGAACCAGGGCCTAAGGAATGGGGGGACATGCGGACAAGCCTAGGGGCAAGGACTGACCCTGCGCTACCGGACGGCTACGCACAACGTATGCGATTGGTCACGGGTGCCGGGCTGCCTGCCCCTACTGACTCGTCGGTCAGCCTGCCGACTCCGCCGCGTGCGGGCTGAGGGCGCCCGTCGCCACCAGGATGATGATGACGATGCCGAGTGCGATGCGGTACCAGACGAACGGCATGAAGCTCTTGGTCGAGATGAACTTCATGAACCATGCGATCACCGCGTACCCGGTGGCGAAGGCGATCACCGTCGCGAAGATCGTCGGACCCCAGGTGACGTGGTCGCTCTCCATCGCGTCCTTGAGCTCGAAGAGGCCCGAGGCGAGGACGGCCGGGATCGCGAGGAGGAACGAGTAGCGGGCCGCGGCCTCGCGCTGGTAGCCCATGAAGAGACCACCGCTGATGGTGGCTCCGGAACGGGAGACGCCGGGGATCAGGGCCGCGGACTGGCACAGGCCGAAGATCAGGCCGTCCTTGACGGTCAGGTCCTGAAGGCTCTTGCGCTGCTTGGCCGCACGGTGCCGGCCGCCCGACTCGTCCCGGGCCGCCAGCCGGTCGGCGATGCCGATGATGATGCCCACGACGATCAGCATCGTCGCCGTGATGCGCAGATCGCGGAAGGGTCCCTCGATCTGGTCCTTGAGCGTCAGGCCCAGCACGCCGATCGGGATCGAGCCGACGATCACCAGCCAGCCCATCTGGGCGTCGTGGTCCCGCCGCATCTCCTTGTCGGTCAGGGACTTCGTCCATGCCACGAGGATCCGCCCGATGTCCTTGCGGAAGTAGATCAGTACCGCGGCCTCCGTACCGATCTGGGTGATCGCCGTGAAGGCCGCGCCCGGGTCCTCCCAACCTGAGAACGCCGCGGTCAGCCGCAGATGCGCGCTGGAGGACACAGGGAGGAACTCGGTCAGCCCCTGGACGAGTCCGAGGATGAGCGATTCAAACCAAGACATGAAGTTACGGAGTCCAAGTGCTGATCGTGGCAAGGAGTGGTGAGGACGTCGCGCCGGCGGGACAGTGATCGCGCGTGTCGAGGGGCAGCGTAGCGCCCCCTGACGACACCTCGGTCACAGGGGGGCGGGCTCGGTGTTCACGCGGCCGACGGCCCCGCCACCGTCCAACCGGGCGCCTGGGGATGGGCGGTGAGGTCCTCGTGATGCACCGGGTCGCCGCAGACCTGGCAGGTGACGACCGGGACCAGTTCGTTGCCGCAGATGTGCTCGATCACCATGGGGCGGTCGTCCTCCTCGCGCAGATGGCGGTCGCCCCACGCCATGAGGGTCATCAGGACCGGCTCCAGCTCGAGCCCCGCCTGGGTCGGCCGGTACTCGAACCGCTGAGGGCGCTCGCTGTAGGTGCGCTTGGTGAGGATCCCGGCGTCGACGAGGCGGCGCAGTCGGGTGGCCAGGATGTCGCGCGGGGCGCCGATGTTGCGGACGAGCCGGTCGAAGCGGCCGTTGCCGAGGCACACCTCGCGCAGGACGAGCAGGGAGTACTTCTCGCCGACGAGGGCCAGGGCGTCGGCGATGGAGCAGGGGCGCGGGTCTTTGGTGGCGGCCATGGCGCTCAGTTTAGGGGCTCGGCCCAGGAGACGGTTCGAGTTTCAAACCGAATGGGTTTGATTTTCCAACTGATGGAGCTATGGTGAGTTCGGATTTCCTACTCACCGGTAGCCGACGCCGGTGCCGCACCGGCCCGCCCACGCGCCGGTCGTCGCCCGGCGGCCAAGGAGGCCCGCACCATGCGTGACGCAGTCGTCGTCGAAGCCGTACGCACCCCGATGGGCAAGGGCAAGCCGAACGGCGCCCTCGCCCATGTCCATCCGGTCGAGCTCCTCGCGCACACCCTGCGCAGCCTCGTCGAGCGCTCGGGCATCGACCCGGCTCTGATCGACGACGTCATAGGCGGCACCGTCGACCAGGTCGGCGAACAGGCCATGAACACCACCCGCTACGCCGCGCTGTCGGCGGGCTTCCCCGACACGGTCCCGGCGACCACCGTGGACCGCCAGTGCGGCTCCTCCCAGCAGGCCGTGCACTTCGCGGCGCAGGGCGTCATGTCGGGCGCGTACGACCTGGTCGTCGCCTGTGGGGTGGAGTCGATGAGCCGGGTGCCGATGTGGTCGAACGTGCCGCCCGGCAAGGACCCCTTCGGCCCCGGCATCGCCGAGCGCTACCCGGAGGGTCTCGTCCCGCAAGGGATCAGCGCCGAGCTGATCGCGGCCAAGTGGTCGATCACCCGTCGGCAGATGGACGAGTTCGCCGTCGCCTCGCACCACAAGGCGGCCATGGCCTGGGACAAGGGCCTGTTCGACGCCGAGCTCACGCCCCTGGACGGAGTCGCCCGCGACGAGTGCGTACGGCCGGGCAGCACCCCCGAGATCCTCGCCGGACTCAAGCCCGCGTACCACGACCCCGTCTTCGCCGAGCGGTTCCCGCAGATCGAATGGAACGTCACCGCCGGCAACGCCAGCCCGGTCAACGACGGCGCCTCCGCCGTCCTGATCACGTCCGGTGACACCGCGGCCCGGCTCGGCCTGCGCCCCCTGGCCCGCATGCACAGCTTCGCCGTCACCGGATCCGACCCGCTGCTGATGCTCACCGGCGTCGTCCCGGCGACCGAGAAGGTGCTGCGCAGGGCGGGGCTGCGGCTGGACGACATCGACCTGTTCGAGGTGAACGAGGCCTTCGCCGCCGTGGTTCTGGCCTGGCAGCAGGAGACCGGCGCCGACCTCGGCAAGGTCAACGTGCACGGCGGCGCCATCGCGCTGGGCCACCCGCTCGGCGCGAGCGGTACCCGGCTGACGACGACCCTGGTCCACGCGATGCGCGAGCACGGCGCCCGCTACGCCCTCCAGACGATGTGCGAGGCGGGCGGCCTGGCCAACGCGATGATCCTCGAGGCGGTGTGACCGAGCCCCCGAGGGACAGGGAGAGGGGTCCGGGGGGGGGCCTCAGTGGCCGCGCAGGTGGTGGCGCTTGCGCCAGGCCACCACCACGCCCGCCAGGGCGGGTACGGCGATGCAGGCCAGCGCGATCAGGAAGGCGGGCGACGTCGGCGTGGAGGCACGGGCGCCGGCGACGACGTACGCGGCGGTGTTCGGGATGGACCCGAGCGCCGTCGCGAGCAGGAACGGTACACAGCCCATGCGGGAGACGGAGGCGGCGTAGTTCGCGGCCCAGAACGGCACACCCGGGAAGAGCCGCACCGCCAGCATCGAGCGGAAGCCGTGCCGGCTGAACTGGCCGTCTGCCGCCTTCAGCACCCGGCCGCGCAGCAGTGGGCGCAGCGCGTCCTGGCCGAGCAGCCGACCCAGCCCGAAGGCGATCCCGGCGCCCAGCACCGTCCCCGCCAGGGCCGCGCCGAGGCCCCACTGAGAGCCGAAGAGCGCGCCCGACGCGAGGTTCAGCAGAGGCCGCGGCACGAACGCCACCGTCACCAGCCCGTACGCCACGGCGAACAGCACCACCGCGGCGGCCCCCTCGACCTGCGGCGGCCAGCCGCTGGTGAGCAGCTTCTGCGGCTCGAAGAGCAGCACGGTCGACGCACCCGCCGCCAGCAGGGCGACGAGCAGGGACAGCCGCGACCACGGCGAGGACAGCACTCTCGCGCAGCGCGCGGCGAAGCCCGCGGACACGGGGACGGAGACGGGAACGCGGACAGGTACGGGCGCGGGGACTGCGAGCTCCGTGGCGGCGACCCGGGGCGGAGCTGTGGCGGTGCCCCCAGAGCGGGTGGTGGCATCGTCGAGCATCCGGCGACCCTAACCGACAAAGTTGTGTGATCGCCGTATGGTTCGTCTCATGAGCGTCACAGGTGCGGGAACATCGGAAGTTCCGCGCAGTGTTCTGGCCGACACGGTCCTGGAGCGGCTCACCGCCACGTACACCGCCGCCGCGGACCCCGCGCGGGCCGCCGTGGCCCAGGCGTACATGAAGGACGTCGCCCCCTTCCTCGGCATCCCCACCCCCGAGCGCCGCGCTCTGTCCCGCAGCGTCCTTCAGGGCACACCGCGCCCCGACGAGGCCGACTGCACCGCCATCGCCCTGTGCTGCTGGCGCCTGCCCGAGCGGGAGTACCACTACTTCGCCGTCGATTACCTGCGCCGCCATGTGGGGCGCTGCTCCTCCGGCCTGCTGCCCGTGGCCCGGCATCTCATCACCACCGTCTCCTGGTGGGACACCGTCGACGCGCTCGCCGCGCATGTCGTCGGCAGCCTGGTCACGGCCGATCCGAAGCTCACCGCCGACATGGACGCATGGATCGCCGACGACGACCTGTGGGTCGCCCGCACCGCCCTGCTCCACCAACTGCGCTACAAGGAACGCACCGACACCGAACGCCTCTTCGCCTACTGCCTGCGCCAGTCCGCGCACAGCGACTTCTTCATCCGCAAGGCCATCGGCTGGTGTCTGCGCGAGTACGCCAAGACCGACCCGGACGCCGTACGGGACTTCCTGGCGCGCGAGCGCGGGAGGTTCGCCCCGCTGTCGGTGCGGGAGGCGCTGAAGAACATCGGGACGTGAGCCGCGGAGGGTCATTGACGCGGGTCCCGAACTCCCCCTCGCGGAAAACCATTCGACGCCCGGCAGGGCGTCGGCGATGATCGATCCCATGTTCCGGTACGCCTTCGTCCTCGCAGCGTCCGCAGTCGCGGATGCTCCGAAGGCTGCCGTCTTCGCCTTCCCGGCCGTCGTCGACGGCGCCCGAAGCTGACCCTCTCCGGATCGTCCGGCGGACCCCGCAGGGGGAGGGTCGGCGAGTACCTGGGGTCCCATCATCACTTTCGAGGCTTCGAGGTACCGCCATGTCCAAGACGGCATACGTGCGCACCAAACCGCATCTGAACATCGGCACGATGGGTCATGTCGACCACGGCAAGACCACCCTGACCGCCGCCATCACCAAGGTCCTCGCCGAGCGCGGATCCGGCACGTTCGTGCCGTTCGACCGCATCGACCGGGCGCCGGAGGAGGCCGCGCGCGGCATCACGATCAACATCGCGCACGTCGAGTACGAGACCGACACCCGTCACTACGCTCATGTCGACATGCCGGGCCACGCCGACTACGTCAAGAACATGGTCACCGGCGCCGCTCAGCTGGACGGGGCGATCCTCGTCGTGTCCGCGCTGGACGGGATCATGCCGCAGACCGCCGAACACGTGCTGCTCGCCCGGCAGGTGGGCGTCGACCACATCGTCGTCGCCCTCAACAAGGCCGACGCGGGGGACGAGGAGCTCATCGACCTCGTCGAGCTGGAGGTCCGCGACCTGCTCACCGAGCACGGCTACGGCGGCGACGCCGCGCCCGTCCTACGGGTCTCGGGGCTGAAGGCCCTGGAGGGCGACCCGAAGTGGACGGCCTCCGTCGAGGCACTGCTCGACGCGGTGGACACCTACGTTCCGATGCCGGAGCGGTATGTGGACGCGCCGTTCCTGCTGCCCGTCGAGAACGTGCTCACCATCACCGGCCGGGGGACCGTGGTCACCGGCGCCGTGGAGCGGGGCACGATCCGCGTCGGCGACCGCGTCGAGGTGCTCGGGGCCGGGCTGGAGACCGTGGTCACCGGCCTCGAGACGTTCGGCAAGCCGATGGACGAGGCGCAGGCGGGCGACAACGTGGCGTTGCTGCTGCGAGGGGTTCCGCGCGACTCCGTCCGACGGGGGCATGTGGTCGCCGCGCCGGGCAGTGTGGTGCCCGAGCGGCGGTTCTCCGCCCAGGTGTATGTGCTGTCCGCACGGGAAGGCGGTCGTACCACCGCGGTCGCCAGCGGGTACCGGCCGCAGTTCTACATCCGTACGGCGGACGTGGTCGGGGACATCGACCTCGGCGCGGTGGGCGTCGCGCGGCCCGGGGAGACGGTCACGATGACCGTCGAGCTGGGGCGTGAGGTGCCGTTGGAGCCCGGGCTGGGCTTCGCCATTCGTGAGGGTGGCAGGACGGTGGGGGCGGGGACCGTGACCGCCGTCGGGTGAGGCCGGCGCGGTGAGTGGGGGACCGCGGGATCGCTGTGGACGATCGCGCGGTCCCTCGCCCAGCCCTTCGGGGCGCTTCCCCGGCACGACGAGGCCGCTTCCCTCGGCACAATGAGAAGGTGAACGAGCCCATACCCGTCACCCGCGCCGTCGACCACGGCACCGCCAAACTGCTGCCCGACGTGGACCGCGACCGGGCCTGGCTGCTCACCGTCGACGGGGCGCCTCAGTCGTACGTCGATCTCGACGAGCCCACGCATCTGGAGTTCGAGTACGCGCGTCGGCTGGGGCATGTGCTCGACATCGTCGCGGAGGCAGGGCGGCCACTGGACGTGCTGCATCTCGGGGGCGGGGCGTTCACCCTGCCCCGGTATCTGGCGGCCACCCGGCCCGGTTCACGGCAGGACGTCGTCGAGGCCGACCGGGGTCTGCTGGAGCTGGTCGTCGAGCATCTGCCGGTGCCGGACGGGTGCGGAGTCCGGCTGCACGCCGGGGACGCGCGGGCCTGGCTCGAGGCGGCCCCGGACGGCTCGGTCGACGTGCTCGTCGCCGATGTCTTCGGTGGCTCGCGGGTACCCGCGCATCTGACGTCGGTGGCGTACGTCCGTCACGTCGAACGCGTGCTGCGGCACAGCGGCGTCTATCTGGCCAACCTCGCCGACGCGGCGCCCTTCGCCTTCCTGCGCTCCCAACTGGCCACCTGCGCCATGCTGTTCGAGGAGCTGGTGCTGATCGCCGAGCCGGGTGTGCTGCGCGGGCGGCGGTTCGGCAACGCGGTGCTCGTGGCCGCGCACCAGCCCCTGGACACCGTCGGCCTGGCCCGGCTCACCGCCTCCGACGCCTTCCCGGCCCGCGTCGAACACGAACCCGCCCTGCGGGAGTTCATCGGCGACGCGCGACCGGTGCGGGACGAGGACGCCGTACCCTCACCCGAGCCCCCCGACGGGGCGTTCGGCATCGGCTGAGCCGGCCTGGCTCGTCATGGCCACCTGCTTGGTACGCCGGCGCAGGTTGCGTACGTCCGGTACGCACAGTGCCGCCGCCGTCATCACCACGACCAGCGCGGCGCAGCCCCACAGCGCCGATGTGCGCCCGAACGCCGACTCCGCCGGGCCGGCCAGGGCAGCCGCGAGCGGGACCAGGGCGACCGAGCCGAACCAGTCGTAGGCGGAGACCCGGGACAGCTTGTCCTCCGGTATCTCCTGATGGAGCGCGGTCATCCAGGAGACGCCGAACACCTCCAGCGTCACGCCGGTGAGGAACATCACCGCGCACAGGACGGCGACCGGCACCGGGACGGCGAGCGCGGCGGACGGCAGGGCGAGCGGAAAGACGCACACGGTGCCGGCGAGGAGGAGGCGGCGCGGCTTCCAGCGGGTCATGAGCAGGGCACCGGCCACCGTGCCCGCGCCGAAGAAGCCCAGGGCCAGACCCCAGGGGCCGGCCCCGCCCAGGTGGTCCCGGGCGACCAGCGGGCCGTAGACCGCGTCCGCGGCACCGACGACCGCGTTCGCGACGGAGAACTGCACGACCACGGCCCACAGCCAGGGGCGCCCGGCGAACTCCCGCCAGCCGTCCCGCAGATCGGACAGCATGCCGCCGCCCGGAGGGCGCCGCGGGATGTGACGCACGTCCAGCAGCGCCCGCATGGCTCCGGCGACCGCGAAGGCCGCCGCGTCCGCCGCCAGCACCCAGCCCGGCCCGATGGCGGCCACCATCGCACCGCCGAGCGCGGCGCCGCCGACCGCCGCCCCCTGCATCGCCATCCGGAACACGGCGAACGCCCGGCTCACCTGCTCACCTTGGACCGACGACAACAGCATGCCCTCGGCCGCCGGGCTGAAGAACGCCTGGCCGGCGCCGCCGAGGGCGGTCAGCAGCATCATCTGCCACAGCCGGGCCTCCCCGGTGAGGACGAGCACGGCGAAGGCGGCCTGGGAGACACAGTTGAGGGCGTTGGCCGCGACCATCACCCGGTGCCTGGGCAGCCGGTCCGCGACGGCGCCGCCGATCAGCAGGAAGAGCACCAGCGGCAGCGTGCGGGAGGCGGCCACCAGACCTACGTCACCGCCGTCGCCGCCCGCCTCCAGTACCGCGAACGCCGCGGCGATCAGCGCGCCGTGGCTGCCGAGGTTGGTGACGAACGCCGCGGCGGTCAGCAGGCTGTAGTTGCGGCCCGCCCAGGCGGGGCGGCGCGAGCGGCTCGGGGGACCGGCGGCGGAAGTCACCGGCAGACTATCCCCGCCCGGACGCCCCTTTGCCAAACCGATCGCAGGTCACGGGCCCTCTGGCGACTTTCGGCCACCGCCCGTGCCGGAGCTTCGGGGTGCGACGGTACGACGCTCGTCACATCACCTGTTCCCAGGACCCTACTCATGGGTAACCTGGCCCGCATGAGCGCAGACCAGATGTCGATCGGCGAGATGCTCGCCGCCACGGTGCCCATGGCCCGGACCTTGAACCTCGAGTTCCTGGAGACCACGCCGGAGAAGGCCGTGGTGGCTCTGCCGGACCAGGGCGACTATCACAACCACGTCGGCGGACCGCACGCCGGAGCCATGTTCACGCTGGGCGAGTCGGCCAGCGGGGCGATCGTGCTGGCCGCGTTCGGCGACCAGCTCTCGCGCGCCGTGCCGCTGGCCGTGCGGGCCGAGATCGCGTACAAGAAGCTCGCCATGGGCGCCGTCACCGCCACCGCGACCCTGGGCCGCCCGGCTGCCGAGGTCGTCGCGCAGCTGGACGCGGGGGAGCGTCCCGAGTTCCCCGTGGCCATCGAGATCCAGCGTGCGGACGGGGCCGTGACCGGAGAGATGACGGTCGTCTGGACGCTGCGGCCGAACGGCTGAGCGCACCTCGACGGCGAGCGGGGGCCCGGCGGCAGCGGGGCCCCCGCGGGATGCGTGCTGCCGCGCTCTGCCGGCCTGGCTCCTTGAGTTGAGCTCCTTGGGTTGAGCTCCTTGAGTTGAGCTCCTCGGGATGAGCCTCTCCGGCCGTGAGCCGTGTCCGCTCCGGCCCCCGCGGCATCCAGGTCCGCGGCGAACTCATCGGCACGTCACGACGTTCACGGAATTGAAGATTCCGTGGACCAACGGTCTTTATGTGCACACAACTCACGGCCCGCTCCGACGGCAATTTCGAATGCGGGTGCGGATACCGCCGGTAACTCCAACTAATTGCCTTCCTCTTGAATGCCCGTCACTCGAACTTCTTGTTTCCTGTGCGGCGCTTGTGCGAAAGTGAGCGACCCTGATGGCCGGTCCACATGTGACGCGGCGCAGGTATGCACCAATCGCGCACCCGCTTTCCGATGGACGTGCATTCCCCATGCCGTCCCGCGGCCGGGAAGGAAATGGTTCAGTGCAATCCCCCTACCCCCCACGACCGCCGTACCCGCCACGGCCCGGAATGAGCACCCCAGGGTCCGACCGGGAACTCCTCGCGAGCCGGGACAAGCTCGGCACGGACGGCCATGCCGTCGCGCTGCTTCTGGCACGGCACTGGCGAGCCACCCATGACTACGCGACCATCTGCCTGGCCTCCATGGAGAGTTCCGCCGCCATGGTGGCCGCGGCGGCGTTCCATCGCGTGCTCGGCCGGCCGGCCGACGGCGCGCTGCGCCCCCGGCTCCTCAACGCCGTACGCGACCTGGTGAAGGAGTGGGCGACCGATGGCGACATTTCCGTCCTGCTACCGGAACTCGGCAAACCGACCGGTGGCCGCGGACTGCGCGCCGCGCGATCCGTGACACCCGAAAGACGACACATCGCCGAGCGCGCATTCCGGGCGTTGTCGGGCGCCGCGCAATGCCTGCTGTGGCACACCGAGGTCGAGGCGGAACCGATAACCATACCTGCCGGTCTGCTGGGCGTGGACCCGAACACCGCCTCGGCGGCCCTGGACAGAGTGCGCGAGCAATTCAGAGCCGGTTGCGTACGCGCCCACCGAGAACTCGCGCCCACCCGGGAATGCCGTTACTACAACCGTCTCCTCGATGTCCCCATTCGCCGGGGCGGTGCCTTGTTGCCCGATGTGCAGCAGCATCTGGGGGAGTGCCGTTACTGTCGCCACGCCGCCGAGCAGCTCAGCCATTTCGAGGGCGGCCTCGACGTCCTGCTCGCCGAGACGGTGCTCGGCTGGGGCGCCCGGCGCTATCTCGACTCCCGGCCCGCGAGGGGTGGCTCGGGAGCGGAGGCGTCCACCCGTTCACGGCGCGGGGGGCGGCACCGCCCCGTGCTCGCCGCACCACGCGGGCGGGCGAAGGCTGTCGCCGTAGGGGTGGGCCTGACGTCCCTCGCCCTGCTGGTCACGGTGCTCACCGCCAAGGGCTGGTCCGAGGAGAACGTTCCTGACGCGACGGCCACCTGGGGCGTGCCAAGCGGCCGTTCCGTCCACCCGGATACGGTCTCGCCGCCTCCGTCCGGTGGATCGCCGTCGGCCGCCTCGGCCGAGGAGCCCGTCGCGATCGGCCAGGGAAGACTCCGCAACCTCGGCAGCGGCCTGTGCCTGGACCTCAGCGACGGCGAGGTCCGCGCCGGGGCCCGAGCCGAGCTGGCGAAGTGCTCGTCCGCCGCCTCCCAGCAGTGGTCGTACCAGGACAGCGGGCTGCTGCGCAGCGCCGCCGACCCCACCCTGTGCCTCGACTCCGATGCCGGCGACGACACGGTCGCCCTCGCGAACTGCCTCGCGCACGCCGGTGAGGTCCACTACGACCTCACCGTCCACGGGGAGCTTCTGCCGCGCCGGTCCACCGGGCGGGCGGTCGCCGGCGGCGAGGACGAGACTCTGGTGCTCGCCGAACGCGACGGATCGGCGGGGCAGCGCTGGCTGCTCGACGGCGGACTTGGAGACGTTCGGGAGGGGAGGCCCGAGCGGCAACTCGAGAACCCATCCGAGAACCCGACCGGGAAGCAGCACGAGAAGGACGGGCAGGCCAAGAATTACGAGCTGGACGAGCATCCCAAGAACGGAGAGGACAAGCAGAAGAAAGAAGAGAAGCAGGAGAAACGGAGCGAGAAGGAGCAGGGCGGTTCGCCCGGAGCGTCGGAGCGCGAGGTGCCCGGCGCCGTCGCCACCGACTCGCCCGAGACCGCTGCCCCGCAGGGCGAGCCCGCGGAGGAGGAGCCTGAGCGGCGGTACGAGACGCGCTACGTCCACGACGACTCCCGCGACCAGCCGGAGCCCGCCACTCCGGTCGCCACTCCGGTCGCCGCCGTCGTGGCCCTGCCAACCACGCTGCCGGGCACCGTGAAGCGGGAGCACCAGGGCAACCTGTGGGACGCAGAGACCGTCACTCAGAACGGGTAGGCTGCCCCGGCGCGCGCTCACAGCCGGGCGTGCGCCGGGAAGCACACAGGGTCCACGACACGGGAGGAAGCGGCGTTGCACGTCCAGGAATGGCTCGAAACGGTGCCACCGCTCGCCATCTATCTGCTGGTCGGCGGGGTCATCGGACTGGAGAGCCTGGGCATCCCGCTGCCCGGCGAGATCATCCTGGTCTCCTCGGCGCTGCTTGCCTCCCAGCACGGTGAGATCGACCCCTTCGTGCTCGGCGCCTGCGCCACCGCGGGCGCGATCATCGGGGACTCCATCGGCTACGCCATCGGCCGCAAGGGCGGTCGGCCGTTGCTGGCCTGGCTCGGCGCGAAGTTCCCCAAGCACTTCAGCGAGGGGCATATCGCCACCGCCGAGCGGTCCTTCGAGAAGTGGGGCATGTGGGCCGTCTTCTTCGGCCGCTTCGTCGCCCTCCTGCGTATCTTCGCCGGCCCCCTCGCGGGCGTGCTGCGGATGCCGTACTGGAAGTTCCTGATCGCCAACGTCTTCGGCGGCATCCTCTGGGCGGGCGGCACGACCGCCGTCATCTACTACGTCGGAGTGGTCGCCGAGTCCTGGCTGAAGCGCTTCTCGTGGCTGGGCCTGGTGGCGGCGGTCCTGATCGGCCTGACGTCGATGCTGATCATCAAGCGCAAGGCGAAGAAGGCCCAGGCGGCCCATCAGGACGCGCGGGCGCAGGCGTCGTCGCAATCGCAGGCGCAGTCCCGGCCGGAGCCGGAGCCGGTGGTCGCCGGAGACTGAATGTCCGGGCCGGGGCGCGCGGAGCCGTATCGACATCGACATGCGGCTCCGCGCACCGGCGCGACCAGCCACGAACCACCCGCGGACCACGCACGACCTAGGCCCCGTGCTCCTCACGGTGCGCCTTCGCCAACTCCGCATACATGGTTCCGTTGAGCGTGACCCCCTGACGCTCCTCCTCCGTCAGCTCCCGCCTGACCTTCGCGGGCACTCCCGCGACGAGCGACCCCGGCGGCACCCGCATGCCCTGCGGCACCAGGGCCTGAGCGGCGACCAGGGACCCGGCCCCGATCACCGCACCGTTCAGCACGGTCGCCCCCATCCCGATCAGGCAGTCGTCCTCGACGGTCGCCCCGTGCACCACGGCGTTGTGCCCGACCGAGACCCGCGCGCCGATGACCACCGGGAACCCCGGGTCCGCGTGCAGCGTGCAGTTGTCCTGGACATTGCTCTGGACCCCCACCGAGATCCGTTCCACGTCACCGCGCACCACCGCGCCGTACCAGACACTGGCCCCGGCCTCCAGCGTCACATCGCCGATCACCGTGGACATCGGTGCCACGAAAGCATCCCCGTCGATCTTCGGCTTCCTGCCGGCGATCCCCTTGATCAGTGGCTCCTGCGTCATCGCGGTCTCCTGTCGTCCGAACTACACGGGAACGCTACCGCCACCCGGTAGGGCGAAGATCACAGGCCTTCGGCCTCATAAGGGCGCCGCGGGCTCAGTACGGTAAGCGCGTGCCGAAGCGCAAGAACACGTTCTCATCCTGGCGACGCCGACTGGCGCAGCGCGCCATCCATGCGGGCTGGGCCTGGGCGCAGCGCACCGGCTCGGTGACGGCCGAGCATCCCGGCCGCTTCCGCTTCGGCTCGCTCGGGGAGGCCACCCGCCTCGCCTTCCCGCTCGGGACCGTGTTCGGCGAACCCTGGATCCACCTCGGCTCCCACTGCATCGTGGGCGAGCAGGTGACGCTGACGGCAGGTCTGATGCCCGACCTCGACCTCGGCCCCGAACCGATCCTGCGCATAGGCGACGGCGTCGTGCTCGGCCGCGGCAGCCACGTCATCGCCGACACCACGGTCACCATCGGCAGCGACTGCTACTTCGGCCCGTACGTCTACGTCACGTCCACCAACCATTCGTACGACGATCCGCACGAGCCCATCGGCAAGCAGTGGCCGCGGATGGAGCCCGTCGAGATCGGGCCGGGGTGCTGGATCGGCACCGGGGCCGTGATCCTCCCGGGCGCGCGGATCGGACGGAACGTGGTGGTCGCGGCCGGTGCGGTGGTCCGGGGCGTGGTGCCCGACCACGCCGTGGTGGCGGGGGCGCCCGCCCGTGTCGTACGGCGCTGGACGCCCGACGAAGGCTGGCAGCCGCCCCTGCGGACGCCGGCGCCCGTGCCGATCCCCGACGGGGTGACCCCCGAGCAACTCCAGGCGCTGGCCGGGCTGGACGAGGAGACGGTGGCGAAGCTCGCGCAGCTGGACCCGGACGAGGGTGTCCACCTGGCACAACCCGCCGCCGAGGCCTGAGTCAGCCGGTCGCCAGCAAGAGCGTGCCCACCAGCGCGAGCCCGGCGCCCGCCGCCTGTACGGCCCGCATTCGTTCGCGGAGGAAGCCACGCGCCGCCAGGGCGGTCACCACCGGGTAGAGGGAGGCCAGTACGGCCGCCACCGTGACCGGCCCGTGGTGGGCGGCGATCACATAAGTGCCGTTCGCCGCGACGTCGGCGAGGCCGACGAAGGCGAGCGCCGGCAGCGAGCGCCAGGGGAAACCACCCTCCGGGAGCACGGGCGTGCCGCGCCGCACGGCGGCGTACAGGGCTACGCCGCCCGCCGCGACATTGACCAGGCGCTGGACGAAGAGCGCGAGGAACAGGCCGGTGACGGTGGTCGACGCCTCGGCGATCAGCGCGAAGACCGCGCCGAAACCGAAGGCCGCGATCAGGGTGAGCAAGATGGCCTGCCGCTGCACGGGCGCCCCTCGCAGATGCGGTCCGCCCGCGAGTACGACGCCGAGCACGGCGACCGCGATCCCGGCGACCTGCACAAGGCCGGGCCGTTCGCCGAGGAAGAGGCCCACGCCGACCGGGACGGCCACACCCACTGTGCCGAGCGGGGAAACCACGCCCATCGGTCCCAGCGCCAGCGCCTTGTAGAAGCAGAGAAGGGCGACCGGGCCCACGATTCCGGCGGCGGCAGCGAACCACAGCTGGGGACCGGCCTCGCTCCAGCCCCCGGTGGCCGCCACGATCACGCCGAGCACGACCGCGGCGATCGTCTGCGAGACGACTACGACCGTGAGCGCCGGGGTGCGCCGCGTCAGCAGACCGCCGCCGAAGTCGGCCAGGCCCCACAGCAGGCTGGTGGCCAGGGCGAAGAGTGCTGTCACGGTCGCCTCGCAGTACAGTTCGGTGCACGATCGGGTGCAGCTCACGGTAGTTTAGTGAGTTGAACTTTGTCATTCAAAATATTGCTCTCTCTCCTTGTCTCTCCCTGCCCCCTCCCTCCTCCCTGCTCCTTGTCTTGTCTCGTCTCGTGGATGGAATGTGTCGGACCTCGACCTGCTGACCCAGTCCCTGGCGCGCAACGTCAAACGCTGGCGCGCCGAGCGCGGCTTCACGCTGGACGCGCTGGCCGCCCGCTCCGGTGTCAGCCGCGGGATGCTGATCCAGATCGAACAGGCCCGCACCAACCCGAGCCTCGGCACGGTCGCCAAGATCGGCGACGCCCTCGGGGTCAGCATCACGACCCTTCTCGACTACGAGCAGGGCCCGAAGGTGCGCGTCGTCCCGCCCGAGCAGGTGGTCAGGATGTGGCACACCGAGGCCGGCAGCTACAGCAAGCTCCTCGCAGGCACCGAAGCGCCCGGCCCGCTGGAGATGTGGGACTGGAAACTGATGCCCGGCGAGAGCACCGGGTCCGATCCGCACCCCGCCGGCACCGTCGAGATCGCCCACGTCGTGGCCGGCGAACTGACCCTGACCGTGGAGGACGTGGAGTACCGCGTCCCGGCCGGCTCCAGCGTCACGTTCGACGCGAACGCCCCCCACGTCTACGGCAATCAGGGTGACGTTCCGATGCGGATGACGCTGACGGTCTCGGTCCCGCTCGTCCACTGAGACACCAGGCAGGCGGCCCCGGCCGTGCTGTTAGCGTGCGTTCATGGACGCACCCATCGGACACTTCGACCACGCCACCCCCGCCCCGGACTGCCTCGACGAGCTCACTCGCCCGGTCGCCGACGCCGTTCGCCATTGGCACGGCAGCGTCCCCGCCGACCAGATCATCTACGTCGACACCGATCCGCAGTGGGCCGACACCGCTGTGTTCGTGGAGCACTACGGGCAGGAACTGCTCGACCGGTCCGCGAACTGCGTGGTCGTCGCGGGCAAGCGCGGCGGCGAGACGACACTGGCCGCGTGCGTCGTGCTGTCCACCACCCGGGTCGACGTGAACGGCGCCGTACGCCGCCAACTCGGCGCCCGCAAGGCGTCGTTCGCCTCCATGGACACGGCGATCGGCGAGACCGGCATGGAGTACGGCGGCATCACCCCGATCGGGCTGCCCGAGAGCTGGCCCGTGCTGGTCGACTCCGCCGTCGTCGACCTCCCGTACGTCCTGGTCGGCAGCGGACGCCGGCGCGGCAAGCTGCTCGTGCCGGGCAAGGCGTTCGCCCAGCTGCCGGGAGCGGTCGTCCTGGAGGGGCTCGGCGTCGCGGTCTGACGGCCTCACGCCGCCGAGTGATGGGCGAGCGCCTGATGCGGATCGGCCTCGCCCGGCATCGGCACCGGGTCGGCGTGCACGAGGGCCGCGGTGAGCCGGGGCACGGCATGCAGCAGGGCGTGTTCGGCGTCGACGGCGATGGCGTGCGCCTGCCGTACCGTCGCCTCGCCGTCCACGACGACCGCGACCTCGGCGCGCAGCCGGTGCCCGATCCAGCGCAGCCGCACCTCGCCCACCTCGTGCACGCCCGGGACCTCCCGCAGTGTCTGCTCGGCACGGTCCACGAGCGCGGGATCGACCGCGTCCATGACCCGTCGGAACACCTCGCGCGCCGCGTCCCGCAGCACCAGCGTGATGGCCGCGGTGATGGCCAACCCGACGAGCGGGTCCGCGAGTTGCCAGCCAAGGGCCGCGCCGCCCGCGCTCAACAGGACGGCCAGTGAGGTGAATCCGTCCGTCCGGGCATGCAGTCCGTCCGCGACGAGCGCGGCCGAGCCGATCGAACGGCCCACCCGGATCCGGTAGCGGGCCACCCACTCGTTGCCGGCGAACCCGACCAGCGCGGCCACCGCGACGGCCGGGATCCGCTCCACTGGCCGCGGGTCGAGCAGCCGGTCGACCGCCGTCCACGCCGCGAAGGCCGCGGACGCGGCGATCGTCAGCACGATGACGATGCCTGCCAGGTCCTCCGCCCGCCCGTAGCCGTAGGTGAAGCGACGCGTCGCCGCACGCCGGCCCAGCACGAACGCGACCCCCAGCGGCACGGCCGTCAGCGCGTCCGCGGTGTTGTGCACCGTGTCGCCGAGCAGCGCGACCGACCCGGAGGCGACCACCACGACCGCCTGCGCCAGCGCCGTCGCCCCGAGCACGGCCAGCGAGACCCACAGCGCGCGCAGGCCGCGGGCCGAGGACTCCAGGGCGGAGTCGAGCTTGTCGGCCGTCTCGTGGGAGTGGGGCTTGAGGAGGTGGGCGAGGCGGTGCCGGGCACCGGCGTGTGGGTGCGGGTGGTCGTGGTTGTGCGGCCGGCCTGGGGTGTGCGGCTGGTCGTGACTGTGCCCGTGTGCCTGGGAGTGCCGGCGCCCCTGGGATCCGTTCCCCGGGGGGTGTCCGTCTCCAGAGGGCCGCCCGTCGCCATCGCGGTGCTCGTGGTCGTGCCGGTCGCTCACGCCGTCCCCTTCCGGTCCGCGGGAATGGACGGGAGACCGCCCACGACGCCATTATGTGCGTATGAGCGCACGCATGCACCTATCACCTGCGGACGATGCGCACCCGCGCACCCCGGGCGAGGAACAGTTCGCCCTGGCCGCCGAGCTCCTGGCCCTGCTCGGCGACCGCACCCGCCTCACGTTGCTGCACGCCCTGACCGCGCAGGAGGCGGACGTCTCGACGCTCACCGAGGTCTGCGGCGCGGCCCGGCCCGCCGTCAGTCAGCATCTGGCCCGGCTGCGGCTGGCGGGGCTCGTGAACACCCGCAAGGAGGGCCGCCGGGTGATCTACTCCCTGCGCGACGGCCATCTGCGCCGGCTCGTCGACGAGGCCCTGAGCGTGGCGGACCACCGGCTCAGCGACCGGCCGTTGCACGACTGAGCGCGGCACGCACCCCTGCGCCGGGCGGGCTCGCGGTCCGGCCGGAAGGCTCAGAAGTCGGTGTTGCCCAGGTACTGCTCCGCGAACGCCTTGGCAGCAGTCCGGGAGCCGAATATCCGGCGGAGCCGCGCGAGGGTCGTACCCGCGAGATAGGGATCGCCGGAGGACGTGCCGTGGTACACCTCCGACAGCCACATCGAGAATTCCTGGTAGTCCCACACCCGGCCGAGACAGGCCGCGGAGTAGCCGTCCAGGCCGGTGCCGTCGCCCTGCGTCAGGTGGGCGACGAGGGCGTCACCGAGCACGAAGGCGTCGTGCAGGGCGAGATTCATGCCCTTCGCGGCGATCGGGGCCGTCAGGTGAGCGGCGTCGCCGGCCAGGAAGAGGCGCCCGAACACCATGGGTTCGACCACGTAGTTGTGCATGTCCAGCACACGCTTCTCGATCAGCCGGCCCTCGGTCAGCGCGGGCGCGCCGTTCGCCCCGAGCCGCTGCTGCAACTCCGCCCAGACACGGTCCTGCGACCAGTTCTCCGGGTCGTCCCCGGGCGGGCACTCCAGGTAGTAGCGCGTCACCTCGGCGCTGCGCGGCATGTGCCCGGCGAAGCCGCTCGGATGCATGCCGAACAGGACGCAGTCGGAGGACGGCGGCGCCTCGGCGAGCAGCGCCAGCCAGCCGATGCTGTAGTCGCTGCGGGAGACCAGGGCCCGCCCGGCGGGCACCGCGCCGCGCGTCACTCCGCGCGCCCCGTCACAGCCGGCGACGAAGTCGCAGTGCACGACCTGCCGTTGTCCCGTCTTCGGGCAGGTGTACGACACAGCGGGGCGGTCGCTGTCGAGGTCGTGCAGTGCCACGTCTCGCACGCCGAAGCGAACGGCGCCGCCGCGCACGTCCGCGTACTCGCGCACCAGGTCCGTCACCAGCAACGGTTGCGGATACACCCAGTGGTGCTGCCCCGTCAGCTCGGCGTACTCGAACCGGTAGCGCTCACCGGCGAACCGGAACTCGCACTCGGTGTGCCGCTGCGCCCGCCGCACCAGGTTGTCCGCGAGGCCCCGCTGCTGGAGTCCGCGTACGGCCCACTCCTCGAGAACGCCGGCCCGCGGCCGACGCTCGATGAACTCGCGGGTCTCGGTCTCCAGGACCAGACAGTCCACGGACGCCGCCCGCAGGATGTTGCCGAGAGTGAGACCCGCGGGCCCGGCGCCCACGATGACGACCGGGAAGCGTTGCGCAACACCGGAGTTGGAGTGGGGGGAGGTGGAATTCACCCGAGCATTATGGCGGTGGCCCGCAGGCGGAGGGGAGGCCCGGGGCGGCTCCTGGAAGTGGCCCGCCGCGGGTGGCGTCCGCTAGGCCCTGTCGTCAAATTCCCGCCTGCCGTGCGACGCCATGCACGCACTCTCGCCGCACCGGGCGCATACCCACGTACAACCAGGTCCGCGCCCGGCACGCCGAGAGCACGCACCTGACGCCGCGCGGCCCGCCCTGCGGGCGGACGACGGGAATTTGACGACAGGCCCTAGCCGAGGCGGGGTATCTCGATCGCCGGGCAGCGGTCCATGACCATGTCCAGACCGGCCGCGCGGGTACGGTCGTACGCCGCTTCGTCGATGACGCCGAGCTGGAACCAGACCGCCCTGGCGCCCTTGGCCACCGCCTCGTCGGCCACAGGACCGGCAAGGTCGCTGTTCACGAAGACGTCCACCACGTCCACATCGAAGGGGATGTCCGCCAGGGAGGCATAGCCCTGCTCGCCGTGGACCGTCTCCGCCTTGGGGTGAACCGGGACGATGCGCTTGCCGTGGCGCTGGAGCACCTCCGCGACGCCGTATGCCGCTCGCCGCTGGTTCGACGACAGGCCCACGATGGCCCAGGTGTCGCCCAGGTCGGTGAGGACCTTGCGGACCGCTGCGTCGTCGCCGTACACCGCCGGCCTCCTTGCGTCGCGTGAAACCGAAGCAGGACCGCCCCGAACCAGGACTGCCCTCGCTCTGTCGTCACCACGCACAACGGACGACGGCCCACCAGGATTCCCGCCGCGACCCGCCGTTCGCCGGAAGCTCCCCGCGAACGCCTGTCCGGGCGCGCCCGGGCGCAGTACCGTGCGGGCAGTCCGCACGGCAGGGGGGTGGCGATGCCCGGGTACGAGATGCGCGCCGCGCGCGCGGACGGGCCGCACGATCATGGATGACCAGAGCCCTTCCGGCAGACCCGACGCCCGCCACGCTGTCCGGAAAGCGGGCCGGATGGCTGCGGACGGCCCTGCCTATGCCTACGCTCGCTCCGTGCTGCGCATCATCGACGCCCGAACCGGCGAGCCCGTCGACGCCGCGCCCGCCCGCCGGGGCCTGACCCGCATCGAGGCGCATACGGAGGGCTTCGACGTCACCGCCCTACGGCTGCTGCTGGTGGCCGATCTGCTGGTGCGTGCCCTGGAGCTCGGCGGTACGCCGGTCTGGGCGCTGCTCGACGAGGAGCGGCAGCCGGCGGACCTGCGGGCGGGCGCCGCGGCGCTGGGCATCCGGCCCTTCGAGGACGGCCGGGACGCCGCAGCGGGACTGGGCGAGGCACAAATCCTCCACGTCGTACGAGTGGGTGGCGCGGAACCCGACGGCGTCCGGGTCGCCGTAGCGCCCGTGCACGCGCAGGCGCCCCCGGAGGAGGCCGACCCCGCCGCCCTGCGCCTCGCGCTGCTCGCCCGGCGCAGGGACGAGCCGGTCCGGCTCGACGCGGACGCCCTCGCCGAGGCCCACGACACCCTCGACCGCTGGCGCCGGGCCGTCGCCGGCTGGGCGCGGCATCCGTCGCGGCCCATCCCCGACGAGGTGCGCGGCGAGCTGCGCGCCGCCTGGGAGGACGACCTCGACCTGCCCGGAGTGCTGGGCGTCCTGCGCCGGGTGGAGACCGCGTCCGACTTGCCGGACGGCGCCCGCTTCGAGACGTACGCCTACGCCGACCGCCTCCTCGGCCTCGACCTCACCCGCGAGCTGGGGAATCCCGCATGACCGCGCGCCTCGGAGCGGGCCCGCTGCGCCGGCTGGTCGTCCTCAGGCATGCCAAGTCCGCCTGGCCGGACGGCGTCGCCGACCACGAACGACCACTCGCCCCGCGTGGCCGCCGGGACGCCCCGGCCGCGGGCCGCATCCTCGCGGCCGTCGACTGCCTGCCGGACCTCGCCCTGTGCTCCACGGCGGTACGCGCGCGTGAGACGTGGGAGCTGGCCTCCGCCCAGTGGGGCACGCCCCCACCCGTGCGCCTGGAGCCGCGGGTGTACGCCGCCGAGGTGCCCGACCTGCTGTCCGTCGTGCACGAGGTGTCCCCCGAAGTCGAGACGCTGCTCCTGATCGGGCACAACCCTGGCCTGGAGGAACTCGTCCTCGACCTCGCGGGCGACGGTCTCGACGACACCCTGGACGAGGTCCGCACGAAGTTCCCCACGGCGGCCATCGCCGTCCTCGCCTGGTACGGCGCCACCTGGCGCGCCCTCGCACCCGGCACGGCACTGCTGACGGGCGTGATGGTGGCGCGCGGCAAGAAGTCGTGACGTTCTCCCGCGCGGGCGGGCGCGAGGGCTGCGCATAGGCTGGCGGGATGCAGGACGAGTACCGCACAGTCGCCCACGCGGGCGTGCACGAGACCGAGGTCAACCGCTCACGCTTCATCTGTGCGCTCGCCCCGGCGGCCACCGAGCAGGAGGCCCAGGACTTCCTCGCGGCCGTGCGCAAGGAGCACGCGGACGCCACGCACAACTGCTGGGCCTACGTCATCGGCGCCGACGCATCCGTCCAGAAGGCTTCCGACGACGGGGAGCCCGGGGGCACGGCCGGGGTCCCCATGCTCCAGATGCTGCTGCGCCGCGACATGCGGTACGTCGTCGCGGTCGTCACCCGCTACTACGGTGGCGTCAAGCTCGGCGCGGGCGGGCTGATCCGGGCGTACGGCGGCGCGGTCGGCGAGGCCCTGGACGCGCTCGGCACGCGTACACGCCGCCGTTTCCGGCTGGCCACGGTCACCGTCGACCACCAGCGCGCAGGCAAGGTGGAGAACGACCTGAGGTCGACCGGACGCGAGGTGCGGGACGTGCGGTACGCGGAGTCGGTCACCATCGAGGTCGGTCTGCCGGACGCCGACGTCGAGGCGTTCCGGGCGTGGCTCGCGGATGTGACGGCGGGGACGGCGCGCTTCGAGCTCGGGGGAGAGGCGTACGGGGACGTGTGACGCGAAGTGTGAACGCGGGGGCGAGGCGGGTGACGAGACGGGGGACGAGACAGCTGGCGGGGACTGACGGACGAACGGACGGGCGAGCCCTGCAGTGGGTGAAATGTCCGTAACGGCCGTATGGCGGGCCTGTCATGACGGGGCGATACGGGAGTAACCGCCCGGGCTGTCAGACCTGGCCGTTAGTCTCGGGGATCATGAGACTGCTGCACACTTCCGACTGGCACCTCGGCCGGGCGTTCCACCGGGTCGGCATGCTCGGTGCCCAGGCCGAGTTCATCGGTCACCTCGTCACGACCGTGCGTGAGCGCGGCGTCGACGCGGTGGTCGTGTCGGGAGACGTGTACGACCGCGCGGTGCCCCCGCTCGCCGCGGTCGAGCTGTTCGACGACGCCCTGCACCGGCTCGCCGACCTCGGGGTGCCGACCGTGATGATCTCCGGGAACCACGACTCGGCGCGCCGGCTCGGCGTGGGTGCGGGCCTGATCGGCCGTGCCGGCATCCATCTGCGGACCGAGCCGTCGGCGTGCGGCACGCCGGTCGTACTCCGGGACGACTTCGGCGACGTGGCGTTCTACGGCCTGCCGTACCTCGAACCCGCCCTGGTGAAGGACGAGTTCGGCGTCGACAAGCCCGGGCACGAGGCCGTGCTCGGCGCCGCCATGGACCGGGTGCGGGCCGACCTCGCCGCCCGCGCGCGCGGCACCCGGTCCGTCGTCCTCGCACACGCATTCGTCACCGGAGGAGAGGTAAGCGACAGCGAGCGAGACATCACCGTCGGCGGCGTTGCCGCCGTGCCGTCCGGCGTCTTCGACGGCGTCGACTATGTGGCGCTGGGCCATCTGCACGGCTGCCAGACCATCACCGAGCGGGTCCGCTACTCGGGCTCCCCGCTGCCGTACTCCTTCTCCGAGGCCGGGCACCGCAAGAGCATGTGGCTCGTCGACCTGGCCGCCGACGGCGCGGTCACCGCCGAGCGCCTGGACTGCCCGGTGCCGCGCGCGCTGGCCCGTATCCGCGGGACATTGGAGGACCTGCTCGCCGATCCCGCACTCGCGCTCCACGAGGATGCGTGGGTCGAGGCGACGCTCACGGACCCGGTGCGCCCCGCGGACCCCATGGCACGCCTCTGCGAACGCTTCCCGCACACCCTCAGCCTGGTCTTCGCCCCGGACCGCGCTCCCGACGACCCCGAGGTCTCCTACGCGCGGCGGCTCGCGGACAGAAGCGATCAGGAGATCGCGGAGGACTTCGTGGCGCATGTGCGGGGAGCCGGGCCCGACGAGCTCGAACAAGGCGTGCTGCGGGACGCGTTCGACGAGGTGCGGGCCGAGCAGGCCGTACGGGAGGTGGCGCGATGAGGCTCCATCGACTCGACATGACGGCCTTCGGGCCCTTCGGCGGAGCCCAGACCGTCGACTTCGACGCCCTCTCGACAGCCGGTCTCTTCCTGCTGCACGGCCCCACCGGCGCCGGCAAGACATCGGTGCTGGACGCCGTCTGCTACGCGCTCTACGGCTCCGTCCCCGGCGCCCGGCAGAGCGGTCAGGGCGGCATGAACCTGCGCAGCGACCATGCCGCCCCCGGCACCCGCACCGAGGTCCGCCTCGAACTCACCGTCGCCGGACGCCGTCTGGAAGTCACCCGGCAACCACCCTGGGAGCGCCCGAAGAAGCGGGGCTCCGGCACGACGCTCGACAAGGCGCAGAGCTGGCTGCGCGCCTACGACGGGCAGGCCGGGGCCTGGAAGGACCTCAGCCGCTCGCACCAGGAGATCGGCGAGGAGATCACCCAGCTGCTCGGCATGAGCCGCGAGCAGTTCTGCCAGGTCGTGCTGTTGCCCCAGGGCGACTTCGCCCGGTTCCTGCGCGCCGACGCAGAGGCCCGCGGCAGGCTGCTGGGCCGCCTCTTCGACACCCAGCGCTTCGCCGAGGCCGAGAAACGCCTCGCCGAACGCCGACGAGCGGCCGAGTCCCACGTGCGGGACGGCGATGCCGCGCTGCTGGCCGACGCCCACCGTATGCAGCAGGCGGCAGGCGACGCCATGCGGCTGCCCGACCTCGCACCGGGCGAGCCGGGCCTGGCCGAGGCCGTCCTCGGCGCCGCCGCCGTGGCCCGCAGCACCGCTCGCGAACAGCTCACCGTCGCCCACTGCCGCCTCCTGGCCGCGGAGTCCGCCCAGGCCGCCGCCGACCGCGACCTGAGCGACGTACGCGAAGTGGCGCGCCTCCAGCAGCGGTTCGGCGAGGCCCGGCAGCGGGCCCGACGCCTGGAGGAGCGGTCCGAGGCCCACCGCGAGGCACAGGCCCGCATGGAGCGCAGCCGCAAGGCCGAGAGGGTGGCTCCGGCCCTGGAGCTGCGCGAGGCCACCGACATCGAACACCGACAGGCGGCGGCAGCACAGACACGCGCGCGTGGCCGGCTGGGGGAGGCGTTCGGGGACTCGGCGGCGGAAATTCCGGACATTCGTCATGGTGGCGTCGCCGGGACGGGTGCCGAGAGCGCAGAGGACGGCTCCCGCGCGCCCAGCCCCTTCGTCGACGCCGACGCCACCGGGCTCGCCGCCGCGGCCCGTCGCATCGCCGAGGAGCTCGGCGGACTCGAGTCGGCCCGTCGCGGTGAGCGGCGGCTGGCCGAACTGCTCGCGGAGCGGGCGGAACTGGACCGGCAGGAACGAGCGGACGACGACGTCCTGGCGGAGGCGGAGGCCTGGCTCGCCGGGTGGGAGACGAACCGGGCCGGACTTCAGGCCCGTATCGAGGCCGCGCAGGAGGCCGCGAGCCGCGCGGACCAGGTGGCCGTACAGCGCGAACCCGCGCGGCAGCGGCTGGCCGCCGCGCGGATGCGTGACCAGTTGGCCGGCGACACCGACGAGGCCGCCGAACAGGCCGCACGCGCCCGGGAACAGGCACTGAAGGCCAAGGCGCACTGGCTGGACGCCAAGGAACAGCGCCTGAACGGCATCGCCGCCGAGCTCGCCGCCCAGCTCCAGGACGGCACGCCCTGCGCCGTCTGCGGTGCCACCGAGCACCCCGCGCCGGCCCGCAAGGACGCCGGACACGTCGACCGGGAGGCGGAGGAGCGGGCGCTGGCCGCGTACCAGCAGGCCGAGGAACGGCACGCCGAGACGGAACGGCGCCTGGGCGTCGTACGCGAAGCCCTGGCCGCCGCCACGGCCGAGGCCGGCGACCTGCCGACGAGCCGGCTCGCGGAAGCCGCCGAAGAGTTGGAGCAGCTCTACACGCAGGCCCGCAAGGACGCTTCGACGCTGCACGCGGCGCACGAGGAGCTGCGGCGGGCCGAAGCGGAGCACGAGCAGCGGACCGACGCTCACCAGCAGGCCGCGGTCCGGGGCGCGGCCCGCGTGGGCCGACGCGAGCGGCTGGACCGGGAGCAGGCCGCTCTGGAAGCGGAGTTGGCCCAGGCGCGGGGCAGCGCCGACAGCGTGGCCGCGCGGGCCACCCAGCTGGAGCGTCAGGTCGCCCTGCTCACCGAGGCCGCCGACGCCGCGCGCGCCGCCGAGGACACCGCCCAGCGACTCAAGGAGGCCGACGCACGCCTGGCGGACGCCGCCTTCCGCGCGGGCTTCGACACCCCGCAGGCCGCCTCCGCCGCGCTCCTCGATGCCGCCGCCCACCGTGAGCTCCAGCGCCGGCTGGACGCCTGGCAGTCCGAAGAGGCCGCCGTCCGTGCCGTCCTCACCGAGGCCGACGCCGTGGCCGCCGCCCAGCTGCCCCCCGCGGATCTCGGGTCCGCTGAGCGGGCGGCCACCGTGGCGGCCCAACGGGTCCGCGACGCCGCCTCCGCGCGCGACGCCGCCGCCCGGCGCTGCACCGAACTCGACCGGCTGTCCGCACGGGCGGACGCCGCCGTGCGCCAACTCGGCCCGTTGCGTGAGGAGTACGATCGCGTCGCCCGTCTCGCGTCGCTCACCGCCGGCACCTCGGCGGACAACGAACGCAAGATGCGCCTGGAGTCGTATGTGCTGGCGGCCCGCCTCGAACAGGTCGCCGCCGCCGCGACCGTACGACTCCAGCGCATGTCGTCCGGCCGTTACACCCTGGTCCACTCCGACGACCGGGCCGGCCGTGGCCGCAGCGGGCTCGGCCTGCACGTCATCGACGCCTGGACCGGCCGGGAACGGGACACCGCCACCCTCTCGGGCGGCGAGACCTTCTTCGCCTCCCTCGCCCTCGCCCTCGGCCTCGCGGACGTCGTCACCGACGAGGCCGGTGGTGTCCGACTCGACACCCTCTTCATCGACGAGGGCTTCGGCAGCCTCGACGACCAGACCCTCGAAGAGGTCCTCGACGTCCTCGATTCACTGCGCGAACGCGACCGCAGCGTCGGCATCGTCAGCCACGTCGCCGATCTGCGGCGCCGGATCCATGCGCAGCTGGAGGTCGTGAAGGGGAGATCGGGGTCGGTGCTGCGGCAGCGCGGTCACTGACCGCTGCGGCAGCGCGCCTCACTGACCGAGGGGGCGTCGGGGGAGCGGCGACGAGTAGACGACGTTCGTCGTCACCGAGCCCAGTGTGCCGATCTTGCCGGACACCTCCTCCAGGTGGCGCATCGAGCGGGCCGCGACCTTGATCACGAAGCAGTCGTCGCCGGTGACGTGATGCGCTTCCAGGATCTCCGGCGTGCCGGCGACCAGATCGTGGAAGGGCTTGTAGTTGCCGTTCGGGTAGCGCAGGCGCACGAAGGCCAGGATCGGCAGGCCCAGGCGCTCGGGGTCCACCACGGCGGCGTACCCCTGGATGACGCCCGCCTCCTCCAGTCGGCGCACCCGTTCCGTGACCGCGCTCGCAGACATGGAAACGGCACGGGCCAGATCGGCGAAGCTTGCGCGGCCCTCGCGCTGAAGAACGTCGAGGATGCGCCAGTCAGTGGCGTCCGGCGAAAACACGGTCATCGCCGACAAGTACCAGGAGAATCCCCGGCAGATCAAGAGGAGTGCCGGGGATCTCTCCTTCAGTGAATCGACCACCGGCCATAGATTTCCGCTCATGACGATCGCATCCACTCCCGCCACTCCCGCCGCCCCGGCCGCCAACCCCGTCCTGCGTGTGGCGCCCGCGGCCCCGGCCGTGGCCGCGGCCCACTTCCGAGCGAGCCTCGCCCTGTACGCCGACGTGTCCGATGTCGCCGCCGCACTCGCCGCCGACGGCGACCCGGGGTTCGTCGTGGTGGACTCCCGTTCCACCGAGTCCTGGGACCAGGGGCACGTCCCGGGCGCGGTCCATCTCCCCACCGCCCTCATCCCCGACCTGGCCGGGCAGCTGCTCGACAAGTCCGTGCCGGTCGTGACGTACTGCTGGGGCCCCGGCTGCAACGGCGCCACGCGTGCCGCCCTCGCACTCGCCGAACTCGGTTACCCGGTCAAGGAGATGCTCGGCGGCTTCGAGTACTGGGTGCGCGAAGGCTTCGAGTTCGAGACCTGGGAGGGCCGCGAGCGCCGCCCCGCCGACCCGCTCACGGCCCCGGTGGCGGCCGAGAACTGCGGTTGCTGAGGCGGTGCTTGAGCGCCCTGAACGGGTGTGCCCGCGGTGCGTGTAGGTTCTGCTGCCATGGTGAGATACGCGGATCCCGGCGTGGTGGAGTGGGTCGAGTCCGGCGGCGGCCCCCTGATAGCGATACCGGAGACGGTGCTGCCGTTCTGGGCGGGCGCCGACGGCGACGAGACGGTCTCGGACTACGACCGGGCCTGCGAGGTCGACGGGTCGGTCGGACTTCTGCCGGTGGGGGACAGCGCGGCGCTGGTGCTCGGTGACGAGCCCGCCTCGACCTCCTACCTGCCCGACCAGGGCACCTTCGTACGCTGGTGCGCCGCGGACTCCGAGGCGGAACTGCTGGCCCGCGTCCCGGCGGCCCTCGCCACGGCGGTCTGGGAGCGCGAGGTGCGCTGGAAGGTGCCCGGCACCGTCGTCCTGTTCGACTCGGCGTGGCCGGGACGCGAGACGGAACGGACCGAGCATCTGCGGGTGGCACTGGAGCCGGGAGCGTACGCGGTCCGCTCCGCCCAGGTGCGGCCCGCGCCGGAAACCTGGCTGGAGCTGGTGCAGTTGCGCAGGCTGCCGGACTGAGCGGGCGGCCTTCGTACACGCACCTCGCGGATATCCAGGTGCGCCGGACCCGGCCGTCCCGCATCATGGTCTGCCATGCCCCGACTTCCCCACCCCACCCCGCAAGAGCTGCGCCGAGACCCCCTGCCCCTGCGTGGCCGGACCGCCCTGGTGACCGGGGCCGGCAGACGGGGAGGCATCGGTCATGCCGTTGCCCGGCGACTCGTCGCCTACGGGGCGAGCGTCTATCTGCATCATCATGTGCCGCACGACGCCGCCATGCCCTGGGGGGCGGACGACCCCGAGGACGTGATCGCCTCCGTGCGCGAGGCGGTCGGTGACCCCGACGCGCGGGTCCACGCGGGCCCCGGCGATCTCTCCGATCCGGCAGCACCCGCCGAACTGATCGCCACGGCCGCGTCCGCGCTCGGTGGGCGCCTCGACATCCTGATCGCCAACCACGCCCTCAGCGGCTCCGACGGCACCCTCGACGAGATCGACTCCGCGCTGCTCGACGCCCATTGGGCCGTCGACACCCGCTCGGTCCTCCTCCTCGTCCAGGCCCACGCCCGGCACAGGCCGGCCGGCCCGGGCGGGCGTGTGGTGATGATGACGTCCGGCCAGGACATCGCCGGCGGCATGCCCGGCGAGATCGCCTACGCCCTCCAGAAGGGCGCCCTCGCCTCGATCACTCGCTCGCTGTCGACCACCCTCGCCGAACAGGGGATCACGGTGAACACCGTCAACCCCGGCCCCGTCGACACGGATTACCTGAACGGCGAGGCGTACGACGCGGTGGCCGCCGCCTTTCCCGCCGGCCGCTGGGGGATGCCCGACGACCCGGCCCGCCTCATCGCCTGGCTGGCGACCGACGAGGCGGGCTGGATCACCGGTGAGGTCATCAACTCCGAGGGTGGATTCCGGCGTTGAGGCCGTGACCGACTGACCGACTGACCGACTGACCGACTGACCGACTGACCGACGGACCGGAGGCTCGACGGTGGACGGCAGGAGGGCTGGACCGCAGAACGGCCGGACGGCTGGACGGCTGGACGGCTGGAAACGGTCGGACGGCTGGGCGGCCGGCGGCTGGAATCGGTCGGACGAGTGTACGGCCGCCGTCTCGCCTCAGAGTCGGGACAGCTCGTCCACCAAGTCGTCCAGGCCCAGGGAACCCTGCGACAGCGCCGCCATGTGCCAGGCCTTGAGGTCGAAGGCGTCGCCGTGCCGCTCGCGCGCCTTCTCGCGTCCCAGCAGCCAGGCGCGCTCACCGATCTTGTAGCCGATGGCCTGGCCCGGGATCGTCAGATACCGGGTCAGCTCGCTTGCCACGAAGTCCGCCGGCCGGCTGCTGTGCGAGCCGAAGAACTCCTGGGCCAGCTCCGGGGTCCAGCGCTCACCGGGGTGGAACGGGGAGTCGGCCGGGATCTCCAGCTCCAGGTGCATGCCGATGTCGACGATGACACGGGCGGCCCGCATCATCTGCGCGTCGAGGTAACCGAGCCGCTGCTCGGGGTCGGTGAGGAAGCCGAGCTCGTCCATGAGCCGCTCCGCGTACAGCGCCCAGCCCTCGGCGTTGGCGCTGACCCCGCCGATCGTGGCCTGGTAGCGGGAGAGGTCCCCGGCGACGTACGTCCACTGCGCGAGCTGGAGGTGATGGCCCGGGACGCCCTCGTGGTACCACGTCGAGACCAGGTCGTAGACGGGGAAGCGGGTCTGGCCCATCGTCGGCAGCCAGGTGCGGCCCGGACGGGAGAAGTCCTCCGACGGAGGCGTGTAGTACGGCGCCGCCGCACCGCCGGGCGGGGCGATACGGGACTCCACCTTCCGCACCGGCTCCGCGAGTTCGAAATGCGTGCCGTCCAGCTTCTCGATCGCCTCGTCCATCAGGCCCTGGAGCCAGTCTCGGACCTCGTCGACACCTTCGATGTGCCGGCCGTGCTCGTCGAGGTGCGCCAGCGCCACCCACGGCGTGGCGGCGCCCGGCAGGAGCTTCTCGGCTTCCTTCTTCATCTCGCCGAGCAGCCGGTGGTACTCGGACCAGCCGTAGGCGTACGCCTCGTCGAGGTCGAGGTCCGTGCCGTTGAAGTAGCGGGCCCAGCGGGCGTAGCGCTCGCGGCCCACCGTGTTCGGCGCGCCCTCGATCGCCGGCGCGTACACGTCGCGCATCCAGTCGCGCAGTTCCACCACGGCGGTCGTCGCCGCGCGGGCGGCCTCGTCCAGCTCCGCCCGCAGCGCCTCGGGACCGGCCGACGCGAAGTCCTCGAACCAGCCGCGCCCCTCACCGTTGTCCGCCCACTCGGTGAGCTGCTCGACGAAGGTGGCGGTCGGGCGGGGAGCCGCGTACAGCTTGCGCTCCAGCCCCAGCTCGAGCGCCTCGCGGTAGCCCGCGTAGGCGGCCGGAACCGCGCGCAGCCGTTCGGCGATCACCGCCCAGTCCTCGTCGGTCTGGCTCGGGGTGACCGTGAAGATCTCGCGCACCGAGTGCGCGGGTGTGGCCATGTTGCCGACCGAGCGCAGGCCCTCGTCCGCCTCATGCACGGCGAGTTCCGCCGTCAACCGCTCGCGCAGCAGGCGTGCGCACCGGCGCTCGATGTCACTGTCGGCGCCGGGCCGGCGCTCGGCCTCGTCGAGCCGGGCGAGCGTGGTCCGCTGGAGTTGCGCGAGCGCCTCCTGGCCCGCGGGCGACAGATCGGGGAGCTTGCCGGAACTCTCCTTCACGCCGAGGTACGTACCGGTGATCGGGTCGAGGGCGATTAGCTCGTCGACATAAGCGTCGGCGACCTCACGGGGCAGCGGGCTCTTGGTCTGTGACATGCGGTCCATCCTCATACGAGCACCCGCGCCTCGTCAGCCCGGTTCGACCGGCTCCCGGCCCTGGTCACCCGGATTTCGCTCAGGGCGTGTTTCCCGGTGAGCCGGGGGGCAGCAGCGGCCCGCAGTCCCACTGCTGGAAGATCAGCCGGGTCTCCACCCGCGCCACCTCCCGATGGGCGGTGAACTCGTCCAGCACCAGACGCTGCAGATCCGCCATGTCCGCGACCGCCACATGCACCAGGTAGTCGTCCGGCCCGGTGAGATGGAAGACGGTGCGTGATTCCGGCAGCGCCCGGATCCGGTCCACGAACGGCCCCACCAGCTCCCGTCGATGCGGCCTGACCTGCACCGACAGCAACGCCTCCAGTCCTCGCCCGAGCTTGGCTGGGTTCAGCCGGAGCTGATGGCCGAGGATCACGCCCGAGCGGCGCAGCCGCGTCACCCGGTCCAGACACGTCGACGGCGCGACGCCGACCTGGGCGGCGAGATCCCGGTAGGTGGCCCGGGCGTCGTTCTGCAGGAGCCTCAGCAGATGCAGATCGACCGGGTCCAGTACGACAGATTCGGCCATTGGCCGAACGTAACACGGACTGTGCACCGCACGGCCCGTTCGATGTTCACTCTTCCGCCCATGGATCACGCGAGCAGAGAGGCATACGACGGCATGCACGGGTATGACGAGATACGTACCGCCCCGAGAGCACTCGCCACCGAGGCCGTGCACGCCGGCCGTGACGACCTGGCCCGGCAGGGCCTGCACGCCCCGCCGATCGACCTGTCGACCACCTACCCCTCGTACGACAGCCGCGACGAGGCCGCCCGCATCGACGCGTTCGCCTCGACCGGCGCCGAGCCGGACGGCCCGCCCGTGTACGGCCGCCTCGGCAATCCGACCGTCGCCCGCTTCGAGACCGCCCTGGCCCGTCTGGAGGGCACCGAGGCGTCGGTCGCCTTCGCCAGCGGGATGGCCGCGCTGACCGCCGTACTCCTCGTACGGGCGTCGATGGGCCTGCGCCACATCGTCGCCGTACGCCCCCTGTACGGGTGCAGTGACCACCTGCTGACCGCCGGACTGCTCGGTACCGAGGTGACCTGGACCGACCCGGCCGGCATCGCGGAGGCGCTGCGTCCGGACACCGGTCTGGTGATCGTGGAGACCCCGGCGAACCCCACACTCGCCGAACTCGACCTGCGCGCCGTGGCCCATGCCTGCGGGTCCGTCCCGCTGCTGGTGGACAACACCTTCGCCACGCCCGTGCTGCAGCGGCCCGCGGAGCACGGTGCGCGGCTCGTGCTGCACAGCGCGACCAAGTACCTGGGCGGACACGGCGATGTGCTCGCGGGTGTGGTCGCCTGTGACGAGGAGTTCGCGGCACGGCTGCGGCAGATACGGTTCGCCACCGGTGGCGTCCTGCACCCGCTGGCCGGGTATCTGCTGCTGCGCGGACTGTCCACCCTGCCGGTGCGGGTCCGGGCCGCCTCCGCGACGGCCGCCGAACTAGCCGGCCGACTCGCCGCCGACCCGCGCGTCGAGCGCGTCCACTACCCGAAGATCGGCGGCGCGATGATCGCCTTCGAGGTCCACGGCGACCCGCACGAGGTCATCGCGAACGTCCGCCTGATCACCCCCGCCGTGAGCCTCGGCAGCGTCGACACCCTCATCCAGCACCCCGCGTCCATCAGCCACCGCATCGTCGACGCGACCGACCGTCGCGACGCCGGAGTGAGCGACCGTCTGCTGCGGATGTCGGTGGGCCTGGAGGACGTCGACGACCTGTGGGCGGACCTGGACGAGGCGCTGGGCGGCCGGGCCGAGCCGCTGGCACGAGCTGCTGCCGGTGAGGCAGTGATGGGCATCTGACCGGGGACCGCTTGCGGGTGCGCCCGGGAGGGGCGCGCGAAACGGCGCGACGAGCCCTGCGCCGATCCAGTGCGCCCATCCGGATCGCACCCGCACCCGCAACCCCCCCTCAGGGAACCCTACGGCGCTTCGGACCTCCCCGGCTCGCCCGCACCGGACAGCCGCTCGGCGGTACTCGCAGCCCTCGCCGCCGCCACAGCCCCCTCCGGCCCTCCCGTCGGAGCGCCGACGCGTGCCGTGATCACCAGCGTGCCCTCCTCGATCTGGTAGTCGAGAGCGAGGCCGAGACCCCGCATCGCGGCCACCATGCCGGTGTTGGACGACTGCGTCACGGCGTACACGCTCTCGCAGCCCGCCTGGACCGCCATCCCCACCAACCTGCGGAGCAACTCGCTGCCGATGCCGCGCCGCTGCCACGCGTCCTCGATGAGCAGCGCGACCTCCGTCTCGTCGCCGTCCCAGAGCAGGTGGCCGAGCCCGACGATCCGGCCGGACGCGGTCTGCACGGCGAGCGTGCGGCCGAAGCGAGGGCTGAGCAGATGCCTCAGATAGCGGTCCGCGTCGACGACCGGCCCGTGGTACCGCATGCGGAGCGTCCGCCTGGAGCACCGCTCGTGCATCTCCTTCGCGGCCTCGAGGTCACCGACGTCCGCCCGGCGCACGGTGATGTCGTTGCCCTCCGGCAGGGTCAGTACGTCCTGGCTGTGCGGCACCCGCGGGCCGAGCCGGGCGTCCAGCTCCACCAGGGCACGGGCCCGCGCGAACTCGGTAGGGGTGAACGGCAGATACGGCCGCTCCACAGTGATCACTCCGCCTTCCGGCGCCCTCAGCCGCATCACGGTGTCCTCCAGCGCCCCCTCCACCGGGACCGGCTCCGGCCGCCGCGTGCCCCCGGCCGGCCCGGCGGGCAGTGACCGGATGGTGCAACGGCCCAGCAACTGCCGCAGCGCCAGCGGCAGTTCCGCCGCGTCCAGGGCGGTACGCGTGGCGAGACCCAGCACCCGGGTCGGCGCGTCCACCAGGTCGTGCGCGTCGGCCCGCTCGATCCAGGTCCGCGTGCCGCCGGACACCGAGACCGCGCGGGCGATCTCGTCCGCCCCGAGCTCGCCGGGGGCGCGCAGCAGGAACTCGTCCACCGTGCCGTCGGCGAGCGGATGCGTCTGGAGGCTGAGGATGTCCACCCGCAGCCCGGCGAGCGCGGTGCACAGCGCGGCCAGCGACCCCGGCTCGTCCTGCACCGTCGTCCGCATCCGCCACAGCGCGGTCTTCCCGGACTCCGTCGCGGCCTCGTCCCGCGGCTGGTCCGACTGCCCGGCGCGCTCCTCGGAACGCGGCCGGGCACCGGTATGACTCGTCGGCGGTGCGTGACCGTGGCGCCGCGTCCACCAGGTGTGGAACCCGGCCGCGGCGGCCAGGACGGCCACCGTGACCGGCAGCAAGGCCGGTCCGTCGGGTCCGTGCCCCGTCAGGTTCGTCACCGTGGCGGCCACCGCCACCGCAGTGGAGAGCGCGGCGAGGGCGATGATGTCCCGTCGCCAGTGGTGCGCGGGACGGCCGTCTTTCGCGCGCGTCACATCAGACATGTCTCGACTCATGCAACCACTGTGAAGGAACGGTGTTGCGTGATCACGAACGCTTTGTGACAGGGCGGTAAAGAACCATTATGACGGTATGTCCATTCTTCAATTGTCCCGTTCGTGACCGCCCGGGACCGAGGTTCTCCGTCGTCGCGCGGGACGGTGTTCAGGCCGCGGGAGTCACTGACCCACCCGGCCCGGCTGGAGCGCCTGTGTGAACAGCACGGTGCCGTCCGCCTCGCGCAGGCGCACGGTCAACTCGCCGCTGTGGCCGTCGATGTCGACCTCGCCGAAGAACTGGTAACCGCCGGCGGGGGAGACGTTCGCGGTCGTCGGCGCCTTGAGGAACACCCGCTCCGGACCGAAGGTGCCGTCCAGCTTGTTCGCGGGGAACGCGCCCGCGTTGAGCGGCCCGGATACGAACTCCCAGAACGGCTCGAAGTCGGTGAACGCCGCCCGCGAGGGCTGGTAGTGCTGGGCGGAGGTGTGGTGCACGTCCGCGGTCAGCCACACCGTGCCGGCGATCCTGCGGTGCTTGACGAACCGCAGCAGCTCGGCGATCTGGAGCTCCCGCCCCAGCGGAGCCCCCGGGTCGCCCTGCGCGACGGCCTCGATGTTCGGCTTCCCGTCACCCGTGTCGGGCACGACCAGACCGAGCGGCATGTCCGAGGCGATCACCTTCCACACCGCGCGCGAGCGGGACAGTTCACGCTTGAGCCACCTCAACTGCTCGGCACCGAGGATGCCCTGCGGGTCGGTGGGCCCGCTGCCCGGCGAATTGGCGTTGCGGTAGGTGCGCATGTCCAGCACGAACACGTCGAGCAGCGGGCCGTGGTTGACGACCCGGTACACCCGGCCGTCCGGGCGGCGCAGAGTCGAGACCGGGAAGTACTCCGAGAACGCCTGCCGGGCGTGGGCGGCCAGGACGTCGACGTTCTTCTCGGTGTAGCGGGAGTCGGTGAGGATCTCGCCGGGGTACCAGTTGTTCGTCACCTCGTGGTCGTCCCACTGGACGATCGAAGGCACCTGGGCGTTGAACCGCTTGAGGTTCTGATCGAGCAGGTTGTAGCGGAAGTTGCCGCGGAACTCCGTGAGTGTCTCGGCGACCTTGGACTTCTCCTCGGTGGTGATGTTCCGCCAGATGCTGCCGTCGGGCAGGGTGACGGAGGCCGCGATCGGGCCGTCGGCGTAGATGTTGTCGCCGCTGCACAGGAAGAAGTCGGGTTTCAGCGCGGCCATCGCGTCATAGATCCGGTAGCCGCCGAAGTCCGGGTTGATGCCCCAGCCCTGCCCGGCCAGGTCGCCCGACCACACGAAGCGCACACCGTCGCGCCGCCGCGCGGAGGCCGTACGGAACGTGCCGGTGACCGGCTCGCCGACGCGGCGCGGGTCGTACGGATCGGCGAGCAACACGCGGTAGTGGATCTGCTCACCGGACGGCAGCCCGCGCAGCCGGGTGGTGCCGGTGAAGTCGGTGCCGGCGCCGAGCAGCGGGCCGTGCCATCTGCGGGCGTTGTGGAACGACTCCGTGGCCGACGTCTCCACGATCATCCGGGCCGGACGGTCGGAGCGCACCCACACCAGTCCCGAGTCACAGGTCACGTCTCCCGTCTGCACACCCCACTCCGCCCGGGGACGGCCCGACCGGGCGAAGGCCGGCGCCGCACCGATCGCCGTGGGCAGGGTCAGGGCCGCGGACGCGGCGAGCGAGCCACGCAGGACGCTGCGTCGGCCCGGGAACGGACGGAGTGACATGGAGGCCTCCAGGGGCGGGATCCGGCCAGTGTGCACTGCCACAACTACTGGTGCGCCGCAGCGCACACGCAAACCACAAGTGAACAACTGACCGCATCGGCAAGGGAACCGGCCCGGCCACGCCGACGGCGGGCGGAAGCACGGTTCCGGTCACCTTTCGGTCGAGGCTGCGAACGCGGCTCACCACCGGCCGACGCGGGTCCGCCGATCAGGGTGTGCCAGCCGGTGAGTGCCCGCGTGCCGGTCGGTGCCCGTGTGCCGGTCAGTGTGGGCGTGCCGGTCAGTTCCTGTGTGCCGGTCAGTGCGGTCGCGCGGCGATCGCCTCCGCCGTCAGCCGCACGCCCGCCCGGATCCGCGCCGGCGACAGATGCGCGTACCCCAGGACCAGCCGCACGCCCCGCTGCCCGTCGTCCCCGGCACGCGCGTGCGTGTAGTCCCGCAGCGCGCGCACCGCCACACCGGCCGCGCCCGCGCGCGCGAGGAACCGCTCTTCGGAACCGTACCGCTCCGGCAGCGCGGCGATGACGTGCAGCCCCGCGGCGATCCCCGTCACCTCCGAGCCCGGGAAGTGCTCCCGCAGCGCGGCGGCCAGGACGTCCCGGCGCTCCCGGTACGCGCGCTGACAGCGCCGCAGCTGCCTGTCGTAGTCGCCGCGCTCCAGGAACCGGGCGAACAGTGCCTGGTCCAGCGACGGATGACCGAGATCCATGGTCCGCTTGCGCTCGACGACGTCCTCGGCCAGCGCTTCCGGTACGAGCAGCCAGCCCAGCCGCAACCCCGGAGCGAGGGACTTGCTGACCGAGCCGGTATAGGCGACACGTTCCGGGTCGAGCCCCTGGAGCGCGCCCACGGGAGCGCGGTCGTAGCGGAAGTCGCCGTCGTAGTCGTCCTCCAGCACGTACCCGTCCACGGATCGCGCCCAGTCGAGCAGTTCGGCACGGCGTTCCGCGGAATAGGCGATGCCGGTGGGGAACTGGTGGGCGGGTGTCGTGACGACGGACCGTACACCCGACGCGTACAACGGACCGACGGCGAGGCCCTCGTCGTCCAGCGGCAGGGGCACGGTGGTGGCACCGGCGGCGGCGTAGAGGGCGTCGTGCTGCGGGCTTCCGGGGCTCTCCACGCCGACTTCGCCCATCCCGCGCGCGTGCAGCACGAAACCGAGCAGTGTCGTCGCCTGCGCCACCCCTGAGACCACCACGATGCGCTCCGGGTCGGCGACCACGCCCCGGCGGCGCGCCAGCAGTTCGGCCAGCGCCGTCCGCAGCCGGGGCAGCCCGCGCGGGTCGGGATAGCCGAGCTCCTCGTGCGGCAGCTCGGCCAGCACCCCGCGCTGCGCCGACGCCCACGCGGCACGCGGGAACAGCGACATGTCCGGCGTGCCGGGCACGAAGTCGACCTGGGCGCCGGTGGAGCGCGGAGCGAGGTCCCGCGTGCGTGGCCGTCCCGCCCGCACGGCACCGCCCACCCGGTCCCGGCGCCCCGGCCGCTGCGCAGGTATCCCTCCGCCGTCAGCTGCTCGTACGCCTCGGTCACCAGCCCCCGCGAGACCCCGAGGTCGGCGGCGAGATCCCGGCTCGAAGGCAAGCGTGTGCCCGGCGCGAGCCGCCCCGACCGAACCGCGTCACGCAACGCCGCCTGCAACGAACGCCCACGCGCGCGTGCGGGCGCCGAAGCGGCCGGAAGCAGCAGCTCCCAGGCGGCAGATCCCTCGGCGCGCGGCGCGTCCGTCGCGGCGGACGCCCGGCGCGGCTGCGCAGGTCCGAGGGGACCACCGGCGGGCGTCGTTCCGTCCGTGGACGCGGACCTCCCGGGCCCGGTCACCCCGTCGGCGGGACCGCCGCCCACCGACCCCCCGTCGCGATTGGTCTCCGATGGCCTCATGAAAGTGGACCTTAATCCGGGCCGCGACGCTTCCTAGCGTCGCGGTCATGAACGCCACCACCACGCGCGGCGCCCTCCTCGCCGCGTTCGCCTGTGTCCTCGTCGGAGGATCCTTCACCGCCAACAGCCTGCTCGGCGACTACCCGTACGCCGGCGGCCAGTTCCTGCGCTATGCCCTCGCCTGTCTCCTGCTGGCCCCCTGGCCGGGCGGGGTGCCATCGCCCGGCTGCGTGCCCTCGGGGCCCGGCAGTGGGCCCGCCTCGCGCTGCTCGCCGGCCTCGGCATGGTCGGCTTCAACCTGGCCGTGATCGCCGCCGAGCGCACCGCCGAACCCGCGGTACCCGGTGTCTTCGTCGGCTGCGCGCCCGTGGTCGTGGCCGTCGCCGTCCCCCTGCTGGACGGACGCCGCCCCCGACGCGCCGTCCTGTACGGGGCGTTGCTCGTGGCCGTCGGCGCGTTCACGGTCCAGGGCTGGGGCCGTACGGACGCCGCCGGCATCGCCTTCTCCGCGTGCGCCCTGGCCGGCGAGTTCGGTTTCGCCGTCCTCGCCGTGCCCGTACTGCGGCCGTTGGGACCGCGGCTGCTGTCCGCGACGGTGTGCGGGATCGCCGCCGTCGAGTCCGTGGCGGCCGGGCTGCTCCTGGACGGCGGCGCCTGGCTGAGGCTGCCCGACACCACGGAGACCCTCGCGCTGCTGTGGCAGGCGGTCGTCGTGACCGTCGTCGGCTTCGTGTGCTGGTACATGGGCATGCAGCGGATCGGCGCCGAGCGCGCCACGCTCTTCTCCGGCCTCATCCCGGTCGCCGCCGCCTGCACCGCCCCGCTCGTCGGAACAGGTTCCTACGGCGCCGTCCAGGCCCTCGGCAGCGCGCTGGTCGGCACCGGAGTGGCCCTGGGCTCCGGCGCCCTGACGCGCACCCCGCGTGGATCAGCGGCTGCCGTCGAGGATGACGCGCGCGACCAGGGCCGGGTCGTCGTTCATCGGGCAGTGACCGCAGCCGGGCAGCTTGATCAGCCGCGCCCGGGGGATGACCTGCTTGGCGCGCACCCCTTGGCGGCGCACGAGCAGCCGGTCCTTGGTGCCCCAGGCGACCGTGACCGGTATCCCGGGGATGTCGTCGGAGAACCGGACACTCCGGCCGGCCCGGAGGGTCTGGTCGAACCCGGTGGCACCCGCCAGCGCGAGCGTCTCGGCGACCACGGCCTCGGGTGAGCGCCGGCCCGGCCGGGCGTAGATCGAGCTGGTCAGCACCGTACGGCCGGCCGCCGACCTGGACAGCTGCTCCACCAGCGGCAGCGGCAGCCGGCGCGAGATGTGCCGCATCGCCAGTAGCACGCCGAAGGCGTAGCGCCGCTCGGCCGTGGACCAGAAGCCGGCGGGGGAGAGGGCGGTCACGGACCGCACGAGCTTCTCGCGGCCCAGCTCCAGCGCGATCAGTCCGCCCAGCGAGTTGCCCACCACATGCGGCCGGTCGAGCTCCATGGCCTCGCAGAAGGCGCCGAACACGGCGGTCGTCGTTGCCAGGTCGTAGGCGAGGTCGTCCGGCAGCCCCGGCGACGCCCCGAACCCGGGGAGATCCACGCAGATCACATCGCGCTCGGCAGCGAGGATCTCCACCACGGGGTCCCAGACCTGCCGGTGATGACCGATGCCGTGCAGCAGGAGCAGCGGTTGACCGCTGCCCACGCGCGCGTACTCGACGGTCACGCTCTGCGGGCCGCGGGGAGAGGGAACCTTGAAGGAGACGGTGGCGGACATGACGGTGCTCCTCGTCTGGAAACGCTGTCTGGTACGCGCTGCCTGGTGCAGACGCTGTCTGGTTCTCGCCGGCGGACGGCCGTAGACAGCTTGTCAGCAATTGCTACCGACGGGTAGACCCAATGCATGGCCGGTCTCGGCGAGTGTCCGGGCGCAGACCCGGACGAGGACGGAGGCGAGTACACGGGCGTCAACGCGCCCCGGCCGCCCCGAGGTTGCGCGACACGCCCCGGGCCGCCGATTTCGCCTGGACACGGCAGGGCACGTCGGCTGGGATGGTGTGGTGACCACCGATACCGTGACCGACGTCTTCGAAGAGCACCGCCCCGTCCTCCTGGGGGTCGCCTACCGCATGCTCGGCCGCGTCGCCGACGCGGAGGACGTGGTGCAGGAGGCCTGGCTGCGCTGGTCCGGTGCCGACCGGTCCGAGGTGCGCGAACCACGCGCCTACCTGGTACGTGTCACCACCCGCCTCGCCATCGACCGGCTGCGCCAGATCAAGGCGCGGGGCGAGACCTACATCGGGCCGTGGCTGCCGGAGCCGTACGTCACCGACTTCGGGGACACCGTCCCGGACACCGCGGAACAGGCCGTGCTCGCCGACTCCGTCTCACTCGCCGTCCTCGTCGTCCTGGAGTCGCTCTCGCCCCTGGAGCGCGCGGTGTTCGTGCTCAGGGAGGCCTTCGGCTACCCGTACGCGGACATCGCCGCCATGCTCGACCGCGGCGAGGCGGCGGTGCGCCAGCTCGCCGGGCGGGCCCGCAAGCACGTTGACGAGCGGCGGCCCCGCTACGAGGTCGATCCCGCCCAGCGCCGCGACCTGACCGAGCGGTTCCTCGCGGCGGCTGCGGAGGGGGACATCGAGGGGCTCATGGCGCTGCTGGCGCCCGACGTCCGCCTCGTCGGCGACAGCGGCGGCAAGGCCAAGGCGCCGGTGCGCGTCCTGGAGACGGCGGACAAGGTGGGCCGCTTCCTCATCGGCGCCGCCGGCAAGAGCGTCGCCGACGTCACCTTCCGGTTCCTGGAGGTCAACGGCGGCCCCGCGGTGCTGGTGCTCTCCGGCGACAAGCCCGATTCCGTCTTCCAACTGGACGTCCTGGACGGCCGCATCCAGGCCGTCTATATCGTCCGCAACCCTGACAAACTCGGCTCGCTGGCACCCTCCTAGAGCCCGCCGCCCGCGACGCCCATGGCGCCCGCGCGGCCCCGGTGGACGCTCCCGGCGATTGGTATTGACCAAGGGTGAGGGCCGCCCTATGGTCGCAGACAAGTGCAACAACCTTTAATAAACAAAGGCGCTAAATGGCCGCCGGGCCACGGCGATTGCGGAGGACAGGGTGGGGACCACGCAGCTGGAAACAGTGCCGGAACCGAAGTATTGGCACCTGAGGACCGTGCTCACCGAGGCACTGGACTCCGAATTCACCGTGGGCGAGATCCTGCCCAACGAGCGCGACCTGGCGGCCCGCTTCGGCGTCGCCCGGGCCACGCTCCGGCAGGCACTGGAACAGCTCGAGCTGGAAGGCCGCCTCCAGCGCCGCCGCGGCGTCGGTACGACTGTCGCGCCCCCGCGCGTGGGCGTCTCCGTCGGCACCGAACAGCACGCGTGGCCGGGCGCCGACGACGATGTGTGGCAGGCCATGGACTGCACGCAGGCCGCGGCGCCCACCCCCGTCGCCGACGCGCTGGAGTGCGGCCGGGACGAGCCCGTGCACACAGTGCGACGCTCCCGCGTGACCCATGGCCAGCCCGTCGCCGCCGAACTGCTCTACGTCCCCCGGTCGTCGGTGCCCGACCTCTCCGCCATCGACGCCCCGTCCGGACCGGCACGCGCGCGTGCAGTTCTACGCGAGTTGCAGCGGCTGGGACTGGAGGGACAGGAGAGCGCCGTCGAGCTGGGCTCGGCCCGCGCGGACGACGCCAAGGAACTGGACAGGTTGCCGGGTGCGCCCGTCCTCCTCGTCACCACCCGCTACCTCGCCGAGGGTCGCACAGCCGCGCTCTCCGTGGCCACCTACCGCGCCGACACCTGCCGGCTGACCTTCGGTGACTCCGGCCGCGTGGAGATCCATCAAGATCCGCAGCGCCGGGCGTCCTGACCCCTGCACCGACCTGACCACCGCACCGACCCGACCCCGCGCCCCGGACCGGCTCCGGGGCGCCGCGCGTTCACGGGCCGGCCCGAGTGACGCGGCGCGTGCCCTGGCTGCCCCTGGCGGTCAGCGGCGTGCCGTCGCCGTGCCCTCCACCGCGAACAGCTGCTCCTCCACATGGTCCAGCGCGAGTCGCAGCGCACCCATCGCCACCGCCGCCTCGCCGAGGAGGGACAGGGCGACCTTCGGCGGGCGCAGGCAGTAGCGGGCCAGTTCGCGCCGCAGCGGCTCCAGGACGCCGTCCAGACCGGACGCCCACCCCCCGACGACGACCAGCTCGGGGTCGAGGGCGAGGACGAGCGCGGCCACGTCGTGGACCAGGCGCTGAATGAACCGGTCGACGGCCGCGCGGGCCCCCTCGTCCCCCTCACGGGCCTGGGCGAAGACCTCGGCGACGGCGTGTTCGTCGAGGGGGCGCAGCGGCTCGTCCGTGGTGGACAGCAGCGTCTCCGGGGTCGCCTCGCGGCCCAGCAGATGCAGCGCACCGATCTCGCCGGCGGCACCGCCGAAGCCCCGGTGCAGCTGCCCGCCGATCAGAGAACCGGCGCCGGGACTCAGTCCGGCCAGCACGAACACCACGTCGTCGGTCTCGGTGGCCGCCCCCTTCCAGTGTTCGGCGACCGCCGCCGCGTTGGCGTCGTTCTCGACGAGCACCGGGCACTTGAAGGACCGGCCCAGCCGCTCACCCAGCCGCAGCCCCGTCCACTCGGGCAGCGCGGCGCCCAGCCGCACGGTGCCGTCCGCGTCGACGATGCCCGGCGTCGCCACCCCGACGGCCCGCAGCGACCCGCGGGCGACACCGGCCCGGCGCAGCAGTTCGGCGACGGCAGTACGCAGCCGTTCGAGCCGCTCGTCGGCCGAGGCCGACTCGTCCACGTCCTTGGCGACGGAGCCGAGCACCCGGCCGTCGAGGTCGGAGAGCAGCGCGGCGACCCGGTGCGCCCCGATGTCCAGGCCCAGCAGCTGACCGGCCTCGGCCCGGAACCGGAAGCGCCGCGCGGGGCGTCCCTGGCGCCGCACGAGGCTCTCGTCGGCCGCCTTCTCGACGACGTAACCCGCCTCGATGAGCCCCTCGACCACGCCTTCCACGGTGGGCCGGGACAGCCCGGTCACCCGGGTGATCTCCGTCAGCGTCGCGGCGTCCGTGGCACGCAGCGCGTGCAGCACCACCGCGGAGTTGATCCTTCGCAGCAGCGAGGGATCCCCGCCGGTCAGCCGCGCCAACGTCCGTCCTCCCAGCTCGTGCGCATGTTGGCCGGATGCTACTCGCCACGGCGGACCCCGGCGAGTGCGGGGCACCCCCGACAGGGCGCACACGGCTCACCCCGGGGCCACGAATCCCGATTCGTACGCCGTGATCACCGCCTGCGTACGGTCCCGCGCACCCAGCTTGGCCAGCACGGCACCCACATGCGACTTCACGGTCTCCGTGCCGACGACCAGCCGGGCCGCGATCTCCGCGTTCGACATACCGCGCGTCATCAGCCGCAGCACCTGCGCCTCCCGATCGGTCAGCCCGGCCCGTTCCAGCAGCGCACGCGCCGCCCGGTTCCCGCCCTCGTCGCCGTACTGCGCCGCCAACTGGCGGACGGAGGCCGGGAACAGCAGCGACTCGCCCTCGGCGATCAGCCGCACCGCGTGCACGATCTCGGCCGGCCGGGCGCGCTTCAGCAGAAAGCCGTCGGCACCGGCCCGCAGGGCCTCGTACACGTACTCGTCGTTCTCGAACGTGGTGATCACGAGGATCTTCGGTGGCTCGTCCACCGTGCGCAGCACCGCGCGCGTGGCCTCGATCCCGTCCAGCAGCGGCATGCGTACGTCCATGGCGACCACGTCCGGCCGCAACTGCCGCACCAGGGGAATCACCGCCGCCCCGTCCGCCGCCTCCCCGACGACCCCGATGTCGGGCTGAGCCTCCAGCACGGCCCGCAGACCCGCGCGTACGAGGGGTTCGTCGTCGACGAGGAGCACGGTCACCGGCATCCGGCCAGCGTAGATCAACTCAACGGCAGCTCAACATGCACCTGCCAGTCACCGGCGTCGGGACCGGTTCGCGCACGCCCGCCCAGCAGAGCCGCACGCTCCCGTATGCCGCGCAGACCACTGCCCCGGCCGGGGCGGGGTGCGTCGGCGTCGAGCGGATTGCGGACCTCGAGGTCGAGCATGCCGTCGGCGACCGCCATACGGACGCGGATGGCGACCGAACCGGCGTGTCGGAGCACGTTCGTCAGCGACTCCTGGAGGATGCGGTACCCCTCGCGGGAGACCGGGCCCGGGATCGTCTCCAGCGGCCCGGACACCTCGGCGTCCACCTTCGCCCCGGAGGCACGGGCGGACTCCAGCAGCCGGTCGGCGTCCGCGAGCGTCGGCCGGCCGCTCACCGGCCGCTCCGACTCCCGCAGGACGCCGAGCACATGCTCCAGGTCGTCCAGCGCGGCCCGTCCGGTCTCCTCGATCGCCGTCAACGCCCGCTCCGTGAAGGCGGGATCACCGGCCGCCCGGGCCGCGCCCGCCTGCACCACGGCGACGGTCAGCGCATGACCGATGGAGTCATGCAGTTCGCGAGCGATACGGGTGCGCTCCAGGAGCTGCTCGGTGCGCTCCTCCAGGGCGGCGAGACGCTCCGCCGGGGAGGGGCCCAGAAGGCGCAGGGCGACGGCCGTGACGAGCCGGCCCGACCCGACCACGATGCCCGCGAGCGCGGCCAGCGCCGGAGGCACGAGCAACACGTGCCACAGCGCACCGTCGTCGAAGCCCCGGCGCACGGCCGATGCCGTCGAGTCCACGACGAAGGCGGCCAGTTGGGCGACGGCGGTCACGGTCGTGCATCCGAGCAGGAACCGCGCCTGCAGCCACAGCACGAGACGCCACCGGTCGCCCCAGGTCCCGGACGGGACGACGACGATGCCGGCGCTCTCACTGTCGTGCCGGTGACCGGTCAGCAACAGCCTGGCCTGCAACCCCTCCACGGTGCGCATCGCGGGCACCAGCCCGGCGGGGACGAGTGTCGCGGCGGCCACCGCCCAGATCCACCACTCCTCCTGGACGAAGATCAGCATCGCCGGCCACACGACGGCGACGAACAGATGCAGCAGTCGTGTGTACGTCACCACCCTGCCGAACGGGCGCAGCAAACGGACCATTTCGTCATCGTGCCAGGCAGCACTGACAACGGACCTCCCCCGCACGGGGGAGACGATCTCCACGCGCGGGGGAGGACCCGCCCCGCCCCCGACGGCCAGGCTGATGCCATGACCAGCATCGAAGTCCAGGCCCTCACCAAGGAGTACGGCACCCGACGAGCCGTCGACGACCTCACCTTCACCGTCCTGCCCGGCCGTGTCACCGGCTTCCTCGGCCCAAACGGCGCCGGCAAGTCCACCACCCTGCGGCTCGTGCTCGGCCTCGACCGGCCGACGTCGGGCACCGCCACGATCGGCGGCTGCGGCTACGCGTCCCTGCGCGAACCGCTGCGCCAGGTGGGCGCGTTGCTCGACGCCCAGGCCGCCCACGGTTCCCGCACCGGCCGCGACCATCTACGCGCCCTGGCCGCGAGCAACCGCATCGCACCCGGCCGGGTCGACGAGGTGCTGGCGGAGACAGGGCTCACATCGGTGGCGCGGCACAGGGTGCGGACGTACTCCCTGGGGATGCGCCAGCGGCTCGGTATCGCCGCTGCCCTCCTCGGCGACCCCGGGATCGTGCTGCTCGACGAGCCGTCCAACGGACTCGACCCCGAGGGCATCATCTGGATCCGCGAACTCATGCGCCGTCTGGCGGCGGAGGGGCGCACGGTGCTCGTCTCCAGCCATCTGATGAACGAGACCGCGTCCTTCGCCGACCACCTCGTGGTCCTGGGCCGGGGACGGCTGCTGGCCGACACCCCGATGCGGGACTTCATCCACGCGCGCGTGGAGCCACGCGTCCGCGTCCGCACCACCGACGACACCTCCCTCACCGCAGTGCTCGCCCGGCACGGTCACGAGGCCGTCCAGCACACGGACGGGCACTGGACCGTGCGTCACGCGCGCGTGGACGACATCGGGCGGCTCACCTCGCAGGCAGGCGTCCCCATCCTCGAACTCACCGCGGAGGAAGGCACCTTGGAACAGGCGTACCTGGACCTCACCTCGGCCGCGACCGAGTTCACCGCACCGCCGCAGGAGGCCTGACCATGGCATTCGCACCCATACTTCACTCGGAGTGGCTCAAGATCCGCACCCTGCGCTCCCTTCCGGGCGCGCTGCTGGCGCTGTTCGCGGTGACCACGGCGTTCTCCGCCCTGTCAGCCGCCGACGGGCGCTCGGACCCGGACTTCGACCCGCTGTTCACGGCCTTCGCCGGGGTCCTGCCCGGTCAGATCGCCGCCGTCACCTTCGGGGCCATGGCCGTGTCGTCGGAGTACCACGGGGGTGCGCTCCGGCTCTCACTCGCCGCGGTTCCGCGGCGCGGGCAGTGGTTCGCCGCCAAGATGACGGCCATCGCCGTGCCCGCGCTCCTCGTCGGGCTGATCACCGCCTGCGCGGCTCTCGCCGCCGCACGCTCGGGCCTCGGTGACGCGGCGGACGGCATCGGCGGGGCCGAGCAGGTGCGCGCGGTCCTGGGCTGCGGCATCTACCTCATGCTGATGGCTCTGTTCGCGGCGGGCCTCACCGCCCTGTTCCGCAGCGGGGTGGCCACACTCTCCCTCCTGACCCCGTTCATCCTCGTGGTGCCGTTCGTGATCGGCGAAGCGGCAGGCACCGCCGCGGACTTCCTGCCGGACAAGGCAGGGCAGATCGCCCTTCACCAGACGTACGACGGCACGCTCGGACCGTGGTCCGGGCTCGCGGTGACCGCGCTGTGGACGGCCGCCGCGCTCTGCGCCGGGGCATGGTGCGTGCGGCGGCGGGACGCCTGACGCCACGCCAATTGTCAGTGGCGGCGGCAATACTGGATCACATGGACGTCGCGAAGGACCTTGCCCTGACCGACCTGCTGTGCACCCGGGATTTTCCCACCGAGCGCGGCAGGACGGACTTCGCCACGGGCGGCCCTGGCTACTTCATGGTCGAGTTGGGGGCGGGCTCGTGGCGGAGCCCGGACGATCTGTACGCCTACGAGGCCGCCCTGATACAGCGGTTCGACGAACGATGGGGGGAGGGTTCGCGGTGGGGGAGCGTGACCCTCCAGGAGCGGGGCGCACGGGGCGAGGAGATAGCCGAGCCCTGGGCCGTCCTCGGCATCCGCGCCGATGACCTGCGTACCTGGGACGCGCGGGGCACGGGCCGCTGGGTCAACCTGGGCGTCGCCGACCGGGACCCCGAGGCCGAGCCCGAACTCCTGCTCATGGTCACCGACATGGACCCACCCTGACCGCGGCTCATTGCCCTGTCCCCGGCCCACCGCCCTGACCCCGGGCCCACTGCCCTGACCCGGCGCGTGCCCTGACCGCGGCCCAATGCCTGCCCAACGCCCCGTCAGGCCTCCGCGGCCTCCCGCAACCGCGCGAACTCCTCCGCCATCGTCCGCGCCGTCCAGTGCGCGTTCAGCCCGCTCGGATTGGGCAGCACCCACACGCGCGTGCCCCCGATCACCCGCTCCTGCGGACCGACCTGGGCCTTGCGGTCGTCGAACGCCGCCCGATACGCGGTGACGCCCACGACCGCCAGCCAACGGGGCCGCAGCCGTGCCACCTTGGCGGCCAGCAGCCGCCCGCCCTCGCGGTACTCCTCGGCGCTCAGCTCGTCCGCCCGTGCCGTCGCCCGCGCGACCACGTTCGTGATGCCGAGCCCGTACGACAGCAAGTCCTGCTGCTCCGACGGTTTCATGAGCCGCGGAGTGAAGCCCGAGAGATGCAGGACCGGCCAGAACCGGTTGCCGGGGCGGGCGAAGTGATGACCGGTCGCGGCCGTCATCAGACCGGGGTTGATGCCGCAGAACAGCACGCGGAGGCCGTCCGCGACCACGTCCGGGACGAGGCGGTCGCGGGCGGCCTCCAGCTGATCAGCGGTGAAGCGCTCCATGCCGTGCGTGTGTCAGAGGATCGCGCCGGGCGTGTAGCCCGCGGCCTCCGGGTGCTGCTTCACGATCTCCTCGATACGGCTGACGACCACGCCGACCTGCGCCGCCGCGGCGCCGGTGAAGGACAGCTTGTCGGCCATCAGCGCGTCCAGCGCGGCGCGGTCGAGCGGGATGCGCGCGTCGCCGGCCAGCTTGTCGAGCAGTTCGTTGCGCTCGGCGCCCTGCTCGCGCATCGCCAGCGCGGAGGCGACGGCGTTCTCCTTGATCGCCTCGTGCGCGACCTCACGGCCGACGCCGGCGCGCACCGCGCCCATCAGGACCTTGGTGGTGGCGAGGAAGGGGAGGTAGCGGTCCAGTTCACGGGCCACGACCGCCGGGAAGGCGCCGAACTCGTCCAGCACGGTCAGGAACGTCTCCAGCAGCCCGTCCAGCGCGAAGAACGCGTCCGGCAGCGCGACCCGGCGCACCACCGAGCAGGACACATCGCCCTCGTTCCACTGGTCGCCGGCCAGCTCGCCGGTCATCGAGGCATAGCCGCGCAGGATCACCATCAGGCCGTTGACGCGCTCGCAGGACCGGGTGTTCATCTTGTGCGGCATCGCGGACGAGCCGACCTGGCCCGGCTTGAAGCCCTCGGTCACCAGCTCGTGCCCGGCCATCAGCCGGATCGTCTTGGCCAGCGAGGACGGCGCCCCCGCCAGCTGCACCAGCGCGGTGACGACCTCGTAGTCGAGGGAGCGCGGGTAGACCTGGCCGACCGAGGTGAAGGCCTGCGAGAAGCCGAGGTGCGCGGCGATCCGGTCCTCCAGCTCCGCCAGCTTCAGCGCGTCCCCGCCGAGCAGGTCGAGCATGTCCTGCGCCGTGCCGACCGGGCCCTTGATGCCGCGCAGCGGGTAGCGGCCCAGCAGCTCCTCGACGCGGCCGTGAGCGACGAGCAGCTCGTCGGCCGCGGTCGCGAAGCGCTTGCCCAGGGTGGTGGCCTGTGCGGCGACGTTGTGGGAGCGGCCGGCCATGACCAGCTCGCCGTACTCGCCGGCGAGCTTGCCCAGCCGGGCCAGCACGGCCACCGTACGGTCGCGCATCAGCTCCAGGGAGAGCCGGATCTGGAGCTGCTCGACGTTCTCCGTGAGGTCACGGGACGTCATGCCCTTGTGCACGTGCTCGTGCCCGGCGAGATAGTTGAACTCCTCGATCCGCGCCTTCACATCGTGCCGCGTGACCTTCTCGCGCTCGGCGATGGAGGCCAGGTCGACGGTGTCGAGGACACGCTCGTAGTCGGCGAGCGCCTCGTCCGGCACCTCGATGCCGAGGTCCTTCTGGGCCCGCAGCACGGCGAGCCAGAGCTGACGCTCGAGCTTCACCTTCTGCTCGGGGGACCAGAGCGTGGCGAGCTCGGTGGAGGCGTAGCGTCCGGCGAGGACGTTCGGGATGCGGGGCTTGGCGGGCGCAGAAGTCACGTGTACGGAGTTTACCCGGCGCCCACCGGGCCCCCGGATCGTCCATGCGGTTCAGAGCACCCCAGGTCAGGGGCGCTCTCGTCCGTCTCGCGGGCCGGGGAACCCCGCTCCCCGGCCCGCGAGACGGACGAACGAGTGAATTCACCGGTGGCCCACGCGTCCTGGCCCCCTGCGGCCTTCCTCTCTCCTTCATAGTCGGCAGGTCATGCCGAATGTGAACGTGCGGCACCTCATCTCCCGCGGTGACCTTGCGCATCCCGGTGATCGACAAGAACGCGTCAACGACTGAGGTCGGCTTCCCGCTCCGCTCGAGAGAAGGACAACGAGAATGCGACAGACCCTGGCCAAGGGATTGATCGTGGCCGCGGCGACGAGTGCCCTGTCCCTGCACGGAACATGGGCGTCCGCGGCCCCCGGCATGCAGGGGACCGCGGTGAGATCCGGCGCCGCCGCACACTCGAGCCACACGGAACCGTGGGACACGGGCGACCTGGAGGAACGGGTGGACCGCAAGGTCGGCAAGGTGCACGACACGGTCCAGCAGTTGGACGACAAGGTCCACGAGCTGGACCACCGCCTGCCCGCCCCCGAGATCGACGCCCCCGGCTACGGTCCGGAGGAGTCGAGCGGCGACGGCTATGGCCCGGAGGACACCAGCGACCAGGGTTACGGCGCGGACGAGCCGAGCGGCGCCGGCTACGGATCCGACGAGCCGAGTGGCGGGGGCTACGGGTCCGAGGAGTCGAGCGGCAACGGCTATGGCCCGGAGGAGCCGAGCGAGGGCGGGTACGGCCCGGAGGAGCCGAGTGGGTACGGCTACGGCACGGACGAGCCGGCCGACCACGGCTACGGCAGCGGCAATGGCCATGGGTACGGCTACGGCTACGGCGACTCGGAATCGCCCGAACCCACGCCCAGCCGGACCACCACTCCGTCGCCCTCGTACGAGCCCACGCCCGCCCCGTCGAGGACGACCCCGACGAACCCGGACCGCCCGCAGATCCCCGAGACCGGCGCCGAGAAGGTGCTCGGTGGCGTCGCCGCCAGTGGGGCGCTGCTGATCGCCGGAACTCTTCTGTACCGGCGAGGCCGCCGGGCCGCGTCCCGCCGCTAGCGCACCGGGGGGTGCCGTGCGAACGCGGCACCCCGCCCGTGCGTCACCTGTGCACGACCGGCGGGCCGTACTGCGGCTACGCCGACGGCTCGTCGTACGGCAGCAGCTCGGGCCGCTTCGCCGGGAGCCCGTCCCCGGACGACCGTCCCGTCAGGCGACGGCCTATCCAGGGCAGCAGATGCCGGCGGGCGAACCGCATGTCCGCGGCCCGGCGGGCGGCCCACCCCGGCGGCAGCGTCGCCGGCATCGGGGTGCGCCACTCGGTGTCCTCGGGGTCGTAGCCGAGCGTCTGCCACACGGCTTCCGCGACGCGGCGATGCCCCTCGGCGGTCAGATGCAGCCGGTCCACGTCCCACAGACGCGGGTCGCCGAGCGACGGAGCGCCGTACAGGTCGACGACGATCGCGCCGTGTCGCTCGGCCAGGGCGTCGACGCAGGCGAACAGCTCCTCCATCCGCGGCCGGAACCGCTCCAGGACCGGGCCCTGTCGCCCCGGGCTGCGCATCAGCACCAGTTGCTTGCACGCCGGGGCGAGCGTCTCGACGGCCTCCTCCAGGAGTGCGCGTACCCGGCCCATGTCGCACTTGGGCCGCAGCGTGTCGTTCAGGCCGCCGACCAGGGTGATCACATCGGCGCCCATCGCGGCGGCCACGCCGACCTGCTCCTCGACGATCTGCGCGATCAGCTTGCCGCGCACCGCGAGGTTGGCGTACCGGAAACCGGGGGTCTGCGCGGCCATCCGGCCGGCGAGGAGGTCGGCCCAGCCCCGGTAGGAGCCGTCCGGGAGGAGGTCCGACATGCCCTCGGTGAAGGAGTCGCCGACCGCGACCAGGCTGGTGTGAGTGGGGTTCGTCTGCATGGCGTCAGCGATGGTATCCCGGGTTACATACTCATCGGTCGGTCGGCCGGGGAATCAAGCCGTACCCCCGCTCCCGTCCAGACCGACCGGTCCCGCGTCTCCGGCTCCCGCTACTCAGGTCCGCTGCCCGAACAGCTCCCGCAGTACGTCCTCCATGGTCACCAGTCCCGCCAGGCGGCCGTCGCGGCCCAGTACGGCGGCGAGGTGGGTGCTGCTGCCGCGCATCGCCGTGAGCACGTCGTCCAGCGGTGTGCTCTCCCGTACGCGTGCGATGGGGCGCATGTCCTCGACCGGGAACGGCACGTCCCGCGGGGAGGCGTCCAGCGCGTCCTTCACATGCAGGTAGCCGACGATGCGCCGCCCCGCGTCGACGACCGGGAAGCGGGAGAAGCCCGAGTCGGCCGACAGCCCCTCCAGCTCCGCAGGAGTGACACCCACGCGCGCGTGGACGACGCTCTCCAGCGGGAGCACCACGTCCCGCACCGGCCGGCGGCCCAGCTCCAGGGCGTCGTGCAGCCGCTCCCGGGCCCGCTCGTCGATCAGGCCGGCCTCGCCGGAGTCGCGCACCAGGCGGGCCAGCTCGGCGTCCGAGAACGTCGCGGTGACCTCGTCCTTGGTCTCGACGCGCAGCAGCTTCAGCAGCGCGTTGGCGAAGGCGTTGATCGTGAAGATCACCGGCCGCAGCGCCCGCGACAGCGTGACCAGCGGTGGACCGAGCGCCAGGGCGCTGCGCACCGGCTCGGCCAGCGCGATGTTCTTCGGCACCATCTCACCGAGCAGCATGTGCAGATAGGTGGCCAGCGTCAGCGCGATCACGAAGGACACGGCGTGCCCGGCGCCCTCGGGCACGCCGGCCGCATGGAACACCGGCTCCAGCAGATGCGCGATCGCCGGTTCCGCCACCACACCGAGGACCAGTGTGCACAGGGTGATGCCGAGCTGCGCCGCCGCCATCAGCGCGGACACATGCCGAAGACCCCACAGCACGCTCTTGGCGCGCCGGTCGCCCCGCTCGGCGTACGGCTCGATCTGCGAGCGCCGCACCGAGATCAGCGCGAACTCGGCGCCCACGAAGAAAGCGTTGACGACCAGCGTCAGCAAACCGATGAACAGCTGTACGGCGGTCATCGCCCCTCCTCCGTCACATCATGGGACGGGTCGTCGAGCGGCGCGTGCAGCAGCACCCGCGCCGCTCTGCGGCCCGTCGCGTCCACCACGTCGAGCTGCCAGCCGGCGACCTCGACCCGGTCCCCGACGGCGGGGATACGGCCGAGCTCGGCCGCGACGAGCCCGGCCAGGGTCTCGTACGGCCCCTCCGGTGCCCGCAGCCCGACGCGGGCGAGCTGGTCCACCCGCGCCGAGCCGTCGGCGGAGTAGAGCGCGCGGCCCTGGTCGTCGTCGCCCGCCGGGGCTAGGTCGGGTGTCTCGTGCGGGTCGTGCTCGTCGCGCACCTCGCCGACGACCTCCTCGACGATGTCCTCCAGCGTGGCGACGCCCGCCGTACCGCCGTACTCGTCGATGACCACGGCCATGGTGCGCTTGCCGGACAGCCGGTCCAGGAGCCGGTCGACGGTGAGGGTGGTGGGGACCAGGAGCGGCTCGCGCATCAGCTCGGCCACGGACACGCGGGTACGGCGCTCCGCGGGCACCGCGAGGACGTCCTTGATGTGCGCGGTACCCACGACCGAGTCGAGCGTCCCTCGGAAGACGGGGAACCGGGACAGTCCGGTCGCCCGGGTCGCGTTCGCCACGTCCTCGCAGGTCGCCTGAGCCTCCAGGGCGATGACCTGGACCCGCGGGGTCATGACGTTCTCGGCGGTGAGATCGGCCAGGTTCAAGGTCCGGACGAAGAGCTCGGCGGTGTCCGCCTCCAGAGCGCCCTCCCGGGCCGAGTGCCGGGCGAGGGCCGCCAGCTCCTGGGGTCCTCGGGCTGCGGCCAGCTCCTCGGTGGGTTCCACACCCATGCGGCGCACCACGCGGTTCGCCGTGTTGTTCAGATGGGTGATGAAGGGACGGAAGACCGCGCTGAACCAGCGCTGCGGGTTTCCCACCCGCTTGGCCACCGCCAGCGGCGAGGAGATCGCCCAGTTCTTGGGCACCAGCTCGCCGACCACCATCAGCACGACGGTCGACAGAGCGGTACCGATCACCAGCGCGATCGAGCTCGCCGTCGAGGGTGAGGCGCCGAGCGACCTCAGCGGGCCCGCGAGCAGCCGGGCGATCGACGGCTCGGCGAGCATGCCGACGACCAGATTGGTGACCGTGATGCCGAGCTGCGCGCCGGAGAGCTGGAAGGTCAGACTCCGTACGGCCTTGAGCGCGCCGGAAGCACCCCTCTCGCCGCGTTCCGCGGCCCGCTCCAGCTCGCTGCGCTCGACCGTGGTCAGCGAGAACTCGGCCGCGACGAAGGCACCGCAGGCGAGCGACAGCAAGATCGCCACCAGGAGGAGGAGCACTTCGGTCATCGGGACACCTCCGTCCCATCGTCGGACAGGGCGGGGAGGATCGCGCGACGTCTGGTACGGCAAGGCTCGCCCATGGGCGGACGCTCACACCTTTCTCCGGCGGCCTACGAGGTTTCTCAGTCGTCAGTGGGTGAGGTGCTTGACCCACCGACGCCACTGCTCCTCAGGCGTGTACCCGGCCGCGCCCCAGGCATGATGTGCGCTCTCGTTGCGCTGGAGCACCATCGCGTCCCCCCGGCGACCGCCGAGCCGTACGAAGCGCTCCTCCGCGGCGGCCAGCAGCGCCGAGCCGATGCCCCGGCGGCGGCGCTCCGGGTGCACCGCCAGCCGGTACAGATGGCAGCGCCAGCCGTCGAAGCCCGCGATCACCGTGCCGACCAGCTCGCCCGCCAGCTCCGCCAGGATCAGCGCCTCGGGATCGCGGGCGACCAGCCGCTCCACACCGTCCCGGTCGTCACTGATGCTCGTGCCCTCGGCGGCCGTCTTCCAGAAGGCCAGCACGGTGTCGAGGTCGCCGGCCGTCGCGGCCCGTATGCGCAGATCAGTCATGCCCCGATCCCATCACGGGGGGCGCGGGGGGAGGCGCAATTCCGTTATACGGACACCCACTTCTATACGGACAGCCGCTTCTATACGGACAGCCGCTTCTTGGCGGACACCCACTTCCGTACGGACGCCGACTTCACCTACTTGCCGCGCAGCCCCGCCATCACCGGAGCGAACGCCTCCATGCCCGGTTCGAGGACGGTCAGATAGGTGAACCCGTACCGCTCGCGCTGGGCCAGCAGCTGGGCGGCCATCTCCTCGACGGTGCCGATCAGACCGATGGGCAGCTCCAGGACCTGCTCCGGCGTGAGATACGGGACCCGTTCCATCAAGGGCTGGACGGCGGCCTCCCGGTCGTCGGTCTCGATCACGAACTGGATGAGCAGATTCAGCTCCGCCGGCTCGGCGCGGCCCGCAGCCTGCTCCTGGTACAGCGCGACCCGTTCCTCCAGCTCCTCGGCGAGCATCACCTCCAGCTGTCCCGTCGAACTCCCCCGCACCGAGCGCGCTCCGGTGAACGCCGCGATGTCGGCGTGCTCGGCGGTCAGGCGCAGCACCCGGTCTCCGTTTCCGCCCACGAGGAGCGGCACGCGGGGCTTCTGGACCGGCTGTGGCTGCTCGTCCTCGGAGCCCAGCAGGCGATACAGCTCCTCGATCGTGCGCCGCAGATGGTCCACCCGCTCACCGGGGGAGAGCCACGGCAGCCCGGCCGAGTCGTGCTCCGCCTTCACATAGCCCGTGCCGAGGCCGAGTTCGAGCCGCCCTTCGGTGAGCGCGTCGGTCGTCGCCACCTCACGGGCGAGCAGCGCCGGGTTCCAGAAGCCCGCGTTGAGCACGAACGTGCCCAGCCGGGGCCGCTCGGTCGCCTCGGCCGCCGCGACCAGGGCCGGGAACGGAGCGGGCATGCCCAGATGGTCGGGGACCAGGATCACGTCGTAGCCGAGCTCCTCGGCCCGGCGGCATTTGGCGCGCCATTCGTCGGCGGGGGCCGGGGTCATGAGGTTGACGCCGAAGCGGAACGGACGCGGGCTGACCGGTCGCGACATGAACTCTCCTCACCTGCACGGGACTTGAGTGCCTGCCGCGATTCCATCACTTCCCTCACTCGTGCGCGATGGCCGCCAGCACATTCATGCGCGACGCACGCAACGCCGGCAGCAGCGCCGCCACCACGCCCACGACCGCCGAGCCGATCACCACCGCCACGATCGTCCCCCAGGGGATCGCCAGCGCCGTCATGCCCTGCAACGCCAGCACCTGCTGGGTGCACACACCCCACACCAGCCCCAGCGCGAGGCCCAGCACCGCACCGAACACGGCGATCACCACCGACTCCAGGCGGATCATCCGGCGCAGCTGGCGCCGGGCGAGCCCGATGGCCCTGAGCAGCCCGATCTCCCGGGTGCGCTCGACGACCGACAGGGCGAGGGTGTTGACCACGCCGAGCACCGCGATGATGATCGCGAGCCCGAGCAGGGCGTACACGAGATACAGCAGCACGGCGATCTGGTCATGGACCAGCTGCTTGTAGTCGGCGATGTCCCTGACCTGCACCTGGGGGTACGGCTCGAGCGTCTCCTCCAGGGCGGTCCGCAGGTCCGCCGCGCTCGTGCCGTCGGCGGCGTTGACGTACACGGCGGCGTCCTGCCCGCCCGGCGCGTACTTCGCCAGCGTGTCCAGGCCGAAGTAGATCCCGCCCTGGGTGCCGAAGCCTTCCGCCGACTCCTGGTCGGTCAGGGCGCCCACGGTCAGCTCGGCCCGCCGCCCGCCCTGGAACTCGACCGGGACCGTGTCGCCGATCCGTGCGCCGTGGTCCTCGGCGAAGTCCTTGTCCATCGCGAGGTGCCCCTCCGCGAGCGCGGCCCCGGTGTCCCCTTGCGCGTACGTGATGTTGGCGACCTCGTCGAGCCGGGGCTCGTAGCCCGCGGCGGTCGTCTTCACTCGGTCGCCGTCCGGGAGGTGCACCGCGATCGTCGTGAACTGCGAGCGCACCACGAGGCCCGCACCCTCGGTGTCGCGGACCTTCTCGGTGACCTCCCGAGGGAACGGTACGAAGTTGCCGTTCTGCACGACGAAGTCGGCGCCCAGCGTCTTGTCGATCTGCTGGTCGAAGGACTTCGTCATCGAGGCACTCGCCACCGACATCCCGCCGACCAGCGCGAGCCCCACCATCAGCGCGGCGGCCGTGGCCCCGGTCCGGCGCGGATTGCGCAGGGCGTTGCGCTGGCTCATCCGGCCGACCGGGCCGAACAGCGCGGGGAACGCACCGCCGAGCACCCGGATCACCGGCCGGACGAGCAGCGGTCCCGCGATCACGGTCGCGACGAGGGTCAGCAGGACCCCCAGCCCCAGCAGGGACGCCGCCGTCGACGTCTCCGACGCCACCGCGCACCCCGCGAGCGCCGCCGCACCGGCCGCCCCCACGACCGCGCCCACCACCGCACGCGTCCGCAGCGGGCGCCCCACGTCGGCGATCTCGGCATCCGCGAGGGCCGCCATCGGTGCGACGCCCGCCGCCCGCCGGGCCGGGAGGTACGCCGCGACGAAGGTGACCCCGAGACCCACGACGTACGCGGTCACCGGCGTCCCCCAGCCGACGACCATCTCGTCCGCCCTGATGTTCATGCCCAGCAGACCCATCAGCTCGATGAGTCCGACGGCCAGCCCGATGCCCGCCGCGAGGCCCGCCGTCGAGCCGATCAGCCCGAGCAGCAGCGCCTCGGTCAGCACCGAGCGCCGCACCTGGCGCCGGTCCGCGCCGAGGGCCCGCAGCAGGCCCAGCTCACGGGTGCGCTGCGCGATGAGCATCGAGAACGTGTTGACGATCAGGAAGACGCCGACGAGGACGGCGACCCCGGCGAAGCCGAGCATGACGTACTTGATGATGTCGAGGAATCCGCCCAGTTGCTCCACGTCCGACTCGGCCTGTTCGCCGGCGGTGCGCAGCTCGTAGGTGCCGCTCCCCGCCGCGGCGTCGGAGCCGAGAGCCGCGGCCACGCGCCGTTTGAGGTCGGTGTCCTCGACGCCCTCGGCCGCGTCGACCGCGATGGCGGTGGCCGCATTCGGGTTCCCCAGCAGCCTGGCCCGCGCCGCCGCGGGGTCGAAGAAGACCAGCGCGCTGCCCGGGTTGGTGGTGGTGAAGGTGGCGATCCCGACCACCTCGACCGGGAAGGAGCCCTCCCGTCCGATGACCGTGAGACGGTCGCCGATCCGGACGTCCTTGGCGTCGGCGGTGTCCGCGTCGACGAGTACCTGCGAGCCACCCTTGGGGGCATGGCCCGAGGTGAGCTCGACAGGGCTGCGCTCGGTCGGGTTCCAGGCGGTGCCGATCGTGGGCGCGCCCGTGGTCGGACTCACCGACTCACGGTCCTCGTCGACGACGGTGATGCCGTCCACGTCCACTTCCGCGCGGGCCGTGGCGACGCCGTCCACCCGGGCGATTCGGTCGGCGAGCGAGGCCGGCAGGGTAAGGGTCTGCCCGGAAGGGACCGCCTCGGCGAGGGTCTCCTTCGGCGTGACGGTGACGTCGGCGGCAGTCGAGGCGAACAGCCGGTCGAAGGTGCGGCTCACGGTGTCCGAGAAGATCAGGCTCCCCGCGACGAACGCCACGGACAGGATCACCGCCAGGGCGGAGAGCAGCAGCCGCCCTTTGTGGGCGACGAAGCTGCGGAGCGTCGCCTTGAGCACCGGGTCAGCTCTCCCCGGACGAGGCGGGCATGCCGTCCTCGAACTGGCCCCGGATCACATCGAAGCGCTTCATCCGCTCCAGTACGGCCTCCGCCGTCGGCCGCTCCATCGCGTCGACGATCCGCCCGTCCCCGAGGAAGAGCACCAGGTCGGAGTGGGCGGCGGCGCCCGGGTCATGGGTGACCATCACGACCGTCTGACCGAGCTGGTCGACTGCCTCCCGAAGGAACCCGAGCACCTCCAGGCCCGCCCGCGAGTCCAGGTTGCCGGTCGGCTCGTCCGCGAAGATCAGCTCCGGCCGGGAGGCGAGCGCCCGGGCACAGGCGACGCGCTGCTGCTGGCCGCCGGAGAGCTGGGAGGGCCGGTGCCCGAGCCGGTCCCGCAGTCCCAGCGTGTCGATGACCTGCTCCAGCCACTTCTCGTCGGGCTTCTTGCCGGCGATGTCCATGGGCAGGGTGATGTTCTCGGCCGCGTTCAGGGTCGGGATGAGGTTGAACGACTGGAACATGAACCCGATCCGGTCCCGCCGCAGCCGGGTCAACTCCCGGTCCTTCAACCCGGTGATCTCGGTGTCGCCGAGCCAGACCTGCCCAGCGGAGACGTTGTCGAGGCCGGCCAGGCAGTGCATCAGCGTGGACTTCCCGGAGCCCGACGGCCCCATGACCGCCGTGAACCGGCCGCGCGCGATGTCCACGTCCACCGAGTCGAGGGCGAGCACCGTCGTCTCACCCGAGCCGTACGCCTTGGTCAGGCCGCGGGCCCGGGCGGCGATGCCGTCGGCCGACGCGGGGCTCGGGGTGTGCTCCGCTGCTGCTGTGGACAAGAGCGCCTCCTCTGGCGGACGTCACGTTCGCGTCGTCCCCGTCGAGCCTAATGTGACCCAGCGCACAACTGGAATCCTTCCGAGGTCCCGGCCCGTGTCCGCCCCAGGTCGGGCCCCCGGCTTCGATGTAAGGGGCACCCTCCGCCCGTACGGCATCCGGCGAGATCCGGGCAGCCCACTGGGGAGCCCTCGCCGCCGCCGTCGCCCGCCGTCAGGCCGAGATGTTCGACGTCCCCGTCCACGACAGCCCGGGCCACCGCCCTGCTCCAACTGCTGATCCACGTCCCCGTGTTGGAGCGCTCCAACGCCCTGTTCGCGTCTCAGCCGTGGCCTACGCGTACCGCGTAGCCGCCGGCCTGAAGGTCGTCACCTCGCCCGAGCAGGTGCGCGAGCCGGCCGGGCTGGTCATGAGCGGCGAGACCTCGGTGCGCGACATCGCGCGAGAACTGCGCCGGTGGAGCCTGTGACGGGCGGTGCCTACTCGCTCGACGGCCGCCACGCCGTGCCCAGGACGCAGTACGACGCGGGGAGCACCGGCCCCTTCTCCGGCATCATCACCTGCCGGTAGGGGCCGAGCTCGAAACCGGCGGCCCGCAACGCGGGGACCGCGTCGCGCGAGAGATGACAGCCGCCGTTGATCAGCGGCCACACCGTCCGGTCCAGCGCGCGCTGGGTGAACGTCATCGCGCGCCCGCCGCCCCGGCCATGCTCGAAGAACCGCACGACACCGCCGGGCCGCAGCACCCGCCGTACCTCGGCGAGGGTCCGCGGCACGTCCCGCACGCTGCACAGCACCAGCGAGAGCACGACCGCGTCGAAAGCCTCGCTCTTGACCGGCAGCGCCTCCGCGGAACCCGGCACCACGTCCACGGGCACCTCGGCGCGCAGCGCGGACTCCACCGCCAACTTCCGCAGCAGGCGCTCCGGTTCGATGGCGACGACCTCCGAGACGGCGCTCGGATAGTGCGCGAAGTTCAGGCCGTTGCCCGCGCCGATCTCGATCACCCGGCCGGACAGCCCGGCCAGCAGCCGGTCGCGTACGCCGCCCATGCCCATCCGGGTCTCGGCGTTGACGCTGATCCGGGCGTAGTAGCGGGCGAACAACGGGTGGTGCACGGCTCCCCGCGCCACCTTGCCTGAGCCGACGGACCGTAGGGCCATGGGGACCTCCCGGGCGGGACGGGACTCACGTCCCGATTCTCCCCCGTACGAGCCCGGCGCACCCCTGCTGCCGGTGTCTGGGGTCCGTCCGGCCCGGCGCGGCTGTCCCGGATCTGGCTGTACGCCCCGTGACCGCCTAGGCGTCCGCGAACGCGCGCGCGAACCCCGCGAGGTTCTGCGGGCAGGCCCAGATCTCCCTCGTCATCCGGCCTTCGAACCAGTCGCCGGTTTCGTCGTCGGCCTCGTCGCCGGAACCGTCCTCGGACCCGTCGTTCGACCCGAGGGCTGTCCTCGTCCCGTCCGCTGCCCCCGCGGAGTCCCGCTCCGGGCGGGCCAGCATCTGAAGGACGTGGCGAAGGTCGTCCAGCTCGTCGTCGGGCGCTACGTCGTCACAGGGATGCTCGCCATGAGCACAGGTCCTTGGCGCGAGGGCCCGCTCGACGCCGGACAACGCCGCGAGCACGCGGGCCTCGGCCGCCGCGTCCGGGCGGGCATAAATGACGTAAGGGCCTATGAGTACCAGGCCGAGGGTCCACAGCGCCGTGTCCGGTCCGTCGGCGGCCGTACTGGCCTCGAGACGACTCGCGCACTCCAGGACCGCGCGTCGCGCGTCTCCGAGGTGGTAGCCCTGCCGGATCTCGTCCCAGTCCGTGATCAGGGCGTCCCACTCCGCAGGGGTGGAGGGTACGGGAGGGGGAGCCGACTCGTCGTCGTGCTGCTCTTCGACCGCCATGATCAGAGGATGGCACGAGGGTCCGACACACCCGCGTCAGGGTGTCTGTCGCCCCCGGAACCCGTCCGCGTCCCACGTCCCGAACAACCGTGGGGCCAGCCAACGCGGCGCCGCCGCACGGAAGTCGGCAGGCGTCAGCGAACCCGCACCGGCCGGCAACGCGCCCAGCAGCGGCGCGCCCGCCACCTCCGGCAGATCGGAGACATTGCACCGCGACGCCAGATCCGGCGCGCCGGGCCAGCTGCCGATCACGATGCCCAGCAGGTCCAGCCGCCGGCGCCGCAGTTCACGCGCGCTCAGTTCCGTGGTGTTCAGCGTGCCCAGGCCCGCCGATGCCACCAGCAGGACCGGAGCCCCCATCGACTCGGCCGCGTCCGCCAGCGTGCCGCCCGTCTCGTCGAAGCGGACCAGGAGCCCGCCCGCCCCTTCCACCAGGACGAGGTCGTGCTCGGCGGCCAGCTTTGCGGCGGCCTCGGCGATCTCGTGCGGCCGGACCGGAGCACGGCCGGCCCGACGTGCGGCCGTCGCCGGTGCCAGCGGCTCCGGATAGCGGGCGAGTTCGGCGGTCGCGACGTCGCCGGCGAGGCGCGCGACCTCCTGCGCGTCCCCGCGCTCGTCCGGCCGCACGCCCGTCTGCGCCGCCTTGAGGACCGCCACCGACCGGCCGGCGCCCACGGCCGCCGCGGCGATCGCTGCGGTCGTGACCGTCTTGCCGACCTCGGTGCCCGTGCCGGTGATCACCAGTACCGTCACGTCAGCCCTCCCGCGCCGCCGCGCACACCGCGCGGGCGATCCGTGCCACATCCGCGTCGCTCGTGACGTACGGCGGCATCGTGTAGACGAGGTCGCGGAACGGCCGCAGCCACACGCCCTCGCGCACCGCGGCCGTCGTCGCCGCCCGCATGTCCACCTCGTGGTCCAGCTGGACGACCCCGATGGCGCCGAGGACCCGAACGTCCTTCACGCCCGGCAGGTCCGCCGCGGGCGCCAGCCCCTCGCGCAGCCCCGCCTCGATCCGCTCGACCTCGGCCCGCCAGTCCTGGCCGAGCAGCAGCTCGATCGAGGCGCAGGCGACGGCCGCGGCCAGCGGGTTGCCCATGAAGGTCGGGCCGTGCGCCAGCACCGGCACCTCGCCCTGAGAGATCCCGTCGGCCACGCGCGCGGTGCACAGCGTCGCGGCCATCGTCAGATAGCCGCCGGTCAGCGCCTTGCCCACGCACATCACATCCGGCGTCACCGCCGCGTGCTCCGCCGCGAACATCGCCCCCGTACGCCCGAAACCGGTGGCGATCTCGTCGAACACCAGCAGCACGTCGTGCGCGTCGCACGCCTCCCGCAGCACCCGCAGATAAGCCGGGGAGTGGAACCGCATCCCGCCCGCGCCCTGCACCACCGGCTCGACGATCACCGCGGCCAGTTCGTCCGCATGCCGCTCGATGAGCGCCCGCAGCCGGTCGGCGTACGACTCCTCGTACTCGGCCGGCGGCGGGTCCGCGAACACCTGGCGCTGGAGCACCCCGGTCCACAGCTCGTGCATCCCGCCCTCGGGGTCGCACACCGACATCGGCTGCCAGGTGTCGCCGTGGTAGCCGCCGCGCCAGGTCATCAGCCGCTGCTTGCCGGGGCGGCCCAGCGAACGCCAGTACTGGAGGCACATCTTGACCGCGACCTCGACCGACACCGACCCGGAGTCGGCGAGGAAGACATGCTCCACGCCCTCGGGCGACAAGTCGACAAGGTGCTTCGCCAGTCGGACGGCGGGCTCGTGCGTGAGCCCGCCGAACATGACGTGACTCATACGCGACAGCTGCTCGCGCACGGCCTCGTTGAGCACCGGGTGGTTGTAGCCGTGGATCGCCGACCACCAGGACGACATGCCGTCGACCAGCTCGCCCGAGCCGTCGGCCGGCTTCAGCCGCACCCCGCTCGCCGACTCCACCACGAGCGGCTCGCTGCGGCCGGGCATGGGGCCGTACGGATGCCAGACGTGCCGCCGGTCGAGGTCGAGCAGTTCGGGCACGCTCAGGCCCGGTCCGGTGCGCGGGTCAGGCATTGGGCGCGAGGTCCGTTCCGGCGCCCCGGCGCCGTACGGCGACCAGGTCGGTGCGCGGCTCGCCGGCCGGCGCGGCAGCGGCCGTACCGCACACTCCGCCACTCTCGTGGGACCCGCAACCGCCACCCTCGTGCGACCTGCACCCGGCGTCTGCGTGCGATCCGCATCCGGCGCTCTCGTGGGACCCGCAGCCCGAGCTCTCCTGCGAACCGCACCCGCCACCCCCGGCAGCCGCCGCCCGGTGCTCCGGCAGCGTCACCTGCTCGGTGCCCTCCACCTCGAACCCGGCGTCCGCGATCATCTCCAGGTCGGCCTTGCCCGCCTGGCCCTCACTGGTGAGGTAGTCGCCGAGGAAGATCGAGTTGGCCAGGTGCAGGGCGAGCGGCTGCATCGAGCGCAGATGCACCTCGCGTCCGCCCGCGATGCGCACCTCGACGTCCGGGCACACGAACCGGACCATCGCCAGGATGCGCAGACAGCGCTGCGGGGTGAGGTTCCACTCCTTGGCCAGCGGGGTGCCCTCGAACGGGATCAGGAAGTTGACCGGCACCGAGTCCGGGTCCAGCTCGCGCAGCGCGTAGACGACGTCGACCAGGTCCTCGTCGCTCTCGCCCATGCCCGCGATCAGGCCGGAGCAGGCGGACAGGCCCGCGGCGTGCGCCTTCTGCACGGTGTCCACGCGGTCGGCGTAGGTGTGCGTGGTCGTGATGTCCCCGTAGGTGGACTCCGAGGTGTTCAGGTTGTGGTTGTAGGCGTCCGCGCCGGCCTCGCGCAGCCGCTCCGCCTGGCCGTCGGAGAGCAGGCCGAGACAGGCGCACACCTCGACGCCCTCGTTCTGGTCCTTGATCGCCTTGATCGTGTCGGAGACCCGGTTCACGTCCCGGTCCGTCGGGCCTCGCCCGGACGCCACCAGACACACCCGCTTGGCACCGCCCGCGAGTCCGGCGGCGGCGGCCTTCGAAGCCTCCTCGGGCTTGAGCCAGGTGTACTTCAGGATCCCGGCCTTCGCCCCGAGGGCCTGCGAGCAGTAGGAGCAGTCCTCCGGGCACAGGCCGGACTTGAGGTTGACGAGGTAGTTCAGTTTGACGCGTCGGCCGAACCAGTGCCGGCGTACCTTTCCGGCCGCGGCCACCACATCGAGCAGGTCGTCGTCGGAAGTGGCGAGGACGGCGAGCGCTTCCTCGCGGGTCGGCAGCTCGCGCCGAAATCCCTTGTCCACCAGCGTGTTCAGCAGGTCCATGAAAGCCGATCCTGTCTTACGGAGCCGTCCCGGGCCAAGGAAGATTCCCACAACAGAAGCGCTCGCAGGTGTGGGTATTGCCACACCCTGAGCCGCTGGTCGTCCCATTAGTGTCTGTGCACTGCCTACAAAACCTCCGGAGGACCCATGGCGTTCGGCTGGATCGACCGGCAGGAGCGGGTGCGCAGCCGCAGGGGACTGGTACGCACCCTGCGCCCCCGCCCCGCCGACTCGCCGCTCCTCGATCTCGCGAGCAACGACTACCTGGGGCTGACCCGCCACCCGGAGGTGGTCGAGGGCGCGGCGCGGGCGGCCCGGACCTGGGGCGCTGGGGCGACGGGCTCCCGGCTCGTCACCGGTACGACCGAACTGCACGGCGAGCTGGAACGGGAGCTGGCCGATTTCTGTGGATTCGAGGCGGCCCTCGTCTTCTCCTCCGGGTACGCCGCCAACCTCGCGGCGGTCACCGCGCTGGCCCCGCTCCGCTCCCTCGTGGTCTCCGACGCCGGCAACCATGCCTCACTGATCGACGGCTGCCGGCTGGCCCGGGGCACGTCGCAGGTGGTGGAGCACGCCGATCCGGACGCCGTGCGCAAGGCGCTCCTGACGCATGACGGACCGGCCGTCTATGTGTCCGACACGGTCTTCTCGGTCGACGGCGACGCCGCCCCGCTCGCACCGCTCGCCGAGGCGTGCCGGGAGCACGGCGCAGGTCTGGTGCTCGACGACGCCCATGGCCTGGGCGTGCTCGGCGACGGCGGCCGCGGGGCCCCGCACGCGGCGGGGCTCGCGGGCGACGACGACGTCGTCGTGACGGTCACCTTGTCCAAGTCGCTCGGCAGTCAGGGCGGTGCCGTCCTCGGTCCCGCCCGGGTGATCGACCATCTGGTCAACGTGGCCCGTACGTTCATCTTCGACACGGGTCTCGCCCCCGCGGCGGCGGGCGCCGCCCTCGCGGCACTGAGACTGCTGCGCCGTGAGCCGGAGCGTGCCGCGCGGGCCCGCAGGGTCGCGGGCGAGCTGCACACACGGCTGACGGCCGCGGGTCTGGAAGCCGTACGTCCGGACGCCGCGGTCGTCTCCGTGCGGGCGCCGTCCCCGGAGCAGGCCGTCGCGTGGGCGGCCGACTGCCGTGCGGCAGGGCTCGCCGTGGGCTGTTTCCGTCCTCCTTCCGTTCCCGACGGCATCTCACGGCTGAGGCTCACCGCCCGCGCGGACCTCTCCGAGGGGCAGATCGAACGCGCTGTACAGGTGATCGGCGAGACACGACCATGAGTCGGCGTGACACGGCCGTGCGCCGGGGCGGTCAGATTCGGTCAGAAGGTGTCAGGACTGGAACGCGGCTGTGAAACCCGCCCAGCTCTCGGGGGAGAAGAGCAGCGCGGGTCCGGCCGGGTCCTTGGAGTCGCGCACGGCGAGCAGCCCGCTCCAGGGACCGGAGGGGGTGCGAGCCGTCTCGACGCAGTTGTTCGCGCCTGTGCTGTAGCTGCTGCGCAGCCATCGAACACCAGGCAGATCAGTGCTGGCAGTTACGTTCCGAGGCAGTGCGGTCATGGTGCCTCCTTACGCGCCGCCACCCAGCGCGGCGATGTAATCCAACGTTTCCTCGGGCGAAAGGGCGTGGATCCGAAGGGCGTTGAAGGCCTCCGTGTAGGCCCGGAGGTCTTCTTTCCGTTCGAGATAGAGGCTACTCGTCAAGTGGTCGAGAACAACCACATCCAGATCAGAAGTGCGCGAAAATGAGAAGATAACGAAAGGGCCGGTGATGCCGATATGCTCCCCGGCCGCGAACGGCAGCACCTGCAGCCGCACATGAGGCAGCCGCGCCGCCTCCATCAGCCGCCCCAGCTGTCGCGCCATCACCTCGGGACCGCCGATCTCGCGGCGCAGCACCGCCTCGTCGAGCACCGCGCTCAGCCGCAGCGGCGGGTTGGCGTACAGTACGTCCTGCCTGGCCAGCCGGACCGTCACCAGCGCGTCGAGCCGCTCGTCGGCGGTGCCGGCCTCGTCGGCGAGTCCGCTCACCGCGGCCCGCGTCACCGCCCGGGCGTACTCGGGCGTCTGGAGCAGCCCGGGCACCACGGACGTCTCCAGCGTGCGCATCGCGCTCGCCTGCGACTCCAGACTGATGAAATCCCGGTACGTCGGCGGCAGTACACCGCGGTACGCATGCCACCAGTGATGCCGGCCGCCCCCTTCGTCGGAGCCCGCCAACACCAGCAGCAACTCCCGGAGTTGCCCCTCCCGAACGCCGTACGCATCCAGCAGTAACCGCACATCGGCCGGTTTCACCCCGCTGGAACCGGTCTCGATCCGGCTCACTTTGGACTGGTGCCAGCCCACCAGCCGGGCCGCCTCACCACTGGTGAGCCCCGCCCCGGTACGCAACGCACGCAGTTCTGCGCCCAGTTTCCGGCGGCGCACCGCGGGCCCGTGCTGCATGGGAACTCCTTACTCCAACCGGGCCGCCCAAATACGCTCTGCCGTCGCAGAGTTCACCGCATCGAGCGACAGATATATGCATATCTTGGTGGATCGCCACCTCTGACGGGCGCGGTAATGGCAGTCTGGCGACGAAGCACCAGTCCGGGACCGTACTCGAACCATCCGCTCCGTGTCGGACTGCGGTCCCGTGGGAAAGGGACGACGTCGCCATGGCAGATCACCTGGAAGCATCCGTCACTCTGCCGAGCGATCCCGCCTCGGTCTCCGCGGCCCGGAGCTACGTGGTCACCACCCTCGCCGAGTGGGGACTGCCACCGGACACCGAAGCCGCCGACACCATCCGGCTGATCGTCTCCGAACTCGCCACCAACGCCGTACAGCACACGCTCGGTCAGTCACCCACCTTCAGGGTGGACATCGAGCTCGACCGTGACGAACACCTGCGCATCGGCGTGACCGACAGCCATCCGCGCTTCCCCAAGCGACTGCCGGCCGCCGTCCAGCAGGACAACGGCCGGGGTCTGGTCATCATCCGCTGGCTCACCGCGGAGTGCGGCGGCAAGCTGCGGGTGCGGCCCACCCGTGAGGGCGGCAAGACCGTCTCCATCGAACTGCCGTGGACCGTCCCCACGGCGCCGGTGCCGGCGGCGGGACAGCAGGAGCCCTGACCCCTCACGGCGGCGACGGCTGTCCGGCGCGCCCGAACGTGCCGCGCAGCAGGGCCCGGAAGGCGTCCGCGGCCGGCGCCGCCTCGTCGCTGCGAAAAGCGACCGAGATCGTACGGCGCAGCCCTCCGCCCTCCAGCGCCCGCACCCCGACCGGAGTGACCGACGTGCGCGCCACCATCTCCGGCACGACCGCCACCCCGAGCCCCGCACTGGCCAGCGCGCACACCAGCAGGTACCCCGGCGTCGGAACCAGTACCGAAGGGGTGGCCCCGGCCCGCGCCAGCACCGCTTCCACCTCCCGCCGGGCCGGAGCGTCCGGCGCCATGCTGATCAGCGGCTGCCCGGCGAGCTCGGTCAGCGGCAGCCGAGCGGTCCCGCTGGTGAGGGCATGGCCCGGAGCGGACACCAGGACCAGCTCCTCCACGAGGATCGGTTCGAGGCCGACGGACGAGGGCAGCGGGACCGGCGAGCCCGGCTCGTAGGCGTGGGTGAGCGCCAGATCGACCTCACCGGCCGCCACGGCGGTGACACCGGCCGACGGTTCGTAGTCGGCGACGGTCAGCTCCACGTCCGGATGCGCCCGGCGGAAGGCGCTGAGAGCCGGGGGCAGCAGATGGATACCGGCGGTCTGGAAGGTGCCCAGACGCAGGGTCCCGCCCGACAGGCCGGTCAGCCGGGCCAGTTCGTGCCGCGCCCGCTCCAGCTCGTCGAGCACCCGGCGGGCCCGGGCCACCAGCAGCTCGCCCGCACCGGTGAGGCGGGCCCCGCGATGGTGTCGTACCAGCAGGGCGGTGCCCGCCTCGCGCTCCAGTTTGGCCAGCTGCTGGGAGAGCGCGGGCGTGGTGTAGCCGAGCCGTTCGGCCGCCCGGGTGATCGAACCCGCCTCCGCTACCGCCACCAGGGCGGCCAGACGGGTCGGGTCGTACATGGAGGCTCCCGTCTGCCACTGCCTTAACCAATGCTTTAGGCGAGCGCAGCATATTGGAAATACCTGCTGAAGGCTGCCGTCAGGCACCCTGACGGCATGGACGCACAGCTCATCGCCTTCACCGGCGTCTCCGCCGGCCTGGTCGCCATGCCGGGAGCCGACTTCACCGTCGTCGTACGCAACGCTCTCGTCTCCCGCCGGGCCGGTGTCGCCTGTGCGCTGGGGATCGGGGCCGGGCTGCTCATCCACGTGACGCTCGCGGTGGTCGGGGTCGCCGCGGTCCTGGCCGCCGTGCCGGCACTGTTCCGGGCGCTCCAGGTGGTCGGGGGCCTCTATGTGCTGTACCTGGGCGTCCAGACGCTGCGTGGGGGGCCCGGCGAGCCGGCCGAGGGGCGCGAGGAGTCCACCGCCCGGCCGCTGCGGCAGGGCTTCGTGACCAACGCCCTCAACCCGAAGGCGTCCCTCACCTTCCTCAGTGTGCTGCCGCAGTTCGTGCCCGCGGGCTCGCCGGCGCTGCCCCGGACGCTGCTGCTGGCCCTGATCGTGCTCGCGATCGCGCTGGTGTGGTTCCAGGTCGTCGCTCTGCTGGTGGACCGGCTGGGCAGATGGCTGCGCAGGCCGCGGGCAGCCCGGGCGGTCACGGTCGGCACGGGCGCCGCGCTGACGGTATTCGGTCTGGCGCTTCTCGCGGGGCCGCTGTCGGCCCTGTGAAGCCCCGGGGGCGGTGACGGCGTGTCAGGCCGCCCTCACCGCCCCCGGGAAGGTCACCTCACCCGGCCGTACCAGACGCTCCTGGTCCAGATCTTCTGCAGCCTCACCACGTCCCCGCTCTTCGGGGAGTGCCAGATCTTTCCCTTCCCGGCGTAGATGCCGACGTGGTAGACGTACGACCCCGAGTGGAAGAACACCAGGTCTCCGGCCTTGCGGTTCTGGGCGGAGATGTGGCGGGTCTTGTTGTACTGCTGAGCCGCCGTCCGGGGCAGCTTCTTGCCCGCCTTCTTGTACGAGTACAGCGTGAGCCCGGAGCAGTCGAACCTGCTCGGCCCGGTGGCGCCCCACTTGTACGGGGCCCCCTTCTTGGAGGCCGCGACCTTCAGTGCCTTCGTCGCCGGCGTCGCGGCTTCGGCCTCGGTGGCGAAGCCGGGGGCGACCACGGTGCCGCCCACTGCGACGAGCGTGAGGGCCGAGGCCGTACCGGCCCGGGCCATGAGCGACGGGACACGATTGAGCGCAGTCATGCGCAACCCTTCGTCAGCCGCCTGTGAAGGATGACCTGTCGGATTCGGGCTGGCGAAGTTGCCCGGCCGCGTTGCCGCGGCTTCACCCCAAGGGCTGCTCGGTTCGAACGAACGTCCGCTCCGGCGGCCCGTCTTGCTCGGGTCCTCCACTCCTGCCGATCCACTCCTGTCGACCGGTCATCCGGGCGGCGGCAGGACTCGGCGTCCGCCCGGACCGCCCCGCCGCTGTGGCGGGGGCTTGTCGTCAGACAGGGATCTTGACGCACGGATGAACGAAAAACCCAACGGAACCGGGGATTTGTGGTGTTACTCACCACTCACCCGTTCGGGTGGACACCCTTGTGTTCGAGCAGATGTCCAGATACCCGAGGAGCCTCGGACCAGGCACGAAGCACCCAATTCCGCCTTGCGTCGATGGCTGTTGCGCAACATCGAGGGGCGCGCAAAAGGAGACACGGCTACGCCGAACGGGGGTACGCCGTTTGGTGCGTTTCGACGCCGATCCGGACGGCTCGGCATGCCGAGCCGTCCGGATCCGGTCTGTACGCGTCGTCAAGTGTCGGAGCGCGGCGGCACCGTGACACGAGCCGTGCGGCGTTCTCCGTCCAGCACGCGCAGCGCGCGCGCCAGCGTGGGGGCGTGCAGCTCCGTCTCGCCTCGCTGGTGCATCAGCGCCAGCGCGTCCCGCAGCGCGGCGGCCTTGGCCACCAGCGCCTGGGCGGCGCGCAGTCCGCGGTAGGTGTCGCCGTGCTGCGCCGGGTTGATCCGGCCGAGCAGGTCCACCACCTCGAGATAACGGTCGATCAACTCGCCCTCGGCCCGCGTCAGTGCGGGAAGGGGCGGCAACTCGGGTGGGAGCACCGGCCGGATCACCTCCCCGTGGGCGGGGCGAGGGTCGCCTTGCGGCTGGGGATGATCCGGTCCACCAGCCCGTACTCCAGCGCCTCCTGGGCGTCAAGGATCTTGTCCCGCTCGATGTCCGCGGCCACCTGCGCACGGCTGCGCCCGGTGTGCTGGGCGAGCATCTCCTCCAGCCGGGTCCGAATGCGCGTCAGTTCGTCGGCCTGGATGGCCAGATCGCTCGCCTGCCCCTGCACCGGCTCGGGCAACGCCGGCTGATGGATCACCACACGCGCTCCCGGCAGGGCGAACCGCTTGCCCGGGGTGCCCGCCGCCAGCAGCACGGCGCTCGCCGAGCCGGCCTGGCCCAGGCAGATCGTCTCCACGTCACAGGCGACGAACTGCATCGTGTCGTAGATCGCCGACATGGCGCTGAACGAGCCGCCCGGCGAATTGATGTACAGCGAGATGTCCTGGTCGGGATTGCTGTGCTCCAGGTACATGAACTGGGCCATCACGTCGTTCGCCGAGATGTCGTCGATCCGCGTGCCGAGGAAGACGATCCGCTCCTCCAGCAGCTTCGAGTACGGGTCCTGGGTCTTGGTACCCGAACTGGTGCGCTCGGTGAACTCGGGCAGTACATAGCGGGCGGACGGGCGGGTCATGGCTCACGCTCCCTTGCCGGGGTGCCTATGAAAAATGTACAGGACGTACATGACGTAATGTAGGGAGCATGGCCTACGAGATTCCGGTGACGCAAGCAAGGGCTGAGCTCGCCGATCTGATCAATCGCGTGGTGTACGGCGGTGAGCGCGTCGTCGTGACGCGCCACGGAAAGCCCCTCGTCGCCCTTGTCTCCGCCTCTGACCTGGAACGACTGGAAAAGCTGGGGGAGTCGGCCGACCTCGCCGAGGAGCAGGTCGTCAGCGCGGTCTCCCGCGTTCGCGAGGTGGCGTCCGCTCCCCGCGAACGGCAGCGGTTCGGAATCGCGGCCGAGCATCGGAGCCCGGGTCCGTCGTAGGCGGGCACGACAAAAAAGACCGTGCCCCCCGTCCGCTACAGCGGGGGTGCGCGGTCGCTCGATGGCCGGTCGCTTCGGTGTGGCCGGTGGGTCAGCCGACGGCGGCGAGCTCCTTCTCGGCCGTGGGCGCGCCGCTCTCCTTGCGCGCCTTGAGCGCGTTGCCCAGCAGCACTGCGCCCAGGCCCAGCGCGGCCCACCAGGTCAGGGTCAGGGCGGGAGCGGTCGCCGCCGCGCCGTCGAAGAAGGACACCGAGCGCAGCAGCGTCGTGCCCGCGCCCGGCGGCAGCCACTGGCCGACGGCGCCCGCCGGTTCGGGCAGCATCTGCGGCGCCGACGCCGCCCCGGAGAAGGGGTTGCCGAGCAGCATCATGACGGCGGCGGTGATGCCCACCCCGGCAGGGCCGACGAGGGCGGCGAGCCCGGCGACGGCGCTGCTCACGGCCAGCGTCATCAGCGCGAACACCCCGGCCTCCGCCCACCAGTCGCCGGCCAGCACCTGAAGCCAGCTGTGCGCGAGGGCTGCCGTGACCGCGCCGATCAGCGCGGCGGCCCCGACCAGAGCGCCCGCGGCGCGCAGGCCGCGCAGCCCGAGCAGCGTCACGGCCGCACCCGCCGCGATACCGGCCAGGGCGAGGGGCAGCACGCTGGAGCCCAGCGCCGCGCCACGCGGATCGTTCGCCGGTGCCGGCACGACATCGACCGTGCGGACCCGCGCCCCCTCGGCCGAGGCGTGCTCGGCCACCGCATGCTGGAGCAGCTGGGCGACGGCCGGGCTCGCCGCTGATGCGGTCAGCAGGCCGGGGCCCTCGGGTGTCACGACGATTGCGCCGTACACGGTCCGGTCCTCGACGGCCTGGCGGGCGGCGGCCTCGTCGGCGTAGCGATGGATCTCGAACGCGCCGTCACGCTGGGTGAGTTGCCGCTCGACCTGGGCCGTGGCGGCGGCCGGGCCCGCCACGCCGAGCGGCAGGTCCCTGGGGGCGGTGCGGGCCGCGGGCCAGGCGAACGCCCACAGGGCGAGTGCGGCGAGGACGGGGACGAGGACGACGACCGCGAGCAGGTGCCGGCGCCCGGCGTTCGGGTGCGGTGTAGCGGAGTGGGTGGACATGGTCTCGACTCCAGGGAGAGGGATCTACGGAAGATTAAAAAGAAGGATCGTTCGTTTTTCCTGTCACCACCGTGCTCGCCCATGGCGGCGCTTGTCAAGAAGGAATGTTCGTTTTACTTTGGGACCATGGCCCGCGTATCCCAGGAGCACCTCGACGCCCGCCGCCGGCAGATCCTCGACGGCGCCGCGCGTCTCTTCGCCCGCAACGGCTTCCACGCCACGTCCATGCAGGACGTGCTGAAGGAGGTCGATCTCTCGGCCGGGGCGGTCTACCGCTACTTCAGCGGCAAGGACGAGCTGATCGCAGCGATCGTCAAGGAAGTGCTCGGCGAGATCCGCGCCTCCTTCGAGGACGCCGCCCGGCAGAGCCCGCCCCCGCCACCGGACCTGCTGGTGGGAGCGGTCCTCGGCCGCACGCTGCGCGTCTACTCGGCCCTGGACGACGACGGGGGATCGGTCTTCCCGCCGCTGGTCATCCAGGTCTGGGCGGAGACCGTCCGCAACAAGGAGCTGGCGTCCGTGCTCGAGGACGTGTACACGACGCTGCGGGAGTCCTGGGTGCGCGCCGTCGAGGCATACCAGGACGCCGGGATGATGCCGGCGGACATCCCCGCGGACCATGTGGCCCGCACGATGATCGCGACCGTGCAGGGATTCATCGCCCAGCAGGCCCTGTTCGGGCCGGCGCCCCTGGAGGTCCTGCAGGACGGCCTGCGGGCGCTGACGAGCATGCCCTCCGCGCGCCCGGCCACTGAGGGATCACAGCTGGGTTAACGTGCCCGAAACGCTGCCCAACTAGCCTGCCGATCCACGCCACCAGGCACTTTGCCCGATGGCCGCGGCAGCCGGGCCCCGCACGGTCCGGAGCGAGGACTGTGAGGTGGGACGTGCAACTGACCCCGCACGAGCAAGAGAGGCTGCTCATCCATGTGGCGGCCGACGTCGCCGAGAAGCGCAGGGCCCGCGGACTCAGGCTCAACCACCCCGAGGCGGTCGCCCTCATCACCTCGCACATCCTCGAGGGCGCCCGCGACGGCCGCACCGTCGCGGAACTCATGTCCTCCGGACGCAAGCTGCTCACGCGGGACGACGTCATGGAGGGCATCCCCGAGCTGATCCACGACGTCCAGGTCGAGGCCACCTTCCCGGACGGCACCAAGCTGGTCACCGTCCACGACCCCATCGTCTGAGGGCGGCCCCGATGATTCCCGGAGAGATCCTTTTCGGCGAGGGCCCGATCGTCTGCAACGAAGGCCGTGAGGTCACCCGGCTGACCGTCCTGAACGCTGCCGACCGGCCCGTCCAGGTCGGCTCCCACTACCACTTCGCCGAGGCCAACCCCGGCCTGCGCTTCGACCGCGCCGCCGCCCACGGCAAGCGGCTCGACGTCGCCGCCGGCACCGCGGTGCGCTTCGAGCCCGGGATCCCCGTCGACGTCGCACTCGTCCCGCTCGCCGGCGCCCGCGTGGTGCCGGGACTGCGCGGCGAGACGGGAGGCGCCCTCGATGCCTGAGATCTCCCGTGCCGCGTACACCGACCTGTTCGGCCCGACCACCGGTGACCGCATCCGGCTCGCCGACACCGATCTGCTGGTCGAGATCGAGGAGGACCGCTGCGGCGGACCTGGACTGGCCGGTGACGAGGCCGTGTTCGGCGGCGGCAAGGTCATCCGCGAGTCCATGGGCCAGTCCCGGGCCACCCGTGCGGACGGCACCCCGGACACCGTCATCACCGGCGTCGTGATCATCGACCACTGGGGCGTCGTCAAGGCCGACGTCGGCATCCGTGACGGCCGTATCACCGGCATCGGCAAGGCGGGCAACCCCGACACGATGGACCGGGTGCACCCCGACCTCGTCATCGGCCCCGAGACCGAGATCATCGCCGGGAGCGGCCGGATCCTCACGGCCGGCGCCATCGACGCGCACGTCCACTTCATCTGCCCGCAGATCGCCGACGAGGCCCTGGCCGCGGGCATCACGACACTCGTGGGCGGCGGCACCGGACCGGCCGAGGGATCGAAGGCGACGACCGTGACACCCGGTCCGTGGCATCTGGCACGGATGCTGGAGGCGATGGAGCAGTACCCGCTCAACATCGGTCTGCTGGGCAAGGGCAACACCGTCTCCCACGAGGCGATGCTGTCCCAGATCCGCGGTGGTGCGCTCGGCCTGAAGCTGCATGAGGACTGGGGCTCGACCCCGGCGGTGATCGACGCCTCGCTCACCGTCGCCGAACAGACCGGCATCCAGGTCGCGATCCACACCGACACCCTCAACGAGGCCGGGTTCGTCGGTGACACCCTGGCCGCCATCGCGGGGCGCGGGATCCACGCGTACCACACCGAGGGCGCGGGCGGCGGACACGCGCCGGACATCATGACCGTCGTCTCCGAGCCGCATGTGCTGCCGAGTTCGACGAATCCGACCCGGCCGTTCACCGTCAACACCGCCGAGGAACACCTCGACATGCTGATGGTGTGCCACCACCTCAACCCGGCGGTGCCGGAGGACCTGGCCTTCGCCGAGTCACGGATCCGGCCGTCGACGATCGGGGCTGAGGACGTCCTGCACGACCTGGGCGCCATCTCGATCATCTCCTCGGACTCCCAGGCCATGGGACGCGTCGGCGAGGTCGTCCTGCGGACCTGGCAGACGGCCCACGTCATGAAGCGGCGCCGGGGCGCGCTGCCCGGCGACGGACGGGCCGACAACCACCGGGTACGCCGCTATGTCGCCAAGTACACGATCAACCCGGCGCTCGCCCAGGGCCTGGCCCGCGAGATCGGGTCGGTGCAGAGCGGGAAACTGGCCGATCTGGTGCTGTGGGAACCGGCGTTCTTCGGGGTCAAGCCGCACCTCGTCATCAAGGGCGGGCAGATCGCCTACGCACAGATGGGCGACGCGAACGCCTCGATCCCGACGCCCCAGCCAATCCTGCCCCGCCCGATGTACGGGGCGATCGGGCGGGCACCCGCCGCCAACTCCTTCAACTTCGTCGCCCCAGCGGCTCTGGAGGACGGGCTGCCGGAGCGGCTCCAGCTCGGCAAGCGGTTCGTGGCCATCGAGTCGACGCGCGGTGTCACCAAGGCCGACATGCGGCAGAACGACGCGCGACCCGAGGTGCGGGTCGACCCCGACAGCTTCGCCGTGCACATCGACGGCGAGCTCGTCGAGGCGGCGCCCGCCGAGGAACTTCCCATGGCCCAGCGATACTTCCTCTTCTGACGGCGGGGTTCGATGTCACGGGCAGCACTTCTCGTCCTGGCCGACGGCCGCTTTCCCGCCGGGGGGCACGCGCACTCCGGCGGGGCCGAGGCGGCCGTCAAGGCGGGACGCATCACCGGGGCCGCGAGCCTGGAGGACTTCTGCCGGGGGCGGCTGCACACGGCGGGGCTGGTCGCGGCCTCGCTCGCCGCTGCGGCGGCCCTCGGCGCGGACCCGGTCACACTGGACGAGGCGGCCGACGCGCGTACCCCGTCCCCCGCCCTGCGGCTGGCCGCGCGCAAGCTCGGCCGGCAGCTGATGCGGGCCGCTCGGGCGACCTGGCCCGCGGCGGAACTCGACGCGCTGGCGGGCCGGTTTCCCAAGGGCGCCCATCAGCCGGTCGTGCTGGGAGCCGTGGCCCGGGCCGCCGGGCTGGGCGCGGTCGAGGCGGCGTACTGCGCCGCGTACGAGAGCGTGAGCGGGCCGGCGAGCGCGACGGTACGGCTGCTGAGCCTCGACCCCTTCGACGCCACGGCCGTACTGGCCCGACTGGCGCCGGAGCTGGACCGGGTCGTGGACCGGGCGGTGGAGGCGGGGCGGCTGGTGGTCGAGAGCGGGGTCGACGAGCTGCCCGCGGCTTCGGGACCGTTGCTGGAGATCGGGGCGGAGGTGCATGCGGCCTGGGCCGTACGGCTGTTCGCGTCCTAGCGGTACTCACCCCCGGGCCCCTCTCAGGACCACTCACCCCCGCGCCCCTCTCGGGACCACGCACCCCCGCGCCCCACCTCAGGACCACGCACCCCCCATCCCGTACCGAAGGAGCCGCCCATGCATCTCGACCACTCCCACGACGGACCCGCCGCCGTCAGCGCCGACGCGCACCGGCCGGACGGGTCGCGGCGGGCTCTGCGCATCGGCCTCGGCGGGCCGGTCGGGTCCGGCAAGACCGCCACCGTCGCCGCGCTCTGCCGGGTGCTGCGCGAGGAACTGTCCCTGGCCGTCGTCACCAACGACATCTACACGCGGGAGGACGCCGAGTTCCTGCTGCGGGAGGCCGTTCTGCCGCCGGAGCGGATCACCGCCGTGGAGACCGGGGCCTGCCCGCACACCGCCATCCGGGACGACATCTCCGCGAACCTCGAAGCCGTCGAGGATCTGGAGGACGAGGTCGGTCCCCTCGATCTGATCCTGGTCGAGTCCGGCGGGGACAACCTCACCGCCACCTTCTCCAAGGGGCTCGTCGACGCGCAGATCTTCGTGATCGACGTCGCCGGCGGGGACGACATTCCCCGCAAGGGCGGCCCCGGGGTGACCACCGCCGATCTGCTCGTGGTCAACAAGACCGACCTCGCGCCGTACGTCGGCTCCGACCTGGCGCGGATGGCGGCCGACGCCAAGGCGCAACGGGCCGAACTGCCCGTCGTCTTCCAGTCGCTGCGCGGCGGGCCCGGAGTCACGGACGTCGCCGACTGGGTGCGGGCGCGGCTCGCCGCGTGGACGGCGTGACCGCGACCGTGGCCGGTGGCGTGCGGGCCGTCGCGCGGATCGTCGCCCGCGACGACCGGCGGGGCGGCACGGCGCTGCCGGTGCTCGACAGCGACGGGCCGCTGGCGCTCCGACGGACCCGGGGGAGTGGCGCCGAGGCGCGGGTCGCTCTCGTCGGCGCGATGAGCGGTCCCCTCGGCGGCGACCACTTCACCGTCGAGGCCGACGTGGAGGCGGGCGCTCGGCTGCGCGTCACCTCGGCCGCGGCCACCATCGCGCTCCCGGGGCAGGGCAAGGGCGAGGCGCGCTACGACGTACGGCTGTCCGTGGCCGACGAGGCCGAACTGCACTGGCTGCCGGAGCAGTTGATCTCGGCGAAGGGCAGCGATCTGCACGTCGACACCCGCGTCGACGTCGGCGCGACGGGGCGGCTGGTGCTGCGCGAGGAGCAGGTCCTCGGTCGGGCGGGGGAGGAGCCGGGGCGGCTCGGCAGCCGGATCCGGGTACGGGTCGCGGGGCGGCCGGTGCTCGATCAGGAGCTCGCCTGCGGCCCCGGCGCGCCGGACGGCTGGGACGGGCCGGCGGCCCTGGGCGGACATCGGGCCGTCGGTCAACTTCTCGTCGTACGGCCCGAGTTCACGGCGCATCCGGTGCCGGCCCGGGTGCTCGGCGACAACGCCGCCGTCATGCCGCTCGCCGGGCCCGCCGCCCTGGTCAGTGCCGTGGCGGCGGACGCGCTGCGGCTGCGAAGGCTGCTGGACGAGGCTCTGGTCTCTCTCGACCGAGCCGGTCCGGGGGGCCGGCCGAACCCCGTCAGCTGATCGGCAGTCGCCGGAACTTGCGCTCCTTCTCCTTGGCCGCCTTCGCAGCCGCCTCCTCCTCGGCCTTGGCGACGGCCGCGTACTGGTCGACGTACTCCTGCTCGGACAGCGACAGGATGGCGTACATGATCTCGTCGGTCACGGCGCGCAGGATCGCCTTCTCGTTCTCCATGCCGGCGTAGCGGGAGAAGTCGAGGGGCTCGCCGAAGCGGATCTTGACCGGGTGGATGTTCGGGATGACCTTCCCCGGCGGCTGTGCCTCGAACGTGCCGATCATCGCGCACGGGACGACCGGGACGCCGGCCTTGAGCGCCATCACCGCGACTCCGACCTTGCCCTTGTAGAGCCGTCCGTCGTGCGAGCGGGTGCCCTCCGGGTAGATGCCGAGGAGTTCGTCCTTGCCCAGGACCCCCAGTCCCTCGCGGATCGCGGCCTGGCCAGCCTCCTTGCCGGTGCGGTCGACCGGGATCTGCCCGGCGCTGCGGAAGAAGGCAGCCGTCAGGCGTCCTTTGATGCCGGGGCCGGTGAAGTACTCCTTCTTCGCCAGGAAGGTGATCCGCCGCTTGAGTATCGCCGGCATCAGGAAGTGGTCCGAGAACGACAGGTGGTTGCCGGCGACGATGGCGGCGCCCGTGTCCGGCACGTGCTCCAGGCCCTCGATGCGCGGGCGGAAGACAAGTCTCAGCAGAGGTCCCAACAACACGTATTTCAGTACGTAGTAGAACAAGGGGTCGCTCCTCACTCCGGCGGATGCACTAGGAACGCCGTGTTCTGGCAGGTCGACCAGTGTGCCGTGGGGCTGCCAGTGTAGGCGCAGGGGTGACAGGCCGGAACCGGGTCGGGGACGGACGGATGCCGGCCGCGGCAATCCCTCTGACTGGATGTCAGAAGGTCGGCGGACGGCGTCGATTGCGGGTGGGGAGGACCGCCTGACCAGCCTGGTGTCCTGGATCGGCGGGCGGCAACCGGAAGGCTTGGTTTGGCGTGATCACGATCAACGGGTGGCAGGCGGCCCGCCCTTGCGGGGAGCCCTCGCGTCTGCTCGTCCATCACAGCCGCACGATGATCAGCGCCGTGTCGTCGGTCGCGCCGCCCGGCGGCAGCAGCTCCAGCAGGACGGCGTCGGCGAGGGACTCGGGGTCGGCGGTGCGATGGCGCACGAGTGCGTCGGACAGGCGGGCCAGACCGGTGTCGATGTCCTCACGGCGCCGCTCGATCAGACCGTCGGTGTACAGCACGAGCGTGGCGCCCTCGGCGTACGTGGTGGCGGCCTGCGGTCTGGGCCTCGGATCGGGCCGGGCGTCCAGTGGCGGATCGGTGGCCCGGTCGAGCAACTCCACCTCGCCGTCGGCGTGGACCAGCACCGGCGGCGGATGGCCGGCGCTGCTGTAGGTGATGGTGCGCGCGTCGCAGTCGATGAATGTCGTGACCGCGGTGGCCGACTCCGCGCCGTCCACCACATGGGCGTAGCGACCCAGGATGTCCAGCGCCTGGGCCGGCCCGTCGGCGACCCGTGAGGTGGCGCTGAGCGCGCTGCGCAGCTGCCCCATCACACCGGCGGCCGGGAGGCCGTGCCCGACCACGTCGCCCACGGACACGCCGATGCGGTTGCCACCGACCAGGTCGATCAGGTCGTACCAGTCGCCGCACACGTTCAGCGCGCCGACCGCGGGCCGGTACCGCACCGCAGCCCGATGGTTGCCCACCTGCCGCCGGGCGGGCAGCATCGCCTCCTGGAGGGCGAGCGCCACCTCGCGCTCCCGGGCATGCGCCAGCCGCAGCCGTTCGTTGAGCTCCTGCAACTCACGGGCGCGGGTGTACAGCTCCGCCTCCAGGACCCGCGCCCGGGTGTCGCTGCCCCCGCCGCCGCCCCGCAGCCGGATGAGCTCGGTGACCTCCTCGACCCGGTGCAGCACGTAGGCCACCTGTCCCCCGGGGCCGTGGACGGGTGCGTTGATGGGACTCCAGTACCGCTCCTCCCAGTGGCCGGGACGGACGGCGTCCTCGACGTCGTAGCGCTGCAACGCCATGGCGTCGCGCTCGCCGGTGGCCACCACGCGCAGCATCGACGCCCGCACGTCGCGCATGCCGGTCGCGGCGGGATCGTTGGGGTTGTCCGGGAAGACGTCGAAGATGTACCGGCCGACCAGCTGGTCGCGGGTGCGGCCGGACAGGCGCTGGAAGTCCTCGTTGGCGTCGGCGTACACCAGCTCCGGCGTCAGCAGGGCGACCATTCCGGGCAGGGCCTGGAACACCGCCTCGTAGTCGATCGCCTTGTCTTCCATGGCTTCGCCTCACCACCGGGACTTGACCAGTTTCCCATGCCATGCGCCGTATCTACCGATCTACTACAGATGGGGCCGTACGGCAGGTCAGGGCGGCGGATCCGTCAGGGACTGCTCGGCCCAGATGATCTTCCCCTCGGGGACGAAGCGGGTGCCCCACCGCTGGGTGAACTGGGAGACCAGCAGCAGCCCCCGCCCGCCCTCGTCGGTGGTGCGCGGATGGCGCAGGTGCGGCGCGGTCGCACCGCCGTCGAAGACCTCGCAGATCAGCGCCCGCTCCCTGATCAGGCGCAGCCGGATGGGTCCGGCGGCGTAGCGGATCGCATTGGTGACCAGCTCGCTGACGACCAGTTCCGTCGTGAACGCCAGCTCCTCCAGCCCCCACTCCGACAGCTGCCGGGTGGCCGTCTTGCGGGCGTCGGCGACGGCCGCCGGGTCGGAGGGCAGATCCCAGTCGGCGACCTGCTCGGTGCCCAGAAGCCGGGTGCGGGCCATCAGCAGGGCCACGTCGTCGTGCGGGCGGTCCGGCACCAAGGCGTCGATCACGGTCCGGCAGTGCAGGTCGATGGTGGTCGCGGGCTGTTCCAGGGCCTCCCGCAGCCGGTCCCGGTCGGCGTCGACGGCCCACTCGTCCCCGCGCGCCAGCAGACCGTCGGTGTGCAGGACGAGCGTGCTGCCGCTCACCAGGGCCAGCTCGACCGACTCGAAGGGCGGACCGCCCGCGCCCAGCGGCGGGCCCTGGGGGAGGTCGACGAAGGTGGCGGTGCCGTCGGGCAGCACGACGGCCGGCGCGGGGTGGCCGGCGGCGGCCATGGTGCACTGCCCGTCGACCGGGTCGTAGAGGACGTACACGCACCCGGACCCCACCGACCGGGCCATGGCGGCCTCCGCGTCGGCCGGCTCGCCCCCCTCCTCGCGGGCCAGCTGGGCGACCAGGTCGTCCAGGTGGGCCAGCACCTCCTCGGGCGGCAGATCCAGCGCCGCCAGGGTCCTTACGGCGGTGCGCAGCCGGCCCATGGCCGCGGCGGCGTCGATGCCGTGCCCGGGCACCTCGCCCACCACCAGGGCCACGCGGGCCCCCGACAGCGGGATGATGTCGTACCAGTCACCGCCGAGGCCGGTCAGCTCGTCGGCCGGCCGGTAGCAGGCGGACACCTCGAGCGCGGTCTGCTCCGGCAGCCGGTGCGGCAGCAGGCTGCGCTGGAGGACCAGGGCGGCGTCGCGTTCGCGGGTGTAGCGGCGGGCGTTGTCGACACAGACGGCGGCCCGCGAGACGAGGTCCTCGGCCAGGTTCAGGTCGGCCTGCTCGAAGGGCTCCTGGCGGTGGCGCCGGAAGAAGGTCGTCAGGCCCAGGGTGACACCCCGGGCGCAGATCGGCACGATCATCACACTGTGCAGGCCCAGCTCCAGGAAGATGGCGGCCTGTCCGCCGTGCGCGTGCTCCGACCATGCCTCGCCGAGTGGATCGAGCTTCTCCTCGCGCCAGGACTCGGCCGTCCGCAGACAGCGGATCGGCGGTGACCCCGCCGGATAGACGACCACCTCCCCGATGTCGACGACCGCCTCCGGCACCCGCTCGGTGACCGATCGCTGCCCCGCGCGGCGCAGCGGCACCGGATCGGCGTCGCCCAGCGGCCCGGCGGCGGGCTCCCCGCCCCGCAGCACCGACTCCAGCAGATCCACGGTGACGAGGTCCGCGAGCCCCGGTACGGCCACCTCCGCCAGCTCCTGGGCGGTGCGTGTGATGTCCAGGGTGCGGCCGATGTGCTGGCCGGCCACGTCGAGCAGGGCCAGGCGCTGCCGGGCGCGGTGCCGGTCGGTGATGTCCTCCACCGTGTAGTACACGCCCATGGGATGGCCCTGGCCGTCGTCGAGCCGGGTGAACGACATCATGTGGGCGGTCTCGCGCAGCGGCGCGGAGCGTACGTGGCCGATGTGCTCGTAGCCGACGATCGGCTCGCCGGTCGACAGCACCCGCCGCATCTGGGCTTCGATGTTCTCGGCGTCGATGCCGGGCTGGATGTCCGCGAGCCGCAGCCCGAGCCGGCGGGTCGGCGGGCCGCCGCCGAACTGGGTGAGCGCTGCGTTCGACCACACGAAGCGCAGCTCCGTGTCGACGATCGCTATGCCGACGGGGGAGCGGGCGACCATCTGCTCCAGCACGGCGCGGCTCATGTCCCAGCCGGTGGCGTCCTCGAGCTCGGACAGCAGCACGAGCCAGCGCGAGGAGCCGTGGGTGTCGAGGGCCGACGTGATCCGCACCATGAGCCGGATCAGGGAGCCGTCCTTGTGCCGGGCCGTCAGCAGCCCCGCCCAGCCCCCCTGCCTACGGCACCGCTCCAGCAGCTCCGGCACCCGCCCCGCGTCCTCGTCGCCGAACAGCTCGGCGACATCGCGTCCGACCGTCTCGGAGGCCGGGTACGCCAGCACCCGTTGCGCATCCCAGGTCCACCCCGTCACCAGACCCTGCGCATCGAGCAGCAGAGGCGCGGCGTCCGCCACGTCGAACCCCTGCCTGGCAACGCCCTGCTCCTCGTATGTGCCCACGGCCGACCTCTCTGTCGCTGAGAGCGGTCTACCACCTCTTGTCCCCATCTTCACCCTTCCGGACAACCCCGCCTCTTTGCGGGGGCCGGGCGGGGACCACCGCGGCGGAGGGACAGCTCGGTTCGCTTTCCGGCCGGCGGCCGGGTGCCCTTCTGAGGGAGAGGGGGGCGAGGTGCGGGATGGCCGGTCGCTCGGGGCGCGGGGGAGGGCACGCGGGGCTGCGGGTGCCTGAGCACGGGGGGCGGCGAAGCGGATCGGGAGGGGCTGATGGTCGGGTGAGCGAAAGGGTCTGACGGTCGGGGTGTGGGAGCGCCTGCACATCGGCGGGCTGGTTCGGGCGGTGGCGGTCCGGGGGCTCGGGCGGGTGGTGGCTCGCCGTGTCTGGGTGGGTGGTGGCTCGTCCGTGTCGGGGCGGGTGGCGGGCCGGCCGGTTGAGGTGACGGCCATGCCGGGGCCGTGGGGGTCCGGGCCTCGGAAGACGGCGGCCCGGCCCCGTCGAGCGGGTGCCGGGCCGGTCAGGAGGGGCGGGGGTTAAGTCAGGACTTTCTCCAGGGCACCCAGCGCCCCCTCCAACTCCTCCGTCGTGATCGTCAGGGGCGGGGCAAGGCGGATCGTGGAGCCGTGGGTGTCCTTGACCAGGATTCCCTCGCGCATGAGGCGCTCGCCGATCTCGCGGCCCGTGCCGAACTCCGGGTCGATGTCGACACCGGCCCACAGGCCGCGCGCGCGGAAGCCGACGACGCCCCTGCCGACCAGGGACGACAGCCCACCCCGCAGGACCACGCCCAGTTCGGTGGCCCGGCGCTGGAACTCGCCGGTCTCCAGCAGCTCGACCACCGCCGTGCCGACCGCGGCGGCCAGCGGATTGCCGCCGAACGTCGAGCCGTGCTCGCCCGGCCGCAGCACCCCGAGCACGTCCCGGCGGGCCACCACCGCCGACACCGGCACGATGCCGCCGCCCAGCGCCTTGCCCAGCAGCAGTACGTCCGGGACGACACCCTCGTGCTCGACGGCGAGCGTACGGCCCGTACGGCCGAGGCCCGACTGGATCTCGTCCGCGATGAACAGACAGCCCTTGCGGCGCGTCAGTTCACGCACCCCGGCGAGGTAGCCCTCGTCGGGGATGAGGACGCCCGCCTCACCCTGGATCGGCTCCAGCAGCACCGCCGCGGTCGTCTCGTCGACCGCCGCCTCCAGCGCCGCCAGGTCGTTGTACGGCACGATCCGGAAACCCGGGGTGAAGGGGCCGAAGCCCTGCCGGGCCGTCTCGTCCGTGGAGAACGACACGATCGTCGTCGTACGGCCGTGGAAGTTCTCCGCGGCGACCACGATCGTCGCCTGATCGGCCGGCACGCCCTTCACCTCGTACGCCCACTTGCGGGCCACCTTGATGCCGGACTCGACCGCCTCGGCGCCCGTGTTCATCGGCAGCACCATGTCCAGGCCGGTCAGGGCGGCCAGACGCTCGGCGAACTCGGCGAGGCGGTCGTTGTGGAAGGCACGGGACGTGAGCGTCAGGCGGTCCAGCTGCCGGTGCGCCGCCTCGGTCAGCGCCGGGTGGCGATGGCCGAAGTTGAGCGCCGAGTAACCGGCCAGCATGTCCAGGTAGCGGCGGCCCTCCACGTCTTCCACCCACGTCCCCTCGGCCCGGGCGACGACCACGGGCAGCGGGTGGTAGTTGTGCGCGAGCACCGGCTCCTCGGCGCTGATCAGGTCGGCGGACGAACGGGCGGTGACGGGAGCGGTCATCAGCGGATCTCCTGGGTACAGCACTTGATGCCGCCGCCGGCCTTGCGGAACTCCGACAGGTCGACGGGGACGGGGACATAGCCGCGCTCGGCGAGTGCGCCGCAGAGCGCCTCCGCCTGGGGCGCGATGAAGACGTTGCGTCCGTCGGACACGGAGTTCAGGCCGAACGCCATCGCGTCCTCGCAGGTCGCGTGCACCGCGTCCGGGTACAGCCGCGCGAGCACCTCACGGCTGCCCGGCGAGAACGCCTCCGGGTAGTACGCGATGTTGTCGTCGTCCAGGACGAACAGAGCCGTGTCCAGGTGGTAGAAGCGCGGGTCCACCAGCGTCAGGCTGATCACCGGGTGCCCGAAGAACTCCTGCACCTCGCGGTGCGCCTCACGGGTCGTACGGAACCCCGTGCCGGCCAGCACGTACCGGCCCGTCCAGACCAGATCGCCCTCGCCCTCGCACACGGCCTCGGGACGGTACACGTCGTAGCCCGCGGTCTTGAACCAGGTGTCGTAGTGGGTGGACTCGGGGCGCCGCTCCGGCGCGTGGAAGAGCGAGCCGAAGACCCGGCCGTCCACGACGACCGCGGAGTTCGCCGCGAAGACCATGTCCGGCAGGCCGGGGGCGGGCTCCACGGTGTCCACGGTGTGACCGTGGGTCCGGTAGGCGCTGATCAGCGCCTGCCACTGGGCCCGGGCGAGGTCGACGTCCACGGGGGCGTCGGGATGCATCCACGGGTTGATCGCGTACTGCACGGCGAAGTGTCTGGGTTCGCAGACGAGGTACCGCCGCCGGCGCGGCACACGGGTGTCGGACACAGAGGGGTTCCTCCGCTTCCTCGCAATGTCGACTGGGGGTTGACACCAAGGTAAGAACTGCCGCCGAGGACCGACAAGGAAAAAATATTGCGTGTTCGCGCAGGAATGCTGCGTAGTTTCTTCCGCAAACGCAGCCCTGCTGCGCCTTGGCAGGTTTACTCCGGTGCCGGCTGGCTCGCGCCCGCCTCCGGACTCTCCGGCAGCAGATGGGACAGCACCATGACGCTGATCGTCTTGCGGATGAACGGCTCGACACGGATCCGCTCCAGCACCTCCTCGAAGTGCTCCACGTCCCGCGCCCGCACATGCAGCAGCGCGTCCGCGCCGCCGGTCACCGTCATGGCCGCGGTGATCTCCGGATGGTTGCGGACCACCTCCGCGAGCCGCCGCGGCGGGGCCGCGCCCTCGCAGTACACCTCGACGTACGCCTCCGTACGCCAGCCCAGCGCCGACGGTTTGACGGTGGCCGTGAACCCGGTGATCACACCCGTCTCGCGCAGCCGGTCCACCCGCCGCTTCACCGCCGTGGAGGACAGCCCGACGGCCGCGCCGATCTCCGCGAAACTCGTTCTGGCATTGGCCATCAAGGCCGTGATGATCTTCCGGTCGAGGTCGTCGAAGGGCGTCGGCCTGCTGTTCATGTCGGCACTGTATCCAGCGGGAACATCCCCACGTCGGCACGTGTGCAGGCGTGCGAATTGCTCCTACACTCCGACCTCATGCTGCGTGCCCTGGCTGTCGACGACGAACGCCCCTCGCTGGAGGAGCTCCTCTACCTGCTGAACGCGGACCCCCGTATCGGCAGCGCCGAGGGCGCCGGCGACGCGACCGAGGCGCTGCGCCGGATCAACCGCGCCCTGGAATCCGGCCCGGGCGGCACCGAGGCGATCGATGTCGTCTTCCTCGACATCAACATGCCCGGCCTCGACGGCCTCGACCTGGCCCGGCTGCTCACCGGCTTCGCCAGCCCGCCCCTCGTCGTCTTCGTCACCGCCCACGAGGACTTCGCCGTCCAGGCCTTCGACCTCAAGGCCGTCGACTACGTCCTCAAACCGGTCCGCAAGGAACGCCTCGCCGAAGCCGTCCGACGTGCCGGTGCACTCCGGGACAGCGCGCCCCGCATCCCCGTCAGCGAGCCCGACCCCGACCACATACCCGTCGAACTCGGCGGAGTGACCCGCTTCGTCGCCGTCGACGACATCACCCACGTCGAGGCCCAGGGCGACTACGCCCGTCTGCACACCGACCGGGGCAGCCACCTCGTCCGCGTCCCGCTTTCCACTCTGGAGGAACGCTGGCGCTCCCGAGGCTTCGTCCGCATCCACCGCCGCCACCTCGTCGCCCTGCGCCACATAGGCGAGCTGCGCCTGGACACGGGCACCGTCAGTGTCATGGTCGGCGCCGAGGAACTCCAGGTCAGCCGCCGGCACGCGCGCGAGCTGCGCGACCTGCTGATGCGGAGGCCCTGACGATGCCCAACGGCCCCACCGAACGCCGCGTCGTCGTCACCGGCCCGCCCCGCCGCGCACTTCCCCACGCTCGGCTTCGCTCGCGCGGGCGGTACCCCCAGGTCTCCGGCTACTACCGGCCCCGCACCGAGATCGACGAGCAGACCACCCTCGGTCACACCTACGTCCGCTCCCTGATGCGCACCCAACTGCGCACCGCCCTCGCCGTCTTGGCCGTCCTCGGCCTCCTCGTCGGCCCCCTGCCCCTGCTCTTCGCCGCGATGCCGCACGCCCGCCACCTTCAATGGGCGGTCCTCGGCTTCGGCCTCTACGCACCGCTCGTCCTGCTCGCCCGCTGGTTCGTGCGCCGCGCCGAGCGCAACGAACGGGACTTCGTACGCCTCGTCGAAGACCGCTGAACCGCAACCGACCGAGCCCGAACCGACCGAGCCCGAACCGACCGAACCCGAGAGACCGATGCGGCCGTGAACTCCAGCTACGCCGTCCCCGCCGTCGCCCTCGTCGTCCTGGCGACCGTCCTCGTCGGCGCCTTCGGTCTGCGCATCTCCCGCACCACCTCCGACTTCTACGTCGCCTCCCGCACCGTCGGCCCCCGCCTCAACGCCGCCGCGATCAGCGGCGAATACCTCTCCGCCGCCTCCTTCCTCGGCATCGCCGGCCTCGTCCTCGTCCAGGGCCCCGACATGCTCTGGTACCCGGTCGGCTACACCGCCGGCTATCTGGTCCTGCTGCTGTTCGTCGCCGCCCCGCTGCGCCGCTCGGGCGCCTACACCCTCCCCGACTTCGCCGAGGCCCGCCTGTCCTCCCCGGCCGTACGGCGGCTCGCCGGCGCCTTCGTCGTCGGCACGGGCTGGCTGTATCTGCTGCCCCAGCTCCAGGGCGCCGGGCTGACCCTGACCGTCCTGACGGGGGCGCCCGACGGGCTCGGCGGAGTGATCGTCGCCGTCGTGGTGGTCGCCATCGTCGCCGCCGGCGGCATGCGCAGCATCACCTTCGTGCAGGCCTTCCAGTACTGGCTCAAACTCACCGCCCTGCTGGTCCCCGCCCTCTTCCTGATCCTCGCCTGGCAGGGCGACGGCGCCCCCGGCCGCGCCTTCGACGAACCGGCCACCTTCCGCGAACGCGGCGTCGTCCGCGTCGACGACACCCTCGACCTCAGACTCGACCGGCCGCTGACCGTGACGGTGACCGGCACCATCGACGGCCGCACCCACGACGACGACCGGCTCCGGCTCGCCGCCGGCACCCATCACATCGAGGGCGGTACCCGGCTCACCTTCGCCCAGGGCGCCGAGGTCCCCGAACGCGACCGCGGAGCGGGCGGCGACCTGTCACCCTCCCAGGCCGAGAGCCGCGGCGAACGCCCCCTGTACGCCACGTACGGACTGATCCTCGCCACCTTCCTCGGCACCATGGGCCTGCCGCACGTCGTCGTCCGCTTCTACACCAGCCCGCACGGCGTCGCCGCCCGCCGAACCACCGTCGCCGTCCTCGGCCTGATCGGCGCCTTCTACCTGCTGCCGCCCGTCTACGGCGCCCTCGGCCGCCTCTACGCCCCCGAACTCACCCTCAGCTCGGACGCCGACGCCGCCGTCCTGCTGCTGCCCGACCGCATGATCGGCGGCCTCGGCGGCGACCTGCTGGGCGCCCTGGTCGCGGGCGGCGCCTTCGCCGCGTTCCTGTCCACCGCGTCCGGCCTGACCATGGCCGTCGCCGGCGTCCTCACCCAGGACGTGCTCCCGTCCCGCGGCGTACGGCACTTCCGCCTCGGCACCGTCCTCGCCATGGCCGTCCCGCTCGCCGCGAGCGTCCTGGTCGGCGGGCTCCCGGTGGCCGACGCGGTGGGCCTCGCCTTCGCCGTGTCGGCCTCCTCCTTCTGTCCCCTGCTCGTCCTCGGCATCTGGTGGCGGCGGCTGACCCCGCCCGGCGCCGCCGCCGGGATGCTGGTCGGCGGCGGCTCCGCGCTGCTCGCCGTCGCGGCGACGATGGCGGGCCTGCCCGGCTCCGGCACCCTGCACGCGCTGCTCGCCTGGCCCGCGCTCTGGTCGGTGCCGCTCGGCTTCCTCACCATGGTGCTGGTGTCGCTGGCCACCCCGGGCCGGGTGCCGCCCGGCACCTCGGCGATCCTGGCCCGCTGCCATCTGCCGGAGGACCTGCGCACGGAGGCCACGTCATGAGCGGCTTCATGGCGGGACTGTGCGTGGCGGTCCTGCCGCTGCTCGCCGCCGGCTTCTGGCTGGGCCGGCGCACCGCCCGCCCCCAGAACCTCGGCGGTCTCGGCACCCCGGTCGAGCACGCCACCTTCGAGACCCTGCACACCGCCTCCCTCGCCGCGCCGCCACTGCGCGCCGGCCTCACCGAGGAGACGGCCCGCAAGTCGGCCCGCCGGCTGCGCTCACTCCTCGGCACCGACGCGCTCTGCCTGACCGACCAGGAGACCGTCCTGGTCTGGGACGGGGTGGGCGGCCATCACCGTACGCAGATCATGGAACTCCTCGCAGGCTCCCTGGAGTCGGGCCGCGGCGAGGCCCTCCCGCTGACCTGCGACGCCCCCGACTGCCCCGTGCGCTGGGCGGTCGTCGCCCCGCTCACCGTCGACGACCGGGTCCACGGCGCCCTGGTCGCCTGCGCGCCCCGTGAGTCGGCCGTGCTGGTGCGCGCGGCCGGCGAGGTGGCCCGCTGGGTGTCGGTACAGCTGGAACTGGCCGACCTCGACCAGTCCCGTACCCGGCTCATCGAGGCCGAGATCAAGGCGCTGCGCGCCCAGATCTCCCCGCACTTCATCTTCAACTCGCTCGCGGTGATCGCCTCGTTCGTCCGCACCGACCCCGAGCGGGCCCGCGAACTGCTCCTGGAGTTCGCCGACTTCACCCGCTACTCCTTCCGCAGGCACGGCGACTTCACCACGCTCGCCGACGAACTCCACGCCATCGACCACTACTTGGCGCTCGTGCGGGCACGCTTCGGTGACCGCCTCACGGTCACCCTCCAGATCGCCCCGGAGGTGCTGCCGGTGGCCCTGCCCTTCCTGTGCCTCCAGCCGCTCGTCGAGAACGCCGTCAAGCACGGCCTCGAGGGCAAGGGGGCGTCCGCGGGCAGGAGCCACATCAGCATCACCGCCCAGGACGCCGGCGCCGAGGCCCTCGTCGTCATCGAGGACGACGGCGCCGGCATGGACCCCGCCGTGCTGCGCCGCATCCTCGCCGGCGAGGTCAGCCCGTCCGGCGGCATCGGGCTGTCCAACGTCGACGACCGGCTCCGGCAGGTCTACGGCGACGACTACGGCCTCGTCATGGAGACCGCCCCGGGAGCGGGTATGAAGATCACCGCCCGGCTGCCGAAGTACCAGCCGGGCGTCCACTCCGCGGGGCGGCTCAACCGGGAGTGAGGCTCAGGTGCTGCGGCTGACGACCATCCCCAGCGTGATCAGCCCCAGCACCACCCACCCGAACCACAGCCAGCCATTGCTCCCGAGCGCCACCGTGTAGGCCGTCACCACGACGAGGCCACCGACGGTGATCGCTCCCATCGCCTTCGTAGAACCGTCCGCAGAACCGGGCATCGCAACACCCTCCTAAGGTTCGTCCCCCTCCATGGTGCCCCCGTTCTGCTTCCGTACGGTGCACACGGCGAAATGTGTGCCCGTCTTCCAGGCCCCCTCGCTGGTCCAGGAGCCCGCCGCGTAGACGGAGGGATCGAAGCCGTACTCGCGCGGCGGCACCCGACGGGCGCACGCCGCGTCCGACTCGGTGCGCGCCTCGCTCAGCGTGATGTCGTCGGCCAGCCGGGTGAATCCGAGCACCTGCTCGTCGTGCGGGCCCTCGCAGGAGACCAGGCGGGCGTCCCGGCGCGAGCGGACGTCGAGACAGTCACGGCGCTGCATGGTCGCCGTGTCGGCGAAGGCGGACCCCGGTGCGCGATGCTCGCCGAGCGGCCCGTACACCGGCCCGTGCGCGCCCAGCACCAGACAGGCGGTGCGCCGCCCCGCCCTCGCGAACCCCGCCTCGGTCGGTATCACGGCATAGCTGCGGACGTCCGCCAGCCGGCTACGGATCTCCGCGGTCCGCTTCTCGCACGCCGCGGGCCCCGCCGCACGTGCCTCGACGGCGGACCCGGCCGGGACGAAGGCCATCACCTGACCGTCGGGTGCCCTCTCCCGGCAGCTGGGGTCCAGGCTAAGCCGAGGGGTGCCCCGGAAGGGGACCGCCCCGGGCCAGTCGGCGAGCACGCAGTCGCCGCCCTCCAGCGCCACACCGAGCCCCACGCCGTCGCCGTACGGCCGCGCCGTCCCGCCGGCGCCGGGATGCTGCGTCATGGCGTACCAGACGCCCGCTCCCGCGACCGCCAGCCCGAGAAGTCCGGCGAGGACGGCGTGCAGGACGCGGGGGCGCGTGGTGGGCACCCGCCCGCCGGTCCCGGGAGGGGCGCCGTGCGGGTCGGCGGGGTGCACGGGCGGGGGACCGGAGCCGTGCGGGGAGCCGAGGCCGTCATCGGGCGGGGCGGACACGGGCAGGGCGCCGGAACCGGTGATGTCCTGCGGTGCCGGCCCGGCGGGCGCCGCGCCCCAGGGCGGCTGGGAACCGAGGTCGGTCCGGGTGCGGGAGTACGCGTCGACCTCCGGTGTGACGATCCGTGACAGGGCCGCCTCCGTCTGCGCGGCCGTCATCCGCCGTGCCGGGTCCTTCTCCAGCAGTGCCCCGAGGACGGGCCCCAGCGCCCCGGCCCGGGCCGCCGGCCGTGGCTCCTCGGTGACCACCGCCGTCAGCTCGGCCAGATGGGACTCACGGTCGAAGGGACCCCGTCCCTCGACGCCGTGGTAGAGCGTGCAGCCCAGCGAGAACAGATCGGCGGCCGGCGTGGGCGCGCCGCCCGTGACCCGCTCCGGCGCCAGATAGCCCGAGGTGCCCACGAGCACCGACGCCAGCGTGTACCGCGTCTCACCGGCGTCCGGCTGGATCGAGATGCCGTAGTCGGTGAGCAGTACCCGGCCGTGCGGCGCCCCGGTGCGGTCCGGCGCCAGCAGGATGTTCGCCGGTTTCACGTCCCGGTGCATCACGCCCCGCTCGTGCCCGGCGGTCAGCGCGTCGAGGACGGCGAGCCCGATGCGGGCGCACTCCGCGGGGGCCGGCGGGCCGTGCCGGTCGACCAGGTCACGCAGGTTGACGGCACCTTGCACGTACTCCATGACGATCCAGGGCAGTCCCTCGTGCTCCAGTACGTCGTGCACGGTCACCACATGGGGGTGGCCGCGCAGTCCGGCCGCGTGCCGGGCCTCGGCGCGGGCGCGGGCCACCCGGGCCTCGCGCTCGTCGGCCTCGGCCGGGTCGCGGAACACGATCTCCTTGAGCGCGACCTCGCAGGCGAGTCCGCGGTCGTGGGCGAGCCAGACATGGCCCATCCCGCCGCTGCCGAGCCGGTTCAGCAGCAGATAGCGGCCGGCGATGACCCGGCCCACTCCCGATGTCGGTGTTCCTGAAGGCATCCGTCGACTCCCGGTTCAGCGGGTGCGGAGTGATGGCTGGGCGGACGTACTCCGGGCGGGCGCGCTCGCGGTCGGCGGCGTACCGCTGGTGCCCGGGGTGCCGGTCGGAGGAGCGCTCGTCCCCGACGGGGGCGGCGTGCCGGGGGTCGGGCCCTTCGTCGAGGGGGGTGGAGCCACGCTGCTCGGCGGTGCGGCGGACGAGGGCGACTCGGGCGGCGGAGTGACGGAGGAGGGCGGTGGAGGCACGGACGAGGGCGGCGGGAGCTCGGACGGGGGCGGCGCGGACGACGTCGTACCGCCTGTCGGCCCCGTACCGCCTGTCGGATTCGTGCCGCCTGTAGCCCCCGTACCGCCCGGCGCGGAGGACGACGGCGCGCGCGTCGAGGCGGACGGCGTAGAGGCGGACGGCGTAGCGGCGGACGGCGTAGAGCCAGGAGGACCGGACGACGTCGGCTTCGAGGCCGGCGGATCCGGCGTCGGCCGGGACTCCCCCGGGCCCGGCCCCGGGGGAGTGGACGACCCACCGGAGTTCCCGCCCGCCACGCTCAGCGTCACGTACTCCCCGAACCGCAGCTGGGTCCCGGCCGGCGGATCCGACGCCGTGACCCTGGCGTCGTCCGGCGGGAGCCCGCCGCCGTCGAAGCCGGCCGCCAGCCCCTCGTCGGACAGCCGACGGCTCGCCTGAGCGAACGTCGTCCCGGAGAGCTCGGGCACCGCGCGCCGCTCACGCGTGTCGAACGCGGTGTCGTCCTCGCCCGTCGTGCCGACCGGGCGGTCGATGCCCCGGTCGGGTTCCTGGACGTCGACGAGCGCGAGCCGCTCCATTTTCCGCGACGCGGGCCGCACGGCCACCACGGACGCCTTCTCGTATCCCTTCCACTCCTCGTTGCGGCCGTCGAACTCGACCGCTGTCCGAGTCGTGTCCCCCTCGAAGGGCCGCAGCGGATTACCGCACGAGCACTTCACAGCCGGAATTCCACGCTCGTCCACAAGAATCGCGATTCCGGCCTGGAGCAGCGCGTTGAAAGGGGTGGCCTTTCCCTTCTTGTAGTCGTGGTTCTGCACGAGAGTGTCGTGACGCAGGAGAACAGGAGTGAGGCGATCGAGATAATCCGGAATCTCGGCCCTGGGGAGGGACAGCGCAGCCGCCCACGCTCGCGCCTTTCGCGCCTGGGCGGGGTCGGTGAGGAACTTCTCCAGCCGTACGACGTCACAGATCGCCGGCTGCGCGGAGCCCCCGTACAGGCCGGGAGTGTCGCCCTGCTGCAGGCCGCCGTGCGCCGAACGAGGCCTGACCTGGGCGTCCCGGCCCAGCCCCTGGCTCTCGTCGAAGAAGGGCGCGAGCGAGGGGACCCCCGTGGCCACCGCTCTCACCACCAGCGCCGGCGCGTCCCGATCGCAGCCGCCGAGCGCCGTGGCGACGACCGACACAACGGCGACCGACAGAACGGCGATCCGCTGCCTCGCCGATATCCCGAACCCGCGTACGCACACACCAAGCGCCATTACCGCTCCCCCCGGCGGTTCCCCCGACGCGCTTCATGCTACTGAAAGGCGAAGCCTTTCGGTTTCCTCAGTTTCCGCGAGCGTTCAATGAGGCCAAATAGGCGTTGTACGCCTCGAGTTCCTTGTCGCCGTCCCGGTCCGCGGCACGGTCCTTTCGCCTGGCCTGCCGCTGTTCCGAGCCGTACCACTGGAACAGCAGTGCGATCAGTACCAGTACGGAAGGAATCTCGCTGAACGCCCAGGCGATACCGCCGGCCGCGTTCTGGTCGGAGAGCGCGTCGATACCGAGCGAGGCGGGCGGGTTCTCGAACGTCTCGACCATCGGCGAGGTCGCCATCATCAGCGCGATCCCGAAGAACGCGTGGAACGGCATCCCCGCGAACAGCTCCAGCATCCGCATCAGATGGCCCGGCCGGTGCGGCCCGGGATCCACGCCGATGATCGGCCAGAAGAACACCACGCCCACCGCGAGGAAGTGCACCATCATCGAGATGTGCCCCGTCTTGGAGCCCATCAGGAAGTCGAACAGCGGGGTGAAGTACAGCGCGTAGAGGCTGGCGATGAAGAGCGGAATGGTGAACGCCGGATGCGTGATGATCCGCATGTACCGGCTGTGCAGCAGGGCCAGCAGCAGTTCCCGGGGCCCCTTGCGCCCCCGCCCGGCGGGTGGCAGTGCCCGCAGCGCCAGCGTGATCGGCGCCCCGAGCAGGAGCAGGATCGGCGTCAGCATGCTGATCACCATGTGCTGCACCATGTGCACGCTGAACATGACCATGCCGTATTCGTTCAGCTTGGTGCACATGACCAGCAGCAGCGTCAGCACCCCTACGACATAACTGACGGTCCGCCCCACCGGCCAGCTGTCCCCACGCCGCCGCAGCCGCACGACACCCCATGCGTACAGCGCGAGCCCGACCAGGCAGGCGACGAGGAAGAACGGGTCGGCCGACCACTGAAGACCCCGTCCCAGCGTGAACGGCGGCAGATCCATGGTCATGCCGTGCCCGCTGTGATCCATTCCGACGGCTCCTGATTCGTGGGGGTTGTGCGAGTCTGTCCGCACACAGACTAGGACTGCCCCCGGCCGCAGCCGCGGCCGGGGGCAGTCCTAGTCAGCCATCAGGGCGTGATCTACAGGACGCACTCGGCTTCCTCGTACCGCTCCACGGGCACCGTCTTCAGCGTCTCCACGGCCTCCGCCAACGGCACCATCGCGATGTCCGTCCCCCGCAGCGCCGTCATGTGCCCGAACTCCCCGCGGTGCACCGCCTCCACCGCGTGCCATCCGAACCGGGTCGCGAGCACCCGGTCGTACGCGGTGGGCGTACCGCCGCGCTGCACATGCCCCAGGATGACCGGGCGGGCCTCCTTGCCCAGGCGCTGCTCCAGCTCGATCGACAGCTGGCGCGCGATCCCGGCGAAGCGCTCGTGCCCGTAGATGTCCTTGCCGCCCTCGTCGAAGGCCATCGTGCCGGGCGCCGGCTTGGCGCCCTCGGCGGCGACGACGATCGCGAACCGCTTGCCCGCTTCGAACCGGGCGCCGACCACCCGGGTCAACTCCTCGATGTCGAAGGGACGTTCCGGTACGACGATGGCGTGCGCGCCGGCCGCCATGCCGGAGTGCAGCGCGATCCAGCCGGTGTGCCGGCCCATGACCTCCACGACCAGCACCCGCTGGTGGGACTCGGCGGTGGTCTTCAGCCGGTCCAGGGCCTCGGTCGCCACGGTCACCGCGGTGTCGAAGCCGAAGGTGACGTCCGTGACGGCGATGTCGTTGTCGATGGTCTTCGGCACACCCACGACGGGCAGGCCGCTGTCCGACATCAGCCGGGCCGCCTTCAGCGTGCCCTCGCCGCCGATCGGGATGATCGCGTCGAGGCCGAGCTCCTCGACATGGCCCTTGGCCCGCTCCACGCCGTCCCGCAGATGGGAGGGCTGGACCCGGGAGGAACCGAGGATCGTGCCGCCGCGGGCGAGGATGCCGCCCACCGCGTCCAGGTCGAGCTTGAGGTAGTCGCACTCCAGGAGGCCCTTCCAGCCGTCCCGGAAGCCGATGACCTCGTCGCCGTGGTCGACGACTGCGCGGTGCACGACGGACCGGATGACGGCGTTCAGGCCGGGGCAGTCGCCGCCGGACGTGAGGACACCAATGCGCATAGCCCGATAAACCTTCTCGATGTGGGCCGGGACCGGACCGCGCTGTCCGGCTCGAATCCCCGCCACCCTAGCGGCATCGGGGGGCGGGGCCGAACCGTGCGTCCGCCTGCTGGACGGCCCCGCTCACCTGTGCGGACAGGGCGTCAGACGGGCTCGTGACACCAGGCCGGAACCGGGAGGCACGGGAAGGTCACGCAGGCTGCTGAGCGGCGGCGATCCGCTCGTTGCGCAGCGCCTCGTACCAGCGGTCGTCCGTCGGGGGCAGCGCGTTCACGTCGAGCGCCAGCTTCAGCAGCAGATCGGCGATCTGCGGGTTGCGCGCAAGCACGGGGCCGTGCATGTACGTACCGAAGACGGTGTCGTTGTACGCACCCTCCGTGCCGTCGCCCGTGCCGTTGCCGTTGCCGAACCGGACCTGGGCGAACGCGCGGGCGGTCGGGCCGAGGTGGGTGACGCCCTGGTGGTTCTCGAAGCCGGTCAGCGGGGGGAGCCCGAGGCGCGGGTCGATGTCGCCGAGCACGTCACCGACGCACCGCGCCCCCTCGCCGCGCACCGACACCACGTCGATCAGCCCGAGGCCGGGCTCGCGCTGGCCGAGGTCGTTGATGAACTCGTGGCCGAGGATCTGATAGCCGGCGCACACCGAGAACACGATCGCGCCGTTCTCGACAGCCCGCTGCAGACCGCCGTCCCGGCGCAGCCGCTCGGCCGCGAGCCGCTGCGGCCGGTCCTCGCCGCCGCCGATGAGGTAGATGTCGCCGGAGGTCGGGATCGGCTGGTCGCTTCGCACGTCCAGGCGGGCCACGTCCAGGCCGCGCTGCCGCGCCCGGCGCTCGACGACGAGGACGTTGCCCTGGTCGCCGTAGGTGCTGAGCAGGTCCGGATAGATCCAGACGACCCGCAGTTGGTTGTCGCTCACTTAAGTCCCCTGAAGTCTCTTGGCTCAGTTGCCGACGCGGCGGCGCAGGTCCTGGAACGCCGTGTAGTTGGCGATGACCTCGATCCGGCCCGGCGGGCTCATCTGCACCGCCTGGTCGAGGTTGTCGCACACCTGGAACTGCTGGTTCGCGACCTCCAGACGCACCGCGAGGTCGAGCTTGCGGTCGCCGATGACACAGATCGGGTGCCCGGTCAGCCGCGTGTAGTCGACGTCCCAGAGCCAGGAGGTGTCGGTGCCGTCGGCGCCGCGCGCGTTCACCGACAGGATCACCGGGGTCGGCGGCGGGTCGATGAGGGAGAACGTCTCCAGCCAGCCGGCCGGGTTCTTGGCGAGCAGCAGCCGCAGATCCCGCCCCTCGAACTGCACGACGTCGTAGCGCCCGGCGACGGCCTGCACCTGATACATGCGCTCCAGGGCGACCTGCGGCGGCACCCCGAACACGGCGGCCACGGCGGCCGAGGAGGCGGCGTTGGCCTTGTTGGCCCGGCCGGGCAGCTGGAGGTGAATGGGCCAGGCGGACCCGTGCGGGTCGAGGACATGGTCGCCCGACAGCGCCCAGCTGGGCGTGGGACGGCGGAAGCCGCACTCACCGCAGAACCAGTCGTCGCCCGGCCGCTGCATCACACCACCGCAGGACGGGCAGGACCAGGCGTCGTCCTTCCACATCTGCCCGGCGGCGACCCAGATCACATTCGGGGAGGAGGACGCGGCCCACACGACGAGCGGGTCGTCGGCGTTGGCGACGATCACGGCCTTCGAACCCGCGAGCCCCTCGCGCCAGTTCTCGGCGAGCATCCGGGTCTCGGCGGCACGGTCCAGCTGGTCGCGCGAGAGGTTCAGCAGCGCGATGCACTTCGGGTCGGTGTCCCGGGCGACGCCGGCGAGGTACTTCTCGTCGACCTCGATGACGCCGTAGCGCGCCTCCGAGCGGCCCGCGAGCGCCGAGGTGATGCCGGCCGGCATGTTGGCGCCGAGCGCGTTGGACACGACCGGTCCCGCGGCCCGCAGGGCCTCCGCGATCAGCCGGGTGGTCGTGGTCTTGCCGTTGGTGGCCGACACCAGGACCACATCCAGGTTCTGCGCGAGCCTGGCGAGGAGGTCGGGGTCGAGTTTGAGTGCCACCCGGCCACCGATCACCGAACCGCTGCCGCGCCCTGCGGCGCGTGATGCCGCCGCGACCGCCTTGCCCGCGGTCACGGCCAGCTTGGCCCGCGGCGTGAGCGGGTCCGAGTTGCCTGCCATCAGTTCTCGATCCTCCTTGCGTACGCGCCGCGCCTGAAGCCCTACGGCAACGTGGTGGTGGTCAGCCTATCGAGATCCATTCGCACTCCCGAATCGCCGTACCCTTGCGGCCATGCGGAACGGCCACATTCCGGGTGCGCACGGGCGCGTCCGCCCCCTCACCCTGCTCGGCGATCCGGTGCTGCACGCACCCTGCAAGGACGTCACCGATTTCGGCCCCGAAGTGGCGACGCTGGTGGAGGACTTGTTCGCGACGATGTACGCGGCCCAAGGCGTGGGCCTCGCGGCGAACCAGATCGGGCAGTCCCTGCGGGTGTTCGTGTACGACTGCCCGGACGACGAGGACGTACGGCACCTCGGCCATGTGGTGAACCCACGGCTGGTGGAGGCGGACGGCCTCGTGCTCCGGGGCCCGGAGGGCTGTCTGTCCCTGCCGGGCCTGGAGGCCGGGACGCAGCGGTACGACCACGCGGTGGTCGAGGGTTTCACGATGACCGGGGAGCCGGTCACGATCCATGGCACGGGGTTCTTCGCACGCTGCCTCCAGCACGAATGCGACCATCTGGAGGGTCGGGTCTACGTCGACCACCTCGCAGGCTGGCGCAGGCGACGGGTGCTCAGGCAGGCCGCGCGAGCACCGTGGGGGCGCTGAGCCGCCCGGCCGCGGGCCGTTCGCGGCCGGCCGTGACACGGCCCCGCGCCCCTGAGGGCGCTTCAGAATCCGGGTCCGCCCATCTTGTCCCCCGCCGCGGCCAGCCGGCCCCACAGCAGGTCCGCCAGGCTGCGTACCAACTCGGCCCGGGAGCACGGCCGTTCACCGAGCCACCAGTCCCCGGCGGCATGCATCATCCCGACGATGCCGTGTCCCCAGACCCGGGCCAGCTGCTGACTGCCGGGCCCGAGATCCAGCCGTTCCTCGATGACGGTGGCCAGCTCCTCGCCCATGCGGCGCAACAGCGGTGCGGAGTGCTTGCCGACGTCGAACCCCTGGTCGCCGAGTTGGCTGCCCTCGGCCGGATGCATCAGGAACCGGTACACCTGAGGCCGGGCCTCGATCGCCGCGAGGTAGGTGTCCAGCGTGGCCTCGACCCGCTCGCGCCGGTCCGCGGGAGCGTCCAGCGCGGCCCGCAGTGAATCCAGGAGCGCATCGGTGTGTCTCATGGCCAGCGCCGCGTAGAGGCCGCCCTTGTCGCCGAAGTGCCGGTACAGGATCGGCTTGGTGATTCCCGCCTCCGCCGCGATCGCGTTCATGGAGGCCTGTGGGCCGTCGCGGAGCACCACTCTGTCGGCGGCCTCCAGCAGCTCGCGCCGACGGCGGTCGGCGGACCGCTGCTGATCGGTCCGCTGCGTGGTGTCCATGAGCTCTCCCCACCCGTGGTGAATCGATGACGCCTGCGCAAACTAACACCCGAGCCGTCCGGGCCCTCGAACGGGCTGCCGACCCGGCGTGACGAGTTGACTTTATCTACTCGCTGGTAACAAACTAAGGTTACCGCTAGTAACAAGCATGCACGCAGTCATGCACGTACGCCGCTGGAGGGGACATGGCCGAGTTCACCATGGAGCTCAACGACGAACAGAAGGAGGTCCGGGACTGGCTGCACGGCTTCGCCGCCGATGTCATCCGCCCCGCGGCCGCCGAATGGGACGAGCGTGAGGAGACTCCCTGGCCGGTCATCCAGGAGGCCGCCAAGGTCGGTATCTACTCCCTCGACTTCTACGCACAGCAGTACTTCGACGCCACCGGACTCGGTATCCCGATGGCGATGGAGGAGCTGTTCTGGGGGGATGCGGGCATCGCCCTGTCCATCGTCGGCACCGGCCTCGCCGCCGTCGGCGTCCTCGCCAACGGCACCGAGGAGCAGATCGGCACCTGGGTGCCCCAGATGTACGGCGACGCCAACGATGTCAAGCTCGCGGCGTTCTGCTCCTCCGAACCCGACGCCGGCTCCGACGTGGCCTCGATGCGGACGCGTGCGGTGTACGACGAGGCCAAGGACGAGTGGGTGATCAACGGCACGAAGACCTGGGCGACCAACGGCGGCATCGCCAACGTCCACGTCGTCGTCGCGGTCGTCGATCCGGACCTCGGCTCCAAGGGCCACGCGTCCTTCATCGTCCCGCCGAACACGCCCGGCCTGTCCCAGGGGCAGAAGTTCAAGAAGCACGGCATCCGCGCCTCGCACACCGCCGAGGTCATCCTGGACAACGTCCGGGTGCCGGGCTCCTGCCTGCTGGGCGGCAAGGAGAAGCTGGACGAGCGGCTGGCGCGGGCTCGCGAGCGGGCCAAGGCGGGCGGCGAGCGGGTGAAGAACGCGGCGATGGCCACGTTCGAGGCGTCCCGGCCGGCCGTCGGCGCGATGGCCGTCGGCACGGCCCGTGCCGCGTACGAGGTCGCCCTCGACTACGCGATGACCCGTGAGCAGTTCGGGCGGCCGATCATCGACAACCAGGGCGTCGCCTTCCAGCTGGCCGAGATGCGCACCCAGATCGACGCGGCGCGACTGCTGGTGTGGCGGGCTTCCTGGATGGCGGTCAACGGCAAGCCGTTCACGGCGGCCGAGGGGTCGATGTCGAAGCTGTTCGCGAGTGAGACGTCGAAGAAGGTCACGGCCCAGGCGATACAGATCCTCGGGGGCAACGGCTACACACGGGAGTACCCGGTGGAGCGGATGCACCGGGACTCCGCGATCTACACGATCTTCGAGGGGACCAGCGAGATCCAGCGGCTGGTCATCGCCCGCACGCTGTCGGGCATGCCGATCCGATAGCACCCGAGCGGTTGGCACCCGAGCGGTTGGCACCCGTGCGGTCTGCTGCGCGACTCGGCCCGCCGGTGTGCCGCGGCCGGTCGCGCAGTTCCTCGCGGATGCCCCTACGGCGTGGTCCCGCTGCTGTGCGCGATGCACGCCACGTCGATGCGATCCGCGAGCTTGGCCAGCTCGATGGTCAGCGCGGCCACCGTGTCCTCGTCGAGCCCGTCCTCCCCGGCCTCGACGAGGTGCAGCCACCGACCACCCACCGTGCGCAGCAGCTTGCTCACATCCGCCGCGGCCACCTGGAGGGTCCCGCGGTCGTCGACGATCAGCGGCAGAGTAACTTCGCGGTTCACACCCGGGATCGTAGCCCCGCGGCGTTCACGCACCGTGCCAAACCGTAGTGATGTTGCAGAACTCGCGGATTCCGTGCCCGGACAGCTCACGCCCGTACCCGGACCGCTTCACCCCGCCGAACGGGAACGCCGGATGGGAGGCCGTCATCCCGTTGACGTACACGCTTCCGGCCTCCAGATCCCGTACGAACCGGTCGACCTCGGCGTCGTCACGCGTCCAGACGTTCGAACTCAACCCGAACGGTGAGTCGTTGGCGATCAGCACCGCCTCGTCCAGATCGGCGGCCCGGTACAGCGTGGCGACCGGGCCGAACGCCTCCTCGCGGTGGATCCGCATCGCACGGGTGATCTCCGCGAGGACGGTGGGCGGGTAGTACCAGCCCGGCAGCTCGGGCCGGCGCAGCCGGTGGCCGCCGCACAGCACCGTCGCGCCGCTGCGCTTCGCGTCCTCGACCAGTTCCTCCAGGTCGTCGCGGCCCTGCTCGCTCGCCAGCGGCCCGACCTCGGTCTCCTCCCGCATCGGATCCCCGACCACCAGCGCCTTCATGCCCTCGACGAACCGTTCGGCGAACACGTCGTAGACGTCCGTGTGCACGATGAACCGCTTGGCGGCGATGCAGGACTGCCCGTTGTTCTGCACCCGCGCGGTCACCGCGATCTGCGCGGCGCGCTCGACGTCGGCCGACGGCATGACGACATAGGGGTCGCTGCCGCCCAGTTCCAGCACCGTCTTCTTGATCATCTCGCCGGAGGTGGCGGCGACCGCGCGGCCCGCGGGCTCGCTGCCGGTGAGGGTGGCCGCCTTGACGCGCTCGTCGCGCAGGAGCTCGTCGACCCGCGCGGAGCCGACGAGCAGGGTCTGGAAGCAGCCCTCCTGGTAGCCCGCGCGATGGAACAGGTCCTCCAGGTAGAGGGCGGTCTGGGGGACGTTCGAGGCGTGCTTGAGCAGGCCGACGTTGCCCGCCATCAGCGCCGGGGCCGCGAACCGGACCACCTGCCAGAGCGGGAAGTTCCACGGCATCACCGCGAGGACCGGTCCGAGGGGGCGGTAGCGGACCCGCACTCGGGACGCGCCCGAGTCCTTCACATCGGAGTCGGCCGGCTCCTCGTCGGCGAGCAGTTCCTCGGCCCGGTCGGCGTACCAGCGCATCGCCTTGGCGCACTTGGCGGCCTCCGCGCGGGCCTGCTTGACGGGCTTGCCCATCTCGGTGGTCATCACCCGGGCGATGTCCTGCTGGTCCTCCTCCAGGAGGTCCGCGGCGCGGTGCAGCAGCCGGGCGCGGTCGGCGAAAGTCGTCGTGCGGTACGTGCGGAACGTGGCCTCGGCGAGCTGGAGCCTGCGCTCGATCTCCTCCTCGCCCATGGCCTCGTACGTCTTGAGCGTCTCGCCGTTCGCCGGGTTCACCGTTGCGATGGGCATGACCGACCTCCTGGAAACGGGCTGATGCTTCGACCTTCCCGCGCGGCGATGGGTACCGCAACGCGGATACGGCTGCTCAGGCCGAGTGCTCCGCCAGCCGGTCGAGAAACGCGGCCTGGGCCTTGACGACGACCTCCCGCGCCCGGTCGACGCCCATCCACTCGACCCGGTCCAGCTCCGGGAACTCGCGCCGCCGGCCCGACCGCGGCGGCCACTCCATCGAGAACGTGCCGGGGACCACCGTCGCCGGATCGAGGTCGGCCTCGACGGCCCACACCGTGACGATCTTGCCGTTGCTCTGCCGGACCTCACCGAGGGCCACGGCCTCCCCGTCGGGCGGCGCCAGCCCCAGCTCCTCCCGGAACTCACGGCGGGCCGCCTCCCAGGCCGGCTCGTCGGGTTCGTACTCACCCTTGGGCACCGTCCACGCCCCGGCGTCCTTCTTGGCGAAGAAGGGGCCGCCCATGTGGCCGAGCAGTACCTCCAGGCCGTCGCCGGTGCGGCGGAAGAGCAGCAGGCCGGCGCTGTGCTTCGCGCGGGCCGGGCTCACCGCGTCCCCCGCGCCGTCATGGCTTCACCTCGGGATGGGCGGCGAGCAGGGCCTCGACCGTGTCCGCCTCGGCCGGTCGTTTGTCCTCGCGGTAGCGGACCACGCGGGCGAAGCGGAGGGTGACGCCGGCCGGGTAGCGGGTGGACCGTTGAAGACCGTCGTAGGCGATCTCGACGACGAGTTCCGGGCGTACGGTCACGCCCCAGCCCTGGTCCGCGACGGCCAGTTCCCGCAGTCGTTCGGTCTGCCAGGTCAGCATTGCGTCGGTCATGCCCTTGAAGGTCTTGCCGAGCATCGCGAAGGAGCCGTCCGCCGTCCGCGCGCCGAGGTGCAGATTGGAGAGCTTGCCGGTCCTGCGGCCATGGCCCCATTCGGCGGCGAGCACCACCAGGTCGAGGGTGTGGACGGGCTTGACCTTCAGCCAGGAGGCGCCGCGCCGGCCCGCGCTGTAGGGGGCGTCGAGGGCCTTCGCGACGACGCCCTCGTGGCCGCGCTCCAGGGTCTCGGCGAGGAAGTCCTCGGCCGCCGGAAGGCCGTCGGGGCCGGACACCAGCGCGCGGCGCACCCGCATCGGTTCGGGAACGAGCCGGGCCAGTTCCGCGTGCCGCTCGGCGAACGGCAGGTCGAGCAGGTCGCGCTCGTCGACGGACAGGGCGTCGAAGAACACGGGGGAGACCGGGACCGCCCTCGCGGCCGTCGCCACGTCCACCCGGGAACCGACACGGCCCGCGGTCTCCTGGAAGGAGCGGGGGCGGCCCGCGTCGTCGAAGGCGATGACCTCGCCGTCCAGGATGAAACGCTCCCCCCTCAACTCCAGTGCCACCGCCGTGAGTTCGGGCAGCCGGTCGGTGATGTCGTCCAGGGTGCGGGTGTAGACCCGTACGGCGTCCCCGTCGCGGTGCACCTGGACGCGGATGCCGTCGAGCTTCTCCTCGACCGCGCAGGCGCCCAGCTTGCCGACCGCCTCGGCCACCGAGGAGGCGGAGTGCGCCAGCATGGGCAGGACGGGGCGGCCCACCGTGAGCCGGAAGCGGCTGAGCGCGGCGGGGCCCTCGGCGAGCAGGGCCTCGGCCACCGTCTGGAGCGACCCGGCCAGCATCACGGCCCGCCGTACGTCCGCCGCCGGTGCCCCGGTCGCCTGCGCCAGGCCCTCGACCGCCACCGCGTCCAGGGCGCCCTGCCGTACCTCGCCGGTGATCAGACCGAACAGGAAGCGCTGCTCGTCCTCGGTGGCCGCACCCATCAACTCGCCCACCAGCCGGGTTCGTTCGGCCTGCGAACCGGTGCCGGTCACCTTGCCCAGCTCGGTCAGCCGGGCATCCACCTCGCGCACGGTGAGGGAAGGTTCGGCGGCGGGGGAGACCGGACGGCTCAGCACCTTCCAGCCGATGCCCAGCCGCCCCTGGGGCAGCCGTCCCGCCAGATACGGGATGACGACCGGCACGTCGTCCGCCTCGGCGTCCCGGAACAGCTGCGCGAGCAGAGCGATCTTCCGCGACCGCGCCGAGGTCGCGGCCACCTCCTGGGACACCTGGGCCAGCCGGGTCAGCAGCATGCAGCCATGGTGCAACGGAGGCGGGCCCGCCACACCCCCGCGGGCGCGGTTCTACGCCGGCACCGGCGCGTCGAGGTCGGTCATCAGCAGCTCCCCGTTGATGGTGGCCCCGGCGCGGTAGCCGCCCGCCGCCGCGTGCACGACCTGCTCGGCGAAGCCGATCGCGTTGCCGGCCGCCCAGACGCCCGGCACGGAGGTGAGCCCCGTGGGGTCGATCACCGGGTAGGAGCCGTGGGGCGTCTCGTGGAGTTCGGCCCCGAGCTTCTCCAGCAGCCCGGTCCGCGGCACGGCCCGGGGCGCCACGAACAGCACCTCAAGGGCATGCGTCGCACCTTCCTCGCCGGGGGCGCCCCCGACGAGCCGTACTCCGGTGAGCCGGTCGTCCTCGACGACGACCTCCGCCACCGCGCCGGGCACGACCCGCACCCCGGCCGCGGCCAGCCTGCGCAGGTCGTCGTCCGACAGCTCCGACTCGGCGGCCTCGTGCAGGAAGAAGGTCACGTCCTTCGACCACTGCGACACCATGAGCGCCTGGTGCACGCTCATCGCGGTGGTCGCCAGCACGCCGAAGGCCCGGTCGCGGACCTCCCAGCCATGGCAGTACGGGCAGTGCAGCACGTCCCGGCCGAAGCGCTCGGCGACTCCGGGAACGTCCGGCAGCTCGTCCTGGAGGCCGGTGGCGACGACGAGCCGCCGGGCCCGCACGGTCCGCCCGCTCTCCAGTACGACGGTGAAGTCCTCCCCGCGCCGGACGTCCACCGCCCTGTCCCGGACCAGCTCGACGCCGTACCGTGCGATCTCCTCGCGTCCGACGGCCAGGAACTCGGCCGGCGGCATCCCGTCCCGGGTCAGATAGCCCTGCATATGGGCGGCGGGCGCGTTGCGTGGTTCTCCGGCGTCGACGACCAGTGTGCGGCGTCGGGCGCGGCCGAGGACCAGGGCGGCGGACAGGCCCGCGGCGCCGCCTCCGACGACGACCACCTCGTAGGAGCCGGTGTTGTTCTCGGTCATCTCGTTCATGGTGACCACCTCCACCGAGACAGTCGCGCGGTCGCTGCCGCATTGACAAATGTATTTGCCGAAAGTGCAATGGCTGTCATGAGTGAGGACGACATGGACACGGTGCTCGCGGAGGTCGGGCCGCGGCTGCGGCGGATCCGCAAGGAGCGGGGGGCCACGCTCGCCGGCCTGTCGGAGGCGACCGGCATCTCCGTGAGCACGCTCTCCAGGCTGGAGTCGGGGCTGCGCAAGCCCAGTCTGGAACTGCTGCTGCCGATCGCGCGAGCGCACGAGGTGGCGCTGGACGAGCTGGTCGCCGCGCCCGCGGTGCGCGATCCCCGGGTGCGGGCTGAGCCGATCCGGAGGCATGGGCGCACGTACTGGCCGCTGACCCGGCAGCCCGGCGGGCTCCAGGCCTTCAAGGTGCGGGTGCCGCAGGAGAGGGCCGAGCCGGAGCCCCGCACCCATGAGGGCTACGAGTGGCTGTACGTGATGTCGGGGCGGCTACGGATGGTCCTCGGCGATCACGACATCGTGCTGACCGCGGGAGAGGCCGCCGAGTTCGACACCCGGGTCCCGCACTGGTTCGGGTCGACGGGGGAGGGGCCGGTGGAGTTCCTCAGTCTGTTCGGGCCGCAGGGGGAGCGCATGCATGTGCGGGCGCGGCCGAGCCGGAGTGGCAAAGACGACTGACGTCAGCTGTTCCCCTCATGGCAAGCGACCGCTTAGTATGCGACTGACCCCGGGCGGACCCCCGTCGGACCCGGGGCAGACTCCGGCTAGACGACGCAGTCCGTGGAGGCCCCGCATGCAGGCATGGCAAGTGCACGAGAACGGCGAACCGAGCGAGGTGATGCGCCTGGAGGACGTGGCGCCGCCCACGCCCGGTGACGGCCAGGTCCTGCTGAAGGTGCGTGCCGCGAACATCAACTTCCCCGACGCACTGCTGTGCCGGGGCCAGTACCAGGTCAGGCCGCCGCTTCCGTTCACGCCGGGCGTGGAGATCTGCGGCGAGACCGAGGACGGGCGCCGCGTCCTCGCCAACCCGGCGCTGCCGTACGGCGGATTCGCCGAGTACGCCGTCGCGGACGCCGCCGCCGTGCTGCCCGCTCCCGACGCGCTGGACGACGCCGAGGCCGCCGCCCTGCACATCGGCTACCAGACCGGCTGGTTCGGACTGCACCGGCGAGCCGGGCTGGAAGCCGGGGAGACGCTGCTGGTCCACGCTGCCGCCGGAGGGGTCGGCAGCGCGGCCGTGCAGCTCGGCAAGGCGGCCGGCGCCCGGGTCATCGGTGTCGTGGGCGGTGCCGACAAAGCGGCCGTGGCGAGGGACCTCGGCTGCGACGTCGTGATCGACCGGCGCGCCCAGGACGTGATCGGCGCCGTCAAGGAAGCCACCGGCGGCCGGGGCGCCGACGTCGTCTACGACCCGGTCGGCGGCGAGGCGTACGCGCAGTCCACCAAGGTCGTCGCCTTCGAGGGCCGGATCGTCGTCGTCGGCTTCGCCAGCGGGGCGATCCCCTCCCCGGCGCTCAACCACGCCCTGGTGAAGAACTACTCGATCCTCGGTCTGCACTGGGGCCTGTACAACACCAAGAACCCGAAGCTGATCCAGCACTGCCACGAGCAGCTCACCGAACTGGCCGCCCGGGGCGCGATCAAGCCGCTGGTCAGCGAGCGGGTGCCGCTGGAGGGTGCCGCTGCCGCCGTGCAGCGGGTCGCCGACGGCGTCACCACCGGACGCGTCGCCGTGATCCCGGGGCTCACCGAAGGAGGAGCGGCATGATCGACGCCGCCGAACTGCGCCGCCGTACAGCCCGGTTGCTGGCCGCCCATCCGCCGGCCGGCACCGACCGCCTGGACTTCCTGCGGGCCCGATTCGACGCGGGGCTCGCCTGGGTGCACTTCCCCGAGGGGCTCGGCGGCCTCGGAGTGCCGCGTTCCCTCCAGGTCGTCGTGGACACCGAGCTGGAGGCCGCGGGCGCCCCCGACAACGACCCCCGGCGCATCGGCATCGGCCTCGGCATGGCCGCGCCGACGATCCTCAAGTACGGCACCGAGGAGCAGAAGCAGCGCTTTCTGCGGCCCCTGTGGACCGGCGAAGAGGTCTGGTGCCAGCTCTTCAGCGAGCCCGGCGCGGGATCCGACCTCGCGGCGTTGCGGACGCGTGCGGTGCGCGAGGGCGACGACTGGGTCGTCAACGGGCAGAAGGTGTGGACGTCCAGCGCCCATGTCGCCCGCTGGGCCATCCTCATCGCCCGCACCGACCCGGACGTGCCCAAGCACGCCGGCATCACCTACTTCCTGTGCGACATGACCGACCCCGGCGTCGAGGTCCGGCCGCTGCGGCAGATCACCGGCGAGGCCGAGTTCAACGAGGTCTTCCTCACCGACGTCCGCATCCCGGACGCGCGGCGCCTCGGCGAGACCGGCGACGGCTGGCGGGTCGCCCAGACCACGCTGAACAACGAGCGGGTCGCCATCGGCGGCATGCGCCTGCCCCGCGAGGGCGGCATGATCGGCCCGATCTCCAAGACCTGGCGCGAGCGCCCCGAACTGCGCACCCACGACCTGCATCAGCGGCTGCTGAAGCTGTGGGTGGAGGCCGAGGTCGCCCGCCTCACCGGCGAACGCCTGCGCCAGCAGCTCGTCGCCGGCCAGCCCGGCCCCGAGGGCGCCGGCATGAAGCTCGCCTTCGCCCGCCTGAACCAGGAGATCAGCGGCCTGGAGGTCGAACTGCGCGGTGAGGAGGGCTTGTTGTACGACGACTGGACCATGCGGCGCCCGGAGCTCGTGGACTTCACCGGCCGTGACGCCGGCTACCGCTATCTGCGCTCCAAGGGCAACAGCATCGAGGGTGGGACCAGCGAGGTCCTGCTGAACATCGTCGCCGAGCGCGTCCTGGGCCTGCCGTCCGAGCCGCGCACCGACAAGGACGTCGCCTGGAAGGACCTGGCCCGATGAGCACACAGCCCGACCTGCTGTACTCGCAGGAGGAAGAGGCACTGCGGGCCGCCGTACGGGACCTGCTCGCCGACCATTGCGACGCCCCCGGCGTCATCGCGCGCACCGAGTCGGACGCCCCGCACGACCTGGCCGCCTGGAAGGCCCTCGCCGACGGGATGGGCCTGGCCGGGCTCCTGGTCCCCGAGGACAGGGGCGGCCAGGGCGCCACACACCGCGAAGTCGCCGTGGTCCTGGAGGAGTTGGGCCGGGCAGTCGCGCCCGTGCCGTATCTGACGAGCGCCGTCGTCGCCACGGAGGCCGTGCTGGCCTGCGCCGACGCAGGGGACCTGCCGGCCGAGCTGGCATCCGGGCGGCGCATCGGAGCCCTCGCCGTCGCGCTGAACATCGCTCCAGGCGCCGCCTACCCCGTCGTACGCCATGAAGGCGGCACCCTGCACGGCGAGTTGACCGGCATCGCGGACGCCGCCGTCGCCGATGTGCTGCTCGTGCCCGCGGACGACGGCGGGCTGTACGCGGTGGACGCCGACGCCGTGACCGTCACCCCGCAGACCTCCCTGGACCTGACCCGGCCCGTGGCCACGGTCGCTCTGGACGGCGCGCCCGGCCGGCTGCTGGGCGACGCCGAGCCCGCCGTACGACGTGCCCTGCGCGCCGGGGCCGGGCTGCTGGCCTCCGAGCAACTCGGACTCGCCGAATGGACGTTGACCGAGACGGTCCGCCATCTGAAGGACCGCAAGCAGTTCAACCGTCCGGTCGGCGGATTCCAGGCTCTCAAGCACCGGCTCGCCCAGCTGTGGCTGGAGGTCGTCAACCTGCGCGCGGCCGCCCGCGCCGCCGCCGACGCCCTCGCGACCGGCGAGGACGCCGATGTGGCGGTCGCCGTCGCCCAGGCGTACGCGGCGTCCGTCGCCGTGCACGCCGCCGAGGAGGCGGTGCAACTGCACGGCGGAATCGGGATGACCTGGGAGCACCCGGTCCATCTGTATCTGAAGCGTGCCAAGGCCGACTCGATCGCCTACGGCACGGCGGGCGCCCACCGCCAGGCACTGGCCGAACTCGTCGACCTCCGGGCTCCCTGACGTACACCTGAGCGAAGCACCCGGAAAGCCCGCCCGACCTGGGGCGGGCTTTTCGGTGTGCACGGCACCGACGAAGTGAACCTGGGGCGGCGGTCCGGCCAACTCCCCGCCCGACTCTGCTCTTCGGGGCCACGGGATCGCATACTCGCAGCGGTCCCGTCCGGCCCAACTGGGAGGCAGAGCATGGCCCTCACCACCCGTCGCAGAGCCCTCACCACCCTCGGCGCAGCCCTCGCGGGCGCGGTCGCCCTGCCCGCCGCCGACGCCTCGGCGAGCGAACACCGGCACCGCCCCCGTCCGTTGTGGCGCGCGCACGCCCACAACGACTACGAGCACCCGCGCCCCCTGCTCGACGCCCTCGACCAACGTTTCGGCAGCTTCGAGGCCGACATCCACCTCGTGGGCGGCCGGCTCCTCGTCGCCCACGACGCCGAGGACCTCGACCCCACCCGCACCCTGGAGTCCCTCTACCTCGATCCGCTGGCCGCCCGCGTCAAGGCCAACCGCGGCTCCGTGTACCGGGGTCACCGCAGGCCGGTCCAATTGCTCATCGACATCAAGACCGAGGGCGCGTCGACGTACCTCGCACTCGACAGACACCTCAAGCGCCACCGGCATCTGTTCACCACGTACGTCCATGGACGGGTGCTCCCGGGACCGGTCACCGCCGTGATCTCCGGCGACCGCGCCGCCCGGGTGCCGATGGAGGCCCAACAAGTCCGGCGAGCCTTCTACGACGGCCGGCTCGCCGACCTCGGCGGCACCGCCCCCGCCTCCTTCGTCCCCCTGATCTCCGACAACTGGACCCTCAACTTCACCTGGCTCGGCGTGGGTGCCTTCCCGGACGCCGAGCGGCGAAAGCTGCACGGCATCGTCCGGACGGCCCACTCCCGTCGGCAGCAGGTGCGGTTCTGGGCCACCCCGGACTTGGCCGGCCCCGCTCGGGACGCCCTGTGGCGCGAACTGCTCGCCGCAGACGTCGACTTCGTCAACACCGACGACCTGGCCGGTCTGGCGGCCTTCCTCGACGCCCACCGGGCGGGCTAGCCGCGCCGCGCGCGGAACACCACACGTTCGGAGGACAGGTCAGCCGCCCGGACGAACACTCTGCTACGCCACACTTGCGGCGGAACGCCGTGTACCAGGACAAGGCGGCGTCGCGGAGGGAGGTTGACGATGGCCATTTCCATCTCTGTGGTGTTGCTGCTGTTCATCCTGGCGGTGATCTTCGTACGGAACGGCGGGCTGAAGATCACGCACGCGCTGGTGTGCCTGCTGCTCGGCTTCTACCTGGCCGGCACCAGCATGGCGCCCACCATCAGCAGCGGTCTGACGGCCACGGCGGACATCGTCAGCAGCCTGAGACCCTGACGGCCAGGGAGCCGGAAACCGATCGGGCGGCCGGATGGCAGGGGGCCGGATGCCAGGGGGCCGGAAACCGGCCGGGGGATCGGAGGCCGTCAGGGGGTCGAGAAGACCCCGATGCCGTTGGGAACGGGCCGTTCCACCCCGTCCGACGGATGGTTCCGTACGGACACCGCCGCCGCTCCCGGTTCGCGGGCGACCAGCGTCGAGGAACCCCCGCCGTCCAGGCTGAACGCGTCCACCGATCCCAACTCCCGCATCACCGAGGCGACTTCCGCGATGGTCAGACCGGTGCGGTACTCACGGGCGCCGTCCAGGGCCAGCAGCACCAGCCTCCGGCCTCCGTCCGCGACACCCACGGCGGTGCGCACCGCCGACGTCCGGTCGTCCAGGCCGGGCAGCGGGCGGCCGTCCTCGAGCACGGGATAGCCGCCGAGGGCGAAGCGGTACGGGACTCGCGACTCCGCCGCCACCAGCCGGTGCCGTACCCGCACCGGCTCACCCGTGGAGAATTTCCGCAGCTCCTGCGCACCCGCCTCCCGGCCCACCAGAACGGTGGTGCCCGGGGCGATCGGCCCGCTGCCCGGGGTGTCGGCGCCGGACACCACCCGGCCGTGACGAACCGTCACCTCATAGGTGTCGGTGCTGCACGGAGCCGCCCGGTCCGTGTCCGTGCCGCAGGTCGCGCGCACCCGCGAAGCGCTGCCCCAGGCCGCCGTGAACGCCCCGATGGAGCCCACCGGCAGCGCGTACTGGTTGAGACCGCCCAGCGGCAGCCGGCCCTCGGGTGTGCGGATCGAGCCGGCGAGGCGCAGACCGTCCAGCCGGGCCCGGCGGTCGACGCCCACTCCGAAGACGTCCTCGGTGCTCGTGCCGGGCGGCAGGGCAGGGCCGAAGCGCTGGCCGTCCGGCACCGCCGCCTTCAGCGCCCGGCCGTGCGCGATCGCCGGTCCCACGCTCGCGCCGGTCGCCTGGACGCCCGGGTGCTGGGCCTCGCTGATGTTGAAGAAGTCGCCGTTCACCCCGGCCACGGCACCCTGTGCGGTGGCCTGCTGCGAGATGGGCGTCCGCGCGGCCACCGCCCCCGGATACAGCAGCCCCAGACGTACGCGCGGGTTGCGCAGATCGACGGTGAGCACATGAGCGTGCGCCGGGCCCTTGGCCGCCGCGATGTCGAACTCCTCGTACCCGACACCCGGCGCGATATCGGTGTCCCGCCGCGCGGCGTCGGCCGGGGCCGCCCCCGCCAGGGCCGCACCGGACAGCGCGACGAGTGCCGTGAGCAGCGCGAGAGCCGGTCTGCCCGATCCGAACCGCTTCCGACGACGTGTCACGGTCCCCCCTGATGTCTCGTCAAATGTGCCAGGACTCAGGGGAAGTGCACCAGACGGCGACGACCTGCGGCGTTGCTAGGAGCCGACCACCCGCGAACGGGTGAGGAAACGTACCCCCTCGGGTGCTTCCAGCGAGAAGCCGCTGCCCCGGCCCTCGACGACGTCGACGATCAGCCGGGTGTGGCGCCACGCCTCGTACTGACCGCGCGCCATCCAGAACGTGACCGGCTCCGGCACCCCCTCCACATCCAGCTCCGCGAGCAGCACGTCCGCCTCGCCCGTGCGGAACTCACCCTCCGGGTAGCACATCGGCGCGCTGCCGTCGCAGCAGCCGCCGGACTGATGGAACATCAGCGGGCCGTGCGTGGCACGCAGCCGGCGCAGCAGGTCGGCGGCGGCGGGAGTCAGCTCGACGCGCGGGGTCTCCTCATCCATGGCGGCAATGGCAGCACAGTCGACGTTGCGAGAAGGTTGCACCCGTTCTGACTAATCTTCTGAGGTGACCATCGAGTTGACGCTGCTGACGTCCGTCGCCCACCGGGGCAAGGAGATCACCGCACCCCGGCTGCGCGCCCTGCTCGCCCTGCTGGCCGGGGAACCGCGGGCCGGCTGCGGAACGGGACGGCTCGTCGCCGGGCTGTGGCCCGACGAGCAGCCCGGCAACCCGACCAAGGCGTTGCAGATCCTGGTCTCGCGGGCCCGTGCACTGCTGGGCGCCGAAGTCATCGCGAGCACCCCGACCGGCTACCGCATAGCCCTGCGCGAGGACCAGGTCGACGCCTGGGCCGTCCAGCTGCACGCCGCCGCGAGCGCCGAGAAGTCCCGGGCCGGCGACCACCACGGCGCGGTCGCCGAGGCGGAGGCGGGCCTCGCCCTGTGGGACGGGGACCCGGCGGACGGGGAGCCGGGCCTCCTGGACGATCCCCTGGCGGCCCTCCGCCTCGACCAAGCCGCCGTCCACCGGGCGCTGACCCGCTCCAGGTCGCTCTCGCTGGCGCGTGCGGGCCGCCGGGAGGAGGCGGTGGCTCCGCTCGGCGAGCTGACGGCCGCGCACCCGCTCGACGAGGAGCCGGTCCTGGAGCTGATGCGCTGTCAGGCAGCCACCGCCGGAGCCGCCGCCGCGCTCGCCACGTACGACTCCTACCGGCGCCGGCTGCGCGACGAACTCGGCACCGACCCGGGGCCGGTCCTCCAGGAACTGCACCAGGAGCTGCTGCGCGACCAGGCGCCGCTCGTGCGGCGCGGGGTGCCGCACGAGCCGAACCCGCTGCTCGGGCGGGACGCCGACATCGCTGCGGTGACCCGGCTGATCCACAGCTCGCGGGTCACCTCGATCGTCGGGCCGGGCGGCCTCGGCAAGACGCGTCTCGCCGGTGCCGTCGCCCGGGACGCCGAACACCGGGTGGTGCAGCTGGTGCCGCTCGCCGGGGTCGTGCGGGACGCGGACGTAGCGGGCGAGGTCGCCTCGGCCCTCGGCGCCGGCGAGAGCATGCGCGTGCCGTCCGGCGGCCCCGGGCCGACCGCCGACGCGCTCGCCGGCATCGTCGGCGCCCTCGGCCCCGGACCGGCGCTGCTCGTCCTGGACAACTGCGAGCACGTCGTCGCCGGCGTCGCGGACCTCGTCCAGGCACTCGTGTCGACGACCAGGAACGTCAGCGTCCTCACCACCAGCCGCGCCCCCCTCGGCCTGTCCTCCGAGACCGTCCACCCGCTGCCCGAGCTGGACCCCGCCACCACCGTCGAGCTGTTCACCCAGCGCGCCCGCGCCGCCCGCCCGGACGTCGAACTGCCCGCCGACGCCGTGGCCGGCCTGTGCGCCCGCCTCGACGGACTGCCGCTCGCCACCGAGCTCGCCGCCGCCCGGGTCCGGGTCATGTCGGTCACCGAGATCGCGCGCCGCCTGGAGGACCGGTTCGCCCTGCTGCGCGGCGGCCCGCGGGACGCGCCACAGCGGCACCGCACCCTTCACGCCGTCGTCGACTGGAGCTGGAACCTGCTCGAACCGCAGGGACAGCAGGCCCTGCGCGCCCTGTCGGTCTTCACCGGCGGCTTCACCGCGGAGGCGGCGCAGCACCTCCTGGGCGGCCCCGACGTCCTGGACGTGCTGGCGGACCTCGTCGACCAGTCCCTGCTCAAGGTGACCGACACCGCGTACGGCAGCCGCCTCAGGATGCTGGAGACCGTACGGGAGTTCGCCGCCGCGCATCGCGAACGGGCCGGTGAGGACGCGGCCGTCGAGGAGCGGTTCCTGCACTGGGCGCGCGAGTTCGGGACGAGGTACCACGACGCGCCGTTCGGGCCCGACCCCCTCGCCTCCTGGCAGCTGATCCGCGCCGAGCAGGACAACCTCGTCCAGGCGATGCGCGGCGCACTGGCCCGCGCCGACGCCGACACCGCCGTCCCGGTCACCGCCGTCCTGGCGGGCCTGTGGACCACGGACGCCAACTATGCCCGGCTGGTCACCCTCACCGAGGACACCGCCGAGCTCCTCTCCCACTACCGTCCCGGCCCCGCCTACGTCGAAGCGACCCGCACCGCCGCCGCCCTCAGCGCCGCCAACACCCTCCTCGGCGTCGGCTCCGGATCCGCCCGCGCCCTCGTCACCCTGCGCCGGCTGCCGCCCGCCTCACCGGACACTCTGATCCGCGCTGTCGCGACGGTGCTGTCCGCGCTGCCCGAAGTGCTCGGGGACCACGACGCCCTGAACGCCCTCTGCGACAGCGACGCCCCCCTGCTCGCCGGCGTCGCCTGCTGTGTGGCCGGCTACGTGTGGGAGAGCGAGCACCGGCCGGACCTGGCCCTGGAGGCGGCGCGCCGGATGACAGCCGCCCTCGGCGACCGGGACATCCCGCTGCTGCGGTTCTGGCCCGCCTCGCGGGTCGCCGAGCTGTGCCTGCGGGAGGAACGCGGCGCCGAGGCACTCGTCCATGTGCGGGCCGCACTGGAGGCGTCGGACGGGTACGGCGCCTGGGGTGACCCGATCGGTCTGCGCTGGGGCATGATGCTCGCCAACCTGCAGACCGGGGACCTCGACGCCGCCGAGCACTGGCTCGAGGAGGCGCTGCGGCACCAGCCCGAGGGCACCGGCTCCGACGCGTTCACCCCTGACCTGGGCGCCCGCGCGGAGATCGCCCTCGCCCGCGGGGACGTCGAGACCGGGCTCGGTCTGTGGCGCCGGGCCGTGGAGAGGCTGGAACGCGGGGCGAGCCCGGTCTTCGGCGACGAGCTCGTCATGGAGCCCTGGGTGCTGGAACTCCAGGCGGTCGCCGTGACAGCCCACGCCCGGCACGGCCGCACCGACCTGGTCGCCGGCGTCGTCGCCGCCCTCCCCGACCGACTGGCAGCACTTCTGACCCGGCCGAAGCCCGCACCGAACCGGGTGACGGTGGACTACCCGGTGTGCGGGGCGCTGCTGCTCGCGCTCGGCACGGTCGACCTGGCCACCGGTGCGACCACGCGGGGCGTCCGCCTGCTCGCGCTCGCCGATCGCTTCCGCGCCCTGCGCAACTTCCAGCCGACCATGTCCTCCGCCCTTTCCCACGAGGCCGCCGCGAACGCCGACAAGGCCGGATACGAGGACGCGGTGGCCGGCTACGCCGCCCTGGACCCGGAGGCGCTGCGCGAGCAGGCACTCGCGCTGCTGAACGGCGGCCACTGAGGCGGCACCTCAGAGCGTGACCGGCAGCCGCAGCAGATGGAAGCCGTCCCCGGGCCAGTGCCCGAACTCCACGTCGGCGCGGTCCACGGCCAGCTCGGGGGCGGCGGGCCTGCGGATCAGCAGCTCATCGAGGACGACGCCGGTCACCAGCCGGCCCAGTGCCGCGCCGATGCAGTAGTGCGGTCCGTGCCCGAAGGCGAGATGGCCGTCGCCTCGCCCGAACTCCCGTGTGACATCGAGGGTTTCCGGCCCTTCGAACTCGGCCGGATCGTGGTTCGCGCCGAACAGCGCGACCGTCACCGCCTCGCCCTTCTCCAGCCCGGTCCCGGCGAACTCGAAGCCCTCGGTGGCGTACAGGGTGGCGCCGACGCGCACCAGCGTCACGTATCGCAGCAGTTCGGCCACCGCGCGCGGCAGCAGCTCCGGCTGGGTGCGCAGCCGGCTCAGCTGGTCCGGGTGGTCCAGCAGGGCGAGCACACCGTGCGCGAGGAACAGGGCGGGCGGGGTGATACCGGTGTGGATCAGCAGGAAGAAAGCGGTGACGATCTCGTCGTCGCTCATGCCGCCGTCGGCGAGCAGCGCCGACACCAGGTCGTCGGCGGGTTCGGCACGGCGCCGGGCCACCAGATCCTTGGTGTACTCGACGACGCCCGCGAGCCCCTCGGCGAGACGGCTGCCGTCACCGTGGGCGAAGTCCCGGATCCAGCCGCAGACCCGGTCCTTGTCGGCCGCGTCCACGCCGACCAGCTCGCAGATGACGGCCGTGGTGAGCGGGTAGGCGAACTCGTTCAGCAGATCGGTCTGTTCCTGCTCCCGCTCGGCGAGGCCGGTGAGCAGCTCGCGGGCGGTCCTCTCGACGAACGGCCGCTGCGCGGCCACCCGGCGGGCCGTGAACGCCCGGGTGAGCGGGTGCCGGCGCCGGGTGTGCTCGTCGCCGTCGAACAGGGCCAGGTGCCCCGAGAAGTACTGCACGTACTCCTCGGGGAACCCCTCGGAGCCCTGCGCCAGCAGCTCGGCCTGCGGATCGGGCATCCGGGATCCGCCGGGGACGGTGCTGCGGTCCCGGACCAGGCGGGGTTCGGTCAGCGCCGCCTTCACATCGCCGTAGCGGGTGATCAGCCGCACCGGGGTGGTCAGTCCGGGCAGCACGGCATGACCGAGGCCGGGGCGCGTGCGCAGGCCGGTGTAGCCGTGGACGGGGTCTTCGAGCAGCTCGGGGGTGAGGTGCAGGGCGGCCGGGGCCGGGGCCGGGCTGGTGTGCTGCCGTGGTGAGTTCATGCCGCAGAGCTTGCGCGGGGGCGGCTTCTTCGCGGTTTCAGCACGGTTTCAACGGCACCGGCCGCACCTGCCTCGCGGAGTTCAGGTGACCGGATCCGCCGCGGCACAGCGGCACCGGCCGCAACCACCTCCCGGAGTTCAGCTGATCGGATCCGCCGCGGCACAGCGGCTGCCGTCGGCCGGCACCGTCAGTTCCACCAGGTAGTCGTCCACCGCGTCGCGGGTGCAGTCACTGCGTCCGTAGACGCTGTGCCCCGCGCCTTCGTACGTCAGCAGGACGGTCGACTTGCGGGTCTGCCGGTGCACGTTGGCCGCCCAGGCATGGGGGTTGGCCGGGTCGTGGCGGGAGTGCAGCATGAGGATCCGGGGGGCCTCGGTGATGCGCAGCCGGTGCTGCGGATTGTTGACCTCTTCCGGCCGGCCGACGCAGCCGGCCAGCGCGGCGTGCACGCGCGGTGAGCCGCGCATGTGCGGCGCCGCCCGCAACTCGGCCTCGGTCAGGCGGGCGAACTCCCGGTGGTCCTTCGGCCTGAAGCGCCAGTCCTGGCAGAACACCGCACGGAACGGCTCGGCCTCCGTCAGACCCTCGGCGGCCGGGACAGCGTTCGTTCTGGACGTGGCCGACGGCGCTTCGGGCCGGGGCGCCCGTCTCCGCTGCCCGTCGAGTTCGGCCACGAACGAGGCCACGTGGCTCCAGTCCGGACCGTAGAACCTCTTGAAGACGGTCTCGGCGATCCCGTTCGCCGTGAGTACCCGCTCGGGGTGGGCCGGATCGCGGATCTCGCCCCGGTCGGCCCGGTCGAGGAGACCGTCCCATACCTCCGTGACGTTCCGGCCGTGCAGCGCGCACGACGGCGAGCGCTCGCACCAGCGCACGAACTCGTGGAAGGAGTCCTCGGCGGTGCGCGCGGAGGAGACCAGGAACTCACGGGTGTTCAGGCTGTGGTCGATATTCGCGGTGAGCGCCATGGCACGGATGCGGTCGCCGTACAGTTCCGCGTACTGCTCGCCGATCAGGGTGCCGTAGGAGTGGCCGAAGTAGTTGATCCTCCGTTCGCCGAGTGATCTGCGCAGGGCCTCCATGTCCCGGACGACGGCGAGAGTGTCGGCGTGGTCGACGATCGGGCCGCTGTGCCGTCGGCAGTCGTCCCGCAGCGCACGGTTGTACGCGGCCAGTCGGTCGAACTCCGCCTGGTCGCGCGGGTATGCGGACGGCGCTCGGCGCAGCAGCTCCGTGGAGCACCGCACGGGTCGGCTGGCTCCGACACCGCGCGGGTCGAAGCCGACGATGTCGAACCTCGCCCGGAGACCGGCGCTGAACCGGGCCTCGGCATCGTCCAGGGTGAACCGCACCCCCGAGGCGCCGGGGCCGCCCGGGTTGACCAAAAGCACCCCCACCCGGCGGTCGGGGTCGGTGGCCTTGCGACGGGCCACGGCCATGTCGAAGGTCGCGCCCGTCGGCCGCGCCCAGTCGATCGGTAGCCGCAGGGTTCCGCACTCGGCCCTGGAGTCGTCGGGGCACGGTTTCCAGTCGATCCGTGCGGGCGCCGCGGACGGACTCGCCGGTAACCCGCCGGTCGTTCCCGGTGTGCTTCGTGCGCGGACGTCGGCCGCTCCCGGGGTGCTCTGTGTGACGGCGTCGGCCGGGCCGGGGCCCAGCACCAGCGCGCCGGTCGCGAGTACGCCGGCAGCGAGCGCCGCGGCGAGAGTCTTGATGAACGGTTGCACAGAGTTCCTCCTGATACTCCATCGACCACGGATCACAGGAGTGGCCACCCCCGCGACGAGCCTCACAGCCGGCCGAGTCGAGCCGCAATGGAACAGGGCCCGAATCAGGGCCGAGTCAGGGAACCTCCTGAGCTGCGCTCAGGGCCGACCCTTCAGGATCCCGAGGGGTCGGCCCGTACGGGATCTGTCGCCGCTCACCGCCGGTGATCGGTGACCGGTCGCCGCCGGCGGCGCAGCAGCAGCCCGTCAGCGATCGCGGCGGGCGCGGCGCGCCTCGGTCACCAGGGGCAGCAACGGGAGCAGCGAGACCAGCACGACGAGGGCGACCAGGGGAAGGAGGTAGTCGTCGATGTCCGGGACGGAGGAGCCGAGGAAGTACCCGGCCAGGACGAGGCTCTGCGACCAGAGCAGCCCGCCGACGGTCTGCCAGACGGTGAAGGGACGAGTCGGCACGCCGAGCGCACCGGCCGCCGGGTGCAGAACCGTGCGCACCATCGGGACGAAACGGCCGATCACCAGGGCCTTGCCGTAGCCGTAGCGCGCCAGCAGCTTCTCCGCCCGTGCCACGGCCTCCCGGACCCGGGGTCTGGAGGTACGGGCCAGCAGGGCCCGCCCGCCGTGCCGCCCGAGCAGGAACCCGACCTGCCCCCCGGCCACCGCCCCGACGGCCGCGCACAGCAGCACCTGCCACAGCACCAGCCGGGGCGGCTGCCCGGCGCTCCCCGCACACAGCACGCCTGCCGGAAGCAGCAGCGTGTCACCGGGCAGGAAGAAGCCGACGACCAGCAGACCCGACTCCGCGAAGATCACTGCGAGGACGCCGAGCGCACCGAAGGTCGCCAGCACCGAGGCGCCGTCCATCGGGTTGACGGCGATCATCGCCATCACCTCCAGGCCGCCTTCGTCGATCGCCCTCCCGTCCAGCATCCCGTGCCCGCGGGCCGGACGCCTGCCCCGGCTGTGCGAACGCAGTGCGCAGGGCACCCGCTCGACGGCCCGCCCAGGGTGTCGTAGCTGGTCAGGGGTGCTTTGCTGCCTTTGCGGGTTGCCCGGGCGGGCCGGACGGGAAGGGCGGGGCCCCGGGGGGAGGGATGGGGGACGCCGCCGCGTGCCGTGCGAGACGGTCCCACTGCGCCACGGGCACGTCGTAAAGGCTGTCGACGATCTCGGACTTCACGCCCGCTTCCCGCCGTCCGGCGGGGCCGGGGACCTGAGGGCCGGGAGCGCGGCGAGGGCGGCGAGACAGGCCACGCCCTGCACGGCCCAGGGCAACAGGGGATCGGTGGAGAGCAGGCTCGTGAACAGGACGGGGGCGACGATGTTGCCCACGGACCAGGACAGTTGGTACAGACCCTGGCTGCCGCCGCGCGCGGCGCCGGGGGTGAGGGTCACGGACAGTTCGCCGACGGCCGGCGCATAGAAGATCTCGGCCAGGCTGAACAGAACGATCCCTACGACCAGCGCCGGCCGAGCGGCGGACCCGGCCGCGGGCAGCACGGCCGCGGGCAGCACGGGCACGGCGAACGCGAGCATGGCGCCCACCAGCAGGACGTGCCCGAGGGCCATGGTGTGCCGGGGCTGCCGGGGCGCCATGTGCGCCGTGAGCGGGCTGGTGAGGGTCGACACCATCACGGTGTTCACCACCAGCAGGAGGCTCGCGGACCAGGCCGGCAGCCCGAGCGTCTCGGTGGCGTACACGGCGATGAGCACCGCGAGCATCGCCTGGGACAGCACGAACGGGACGTTGGCCGTCACCAGGAGCAGGTAGCGGCGGGTGTCGCCGGCGCCGGATCTCCGGCGCACCGCGGGGTGCCCGTGATCCGGTTTCCCGTGCGCCCGCTTCCCGCGCGTCGGCTCCTTGCTCGCCGTGCCGTCGCTCGGCCGATGCACCGGTACGCCGGCGAAGCAGACCGCCGCCAGCAGATACAGCGGCGCGGCCGTGACGACGAGCCACGTCAGGGCGCTCGGGCCGGACAGGGCGAGCGCGCCGGCCGCGAGCAGTGCCCCGGCGCCGATGCCGATGTTGCGCAGACTGCCCGTGAACGCGAACCAACCGCGTCTCTCCGCGGTCGGGGCGACATACAGGATCAGCGTGCGATGGGCCGTGTAGTAGGTGTTGACGCCGGACTGCACGAGCAGGTAGGCGCAGGCGATCTGCCAGGGCCGTTCGGCAAGGAGGAAGGAGAGGAAGCCTGCGGCGCCGGTCACGTTCGCCACGACGGTGAGACGTTTGGGACCGTGCCGGTCCAACAGGCGCCCGGCGACGAAGACCACGGGCAGGGCGCCCAGTTGGCCCACGGTGACCGCCGTCCCGACGGAGGCGAGGGGCAGGTCACGCCGGGTCGTGAAGTACAGCAGGCCCAGCGGCAGCAGCATGCCGTAGGCCAGGGAGTCGATGAGGTTGCCGGTGATGAACCGGCCGTGACCGCGGGTGACCGGGAGGCCGAGCAGGCGCCGCGACCAGGGCACGCGGGACGACGTGACGGCCCGGGTCATGGGGTGAGCAGGGCTCGCGTCTTGTCCAGGATCTCCCGGTGCGGCCAGCCCACCGTCCGATGCAGCTCCTCCAGCTGCTTCACGGTCCGCCCCTCCTCGCCCTCGGCGAGGGTGAACACGACGATGTCACCCCGGCTCACGTCGTCGATCACCAACTCATGCGCTGTGATCAGGTTCAGACGGCCCGTCAGTTCAGCACGCACGGACTCCGGCAGACGCTCGGCGGTGAGGAACTCGACGGCCCATCCGGTACGTCGCACAGGAGCGGGTTCGTACGCGCCGCGTGCCAGCCCGGCCAGGGCGGCGAAGGTGTTGGTGCCGGAGGCGGCGCAGGACAGGGTGGTGGCGCCGCCGATACGGGGGTTGATCTCCAGGACGACGTACCGCGAACCGGTGTAGATCATGTCCACGTTGACGGATCCCTGCACACGGAGGTCCTCGCACAGGGCGATCAGCCTGGCCGCGACCGGTTCGAAATCGGCGTCGGCCCGCGGTCGTGGGCCGCACCAGCGCAGGTCGGCGAAGGTGAAGACGGGCTCGGCGCCCGCGGTGCCGGTCCAGCACACCGGCAGCACACGGTAGTTGCCGGGCTCGCCCACGACGTCCACCGAGCACAAGTTTCCGGCGACGCATTCCTCGATCACCGCCGACACCTCGGGCGGATCGACGAGGTAGGCGTCCAGGGCCGCGGCGTCCGGCAGCGCCCTGATGCCCATGCTGGTGGAGTCCCACAGCGGCTTGGACAGCAGCGGAAAGCCGATGCGGGCGGCGGAGGCGCGCAGGGCGTCGGCATAGGCGGGAACCGGCACGCCGCGCCCGGCGAGCAGATCGGAGTCGACCCTGACGCCGCGCGGGGTGTCCAGCCCTGCGCGGACGAGGAGTTGCTTGGTCTCCCACTTGTCGCACAGGGCCAGCGTCGAGGGCAGCGGGGTCACGACGGTGCGGATGCCCAGGGCCTCGAGGAGGTCCTTGACGGTGGCGTCGCGCAGGGCGTTCTCGCAGGGCAGCGAGATCGACACGGCGGCGTCCGCGCCCCATCGCGCGACCTCCCGGGCCAGTTCGTCGGGCGTCACGGCGGCATCCAGACGGCGGCGAGCGCCGGGGAAGTCCTCGTCGCCCGCGGTGCCGTGCGTGTGGAACAGGCAGCTCTCGATGCCGAGCCGGGCCAGGTCGCGGACGCATCGCTGGATGTACGGGTCGGCGCGGCGGATCTCCACCGAGCGCAGGAACGCGATCTTCCGTACGGGCTTGCGCACGGATCAGCTCACCTTCACTCGGGAGTCGGCGATCACCTGGTGGGCGAGCCGGCGGGCCTCGTCCACGGACGCGGCACGCGCCACGACGTGCCCGACCCGGCCGGAACTGTCGGCCGGTTCGGGCACCGGTTGCCCGGGACGGATGTGGATCTGGCTGTGGGTGCCGGGTACCGCGGGGATGACGACCTCCTGGAGCAGCCCCGCCCGCTCGGGGAGCAGAAAGCGCAGCGCGGCTGCCGCGTGCCGGGTCGGTTCGGTGTGCGGTGCCCGTCCGGTCACGGCCCGCAGATAGGCCTCCGCCTCGCTGACCCCGGTCGCGGCCTCGACGACCTCGCAGATGTTGTCCCCGGGCAGCCGGGCCCCGGTCTCGATGACGACCGGCTCGCCTCCAGGAGGGATCTTCACCTCGGTGTGCGCGATGCCGTTGCGCACCCCGACGGCGAGTGCGGCACGTGCCGCGGTCTCCTGGATCGACCACACTGTGCGCGCGTCGAGCCCGGCCGGGCAGGAGTGCCCCGTCTCCACCCGGTACCGGCCCGCCGTGGTGTCCTTGCGGACCACGGGCAGCGGATAGGGCACGCCGTCCCGAAGGACCGTGTCCGCGGAGAACTCCTCGCCGGGCACATAGCTCTGCAACAGCACCCGCGAGTCCAGCGGCAGACCGTGCGGCTCGGCGCGGGTGAACCGCCCGGCGGCGGCCACCGCGGCATCCAGTCCGTCGGGGCCCGCGACCACGCTCACACCCCAGGATCCGCCCTGCTCGGCCGGCTTGACCACCATCGGCCACCCCAGCCGGCAGGAGGCGGCGACGCAGTGGGCCTGCTCCGCCGTGGCGACCACCGCGTGCGCGGGCGCCGGCACGCCCGCCGCGCGGAACGCCTCCGCCATGGCGATCTTGTTGCGCGCGGCCCTGGCCCGCAGCGGATCGTTGCCCGGCAGGCCGAGGCGCGCCGCGAGCAGGGCCGCCAGCGGGGTCAGCAACTCCCAGCAGACCGCCACCCCCACGATCCGGCGCGCCCGGCAGAAAGCCTCCATGTCGTCCAACGCGCTCGCGGTGTCGGCGAGATCGGTCAGACACACCCCGTGCAGGCAGCGCTTCAGCCACGGTTCGTAGGCGGCGTGCACGTGCTCGTCGGTGGCGGCGTAGAGCCGTATGCCGAGGCGGGCGGCGGCCTGCGCCAGGAAGGGCCCCGCATTGCCCATGGGCTCGATCACCATCACGCCGGTCACGCCCGGCTCGTCGCTGAAGTCCACCAGGCCAGTGGACCGGTCAAAGGGATGGACCGTCCATCGGCCTGTTCTCTGAAAACAACTCACCGATGACACAACCGAGTTGGGCGAAGCCACAACGATCACCCCCGTCGGCGCGGGGGAGTCGGTACCGGCCCCGACGGCAGCCCGACCTGGGTCTGCCCCGCGTCATCATAGGGATCCAGTCACTGGTCCCCCTGGGCATCCGTGAGGCGAGCCGGGGCACGCTCGGCGAGCACGTCATCGCCGGGCCGTCGTCCGGGCAGAACCACGCCGCCGCCCTGCCGGACGGCCTGCGCCTGCCAAGAGATCGTCCACGACCGTGGACTGCCGGGACCTGTCCATGGACCTGATCACGGGTCCGTGGGCCGGCCCGAGCCCTGGCGCCCCTGGCGCACCGCCGCAGACGGCAGCGGGTACCCCCTGGGAACCTCCTGGGCGCCGCCCGGGCACCCCAAGGCACCGACCGGACACCCCCTGGGCGCCGGATCACCGCGGCCACCGTGGGCCGCCGCCTCGCCGGCAACCGGCCCACCGTGGGGACAGTCGCCTCACCAGCACCCCTCGGCGGGACGACGACCGCGACGTAAGCCTGGGAACGCCTGGAGTTCGACCCGGTCGACCCCGCACCGGGCCCGCTCGGGAGTCACCCCGCTGCACCGCCGCGGCCCACGCCCCACAGGGGGAGCCTCGCCCGAGAACGCGCGCGTCGTACGAGAGGCGACACGGGTCGCAGCCCGTTACGCACCGTAAGTCACCCTTCGTTTCGAAGCCCGCGCCCTCGACCTGACCTGTCGCCGGGCCCCGGGCCCTTCGCGCGCCGCGTGCCGGCGGGCCGGTGCTCGCTCTCGATCCACGGCATCGACGGCCGCCGTCGAAACCCGGGGCTGAGCTGGGCCTATGCGATTCTCACGACCTTCCCGAGGCATCTTTCACGCCTTTCACCCCGTTCACGACGACGCCGTGCGCCTCGCGTGCCAAGCTGGCTGTGGGGCGTGCAACGCCGGTGAAGCCGGCCTCGCCGGGCGCGAGCCGACTGGTGCGGGCCAGGACAGCGGTGTGAGGAACGACTGCGGAGAGGGAGGGCGGTTTGGACTGGGGCCGGTTCGCCGAGCAGATGGCTGCGATGGCACGGGACCTTCTGGCGCAGGATTCGGTGGACGACACGCTCGACCGGATCACCGCCTCGGCCACCGAGCTCGTCGGCGGTTGTGACGCGGCCGGAATCCTCGTCCTGCACGGCAGACAGGTGCAGACGCTGGCCCCCACGGACCAGCTGGTCGTCGACAGCGACCGGCTCCAGGCGGAGCTGGGGGAGGGTCCCTGCTTCGACGCCGCCCGCACCTCGCTGGGAGAGCGGGTCTTCCGCATCGCCGACTTCACGGAGGAACGGCAGCGGTGGCCCGCCTACGCCCCGCAGGCCCGCGCCCTCGGGGTGGGCAGCATGATGGGCTTCCTGCTCTTCACGGAGGACGAGGACCTCGGCGCGCTGAACCTGTACTCCGGTCAGCCCGGCGCGTTCACCGAGGACAGCGAGCTGGCCGGCTGGCTGCTGGCCTCCCATGCGGCGGTCGCCTTCTCCAGCGCCCGCACGCACGCCCAGATGGAGCAGGCCGTCGCCACCCGCCATGTCATCGGCGAGGCCATGGGCATCGTCATGGGCAGCCACGGCCTCACCGAGGAGCAGGCGTTCGATGTGCTGCGCCGCTACTCACAGGAGAACAACGTCAAGCTCCGCGAGGTGGCCCGCATGGTCTGCGAGCAGGGCAGCCTGGACTGAGCAGGGCAGCCTGGACTGATGGGGAGGGGAGGCTGCCCCGGCCTGTTCGGTTGGGGCGGCTTCCCCAGCTCCTGGTCTGAACCAGAGAAGCCTGGGCCGAGCCAGCCCCTAAGGGAACGCCGCTGTACCCGGCCTGCACCCCAAGTCCCCTGCCGCGCCGTCGGCCACACCTGAATTTCGCAGGGCATGCCGACCAAAGTGCTGGGGACCCGTGCCCCATGGGTGTGAACCACGCAGAGGCTCCGATCCTCGAAGCCCTCGCTCAGTACCAGAATGTCGATGAGCTGGGCTTCACGCCCCCAGGGCACAAGCGGGCTCGTGGCGCGGACCCACGCGCCCGCGCGGTCCTGGGGGACGCCGTGTTCTTCGGCGATGTCCTGGCCAACGGCGGCCTGGACGACCGGCTCACCCGGAGCCAGGTGCTCACGCGGGCCGAGAAACTCATGGCCGACGCCGTACACGCGGACCACACCTTCTTCTCGACCTGCGGAAGTTCCCTGTCGGTGAAGGCCGCCATGCTGGCGGTTACGTGCCCGGGGCACCGGCTCCTCGTCGGGCGCGACGCCCACAAGTCGGTGGTTGCCGGACTCATCCTCTCCGGCGTCCAGCCAGTGTGGGTCGAACCCCAGTGGGACGCCGCCCGGCATCTCGCTCATCCCCCCTCCGCGACGGCCTACGAGAAGGCGTTCAAGGAGTTCCCGGAAGCCGACGGTGCCCTGGTCACCAGCCCCACGCCGTACGGGGCCGCGGCCGACCTCGAGGGCATCGCCGAGGTCTGCCACCGGCTCGGGAAGCCGCTCATCGTGGACGAGGCGTGGGGTGCGCACCTGCCCTTCCACGACGATCTTCCGGCGTGGGCCATGGACGCGGGCGCCGACATCTGCGTCACCAGCATTCACAAGATGGGCAGCGGCCTGGAACAGGGTTCGGTCTTCCACCTCCAGGGCGACCTCATTGACCCCGCCGAACTGGCGTCGCGGGCCGACCTGCTCGGCACGACCAGCCCGAACGTCCTGATCTACGCGGGCATCGACGCCTGGCGCCGGCAGATGATCCAGCACGGGCATGAACTCATGGGCGCCGCCCTGGGGCTGGCGGCACGCGTGCGCACCGCCATCGAGGCGATCGACGGCCTGCACGTCCACGACGCCGACGACTTCTGCGGCCCCGGACTCGCCGCCGATTTCGACCCGCTGCCGGTCGTCATCGACATCAGCGAACTCGGCACGAGCGGCTACCGGGCGGCCGACTGGCTGCGGAAACACCATCACATCGACGTCCACCTCTTCGACCACCGGCGGATCAGCGCACAGCTCACCCACGCCGACGACGAGCAGACCTGCGAGCGTCTGCTGACGGCTCTTCGTGAGCTGTCCGAGCACGCCGACGAACTCGGCGACGCCCCCCAGGTCGTCGTCCCCGCCCCCGCCGACCTGCGGATGGAGCAGGCCACGCTGCCCCGGGACGCCTATTTCGCACGGCACGCGAAGATCCCCACGGCACAGGCGGTCGGCAGGAACGCGGCCGAGATGATCACCCCGTACCCGCCCGGTATCCCCGTGGTCCTGCCCGGCGAACGCTTGACGGAGCCGGTACTGAAGTACCTGGTCACCGGCGTCGAGTCCGGCATGTTCCTCCCGGACGCGGCCGACAAAAGCCTGCACACGATACGAGTGGTCGACGAGCAGCCCTGACAGCGCCCACAGCTCGCCCGCCCGCCGGGACTCACGACCAAGGCCGTCACCGTTACCCCGGAACCGGGGCTCCTCCCCCTCCGCTACCCGCTTCCACCTTTCGATCCGGTCGTTCACCTGCAAGCGAAGTCGTACAAGCGGTATGAAATACGTGTCCGTGGGGTCGGCCGAGGCCGCGGAATCGGGGGAGCGTCATGCCGGTCAGAAAAGCCACGACCAGAGTTGGCCACGTCGGCGTGGTGGCGGTGACGTCGGCCGCCGGCAGCATCACCGCGTTGGTCGCCGCAGCGTTCACCGGCGGCTGGTACCTGGTCGCGTTCGCCGGGGTCGCCACTTTCATCGGCAGTGTTTCCGGCACGATCCTGGCACGCCTGGACTTCCTGCGCGCGGGATTCGAGCAGCGGTACCTGCAGCAGGTCGCCCAGCTCTGCCGCCCGTCGGGCACCCTGACTCCTTCGGGGTCGAAGCCGAAGGCCCTCGACCCGCTGACGTACCCGGTGTTCATCGACGTACGGCTGAGGGAGGCGGGGCGGTCGAAACCGCGGCCGATCACCTCTTGGCTGAGCAGCTCGAAACCGGCCGTACTGACACTCGTCGGCGGTCCGGGCAGCGGTAAGTCGACCCTGCTCCGGCATATCGCCCTGCAAGCCGCGGAGGGAGAGCGCAAGTCACCGAGGAGCCTGCCCATCCTGCTGTCCTTACCGGACTGCGCAGCGGACATCGCCGCGTCGGTCGAGCTGTCGCTTCCCGAGGCGGTTCATGCCTCGTTGGGCGAACTCCAGGGGCGAGGGCGCGCCGACTGGTTCGAGCAGCAGCTCCACGACGGCCGATGCCTCGTGCTGCTCGACGCACTGGACGAGGTCCCCGACCGTTACCGACCCGCCGTTTCGGACTGGGTCCAGCAGCAGGTGATGCGTAACCCGGGCAACGACTTCGTGGTCGCCTCACGGAACCTCCCGCCCGGCAAGTGGCCTTCTCCCGATGCCCGCACCCTGCACCTCCAGCCCCTCACCGACAGCCAGATCGCCGACTACATGGAGCGCCAACTGCTCTCCGGGCTCACTCTGGTCAGTGCCGTGGAGAACCTGACCAGGGGCAAGACCCTGGAACAGATGCGCGAACGATCGGACCTCCTGGAGTTCGCGAGAACGCCCCTGTTGCTCGCGCTGCTGACGAACACCTACCGCTTCACCGGCCGGCTGCCGGTGAACCGCACCGTCCTGTACGGCGAACTCGTGGAACACCAGCTGTCGCGCCGCGCGCCACGGTCGGACGACGAACTGTCCCCGGAGCAAAAGCTGCGGATCGTCCGTGTGCTGGCGCTGGCCATGACACAAGACGGCCGTGAGACGGCACCGGAGGACTGGTGCACGCTGACGATCGAGCGTTCGCTGCGCAGGTCCGGCCCCGTCAGTCCGGCGCGTTTCCTGAGGCTGATCGTCGACGACGGCGTCCTCGTACAGGGTCCCGGGCACACGTACATGTTCGCCCACCGCGAATTCCAGAGGTACCTCACCGCGGCACAGATCGGTGCCGAGGGCTCCGTTCGGTTGCTCATCGACCGCGTCGAGGACCCACGGTGGCACGACATCATCCTCACCTGGGCCTCCTCGGCGGACGCCAGCCCCGTGATCGAGGCATGTCTGCGGCGCGGCAGCGACGCCATGCTGAGCCTGGCCCTGGACTGCGCGGCCGTCAGCCCGCAGATCGATCCGGAACTCCGCTCGGACCTGCAAGGGCTGCGGCGTCGGAGGCGGACCGTCGAACCGGGGAAGGACGCGCTGACGACGTACGTGGAGGAGCAGTACTCGACAGCGGCGGCGCAGCTGCTGCCACGCTTCCGCGAGCGGGGGCATCGCGTCGGGCGGCGCGAGATCGACGAACTGCTGGCCCGCCCGCAGTCGCGCCCGGCCTCCGACTGGACCGAAGCGGACGCCTCCGCGTTCCTGTCGGCCGCCGTCCTCGCCACAGAGGTCGCCTGGCACCGGGAGGCGAGCGGCTACCGCTTCAAGGGACTCATCGCCCTGGCGTACGCCCTACGTGAGCGCAGCCGCTCATCCTCCCGCGATCTGTGCCTCGCCGCGCTGCGGCAACTCGATCAGAACGGGCCACAGCCCGCCGACGTACTGCTGGCCTGCCTCGCCTATCTCGGCAGCACAGTGCCCCAGGACGGCACCGATGAGTTCGTGCGGGCCCTGCGCAGCGCGTGCCGTGCCGCGGGCAACCGGGCCGGCGAGTTGTTGGTGCCGCTGGTGGCCGCACATCAAGAGGCCGCCCGGCTGGTCGTCGACGCCGTGCGCGGGGATGAGGAGTTGACCGGGCGGATGTCGGAACTCCTCGGCACCGATCCGGCCGGCTCGACGACACTCGCCGGCTGGGAGCCGGCGGTCGAGCGGTGGCATCGCGCCCGCCGGGAACTCGTCCACCAGTTCTGTGAACTCGCTCAGTTGACGGTGGACGAGGAGTCGTTGCTCCAGGCCAGAGAGCGCATGGCCGAAGGTCTCCAGCAGCAGTCGGCCGGAGTGCTCGGACTGAAGAAGCTCTCCCAGGCACTCGACCGGCTCGACCATTTCCTGCGCAACGAGCAGTTCGACGAACGCGACACAGCGCTGCGCGCCGCCGAACGGTACGCGGCGGCGGTGCGCGACGGGGTCCGCAGTGCTCCCACCTCGTTGTCCGTCGAGCTCTCCGAACCCGCCGCGGTCCGCATCGAGGAGCTCGTGCAAGAGGAGCGACGACGGCTTGCCCAGCGTCACCCGCCCCACCCCGGTCTCGTGGCGGCGCTGCCCACCGCCCGGATTCGGGGCAGGACCCTCACGGTCGCGGTCGAGGTGGCCAATCAGGACGTACGCAGCGCCCCCATCGAGTCCGCCTGGCTGACCGCCACCGGCGATCCCGCCGTCCTCACACCGCAGGACGGCCCCACGGAGGTGCCCGATCCGGTCCGTGGCGGCACTGCCACGACCGTTCTGCTGCGCTTGACACTCGCCGAGGCGGCGCTGGATTCCGAGCGGGTCGAGATGGATCTGGAACTCCGCTACCGGCGCCGGGACCAGCCGGACGACGCCGTGCTGCGGGGACGCTTGACCGTCCGCGTGGACCGGACTCACGCGCCCATCGAGCCCAACCCGTTCATGGCCGGCAACTCGGGCCTCCCGGTGGGCGACCCCGACATGTTCTTCGGCCAGAAGGAACTGATCGACAGGGTCCTCGAACGACTTCGCGGCACCTCCGAACCCGGAGCGGGTATCGCGCTGTTCGGCCAGAAACGGACCGGCAAATCCTCGATCCGCGTGGAACTGATACGACGGCTCCGCGCGGCCGACGGTCTCCCGGTCGCCGATGTGGGCAATCTCGGCGAGCTGACTCCGCAGCGTCACAACGAAACGGACACCGGCACACTGCTCGGTTCGCTGCTGTGGCGGATCCTCGACCGGGCTGACAAATCCATCGCGTCCGGCATCAGGCTGATCCCGGACGGTTTCGACCGCGACGCGCTGATCAAGAGCCCTGACCCGGTGGAGGACTGCGCGGCCCTGTTCGACCGCTACCGCACCGCATGCCCTGACGGCCTGCCATGGGTCGTGCTCATCGACGAGTTCCAGTACATGGACCAGTGGATCCGCGAAGGGCTCGTGGGACCGTCCTTCATGCAGACGTTCAAGGCCATAGTCGAGCGGCGGCTGTTCCATCTGGTGCTGGTCGGCCAGACGCGACTGGAGCGCCTTGTCGAGGAGGACCCGAACGCGTTCGGCGTGTTCTACCTCGAACGGGTCACCTGTCTGGCCGAGCCGGACGCCCGCGCCCTCATCCAGGAGCCGGTCATGCTCGCCACCCCGGAGGGCCGAGTGAGCCGCTACCACGAGCGGGCGGTCGAGGAGATCCTCCGGCTCAGCGGCGGGAATCCCTACTACATCCAGAAGATCTGCTTCGCGCTCGTGGCTTTCATGAACGGCGAATGTGCCACGTCCGTCACCGATGCCGACGTACGCGAAGTCACCCGGTCCATGCTGAACGGATTGCGCGGGGAGCAGTTCGACGGTCTCGAAGCCCCCGACTTCGGCGACGACCGCTGGACCGCTGAGGAACTGCGCGCCGCCCTCGTCGCCCTGTCCTGTGCCTGCTCCACCGGGCTCGCCTCGCGGGAGGCGATCGAGCGCTGCCATCAGCGGCCACTCGCTGCCGGGCTGCTGGAGCATCTGGTCTCCCGAGACGTCGTCCGCCAGGTCGGCGACCGCTACCAGTTCGTCGTAGGCCTGTACGAGGAATGGCTGCGACGCTACTTCGTCGCCCCGGAAGGACAGTTGTGAGCACTGCCAATCCGTACGAGGGTGCGGGCCGACCTTGGCGCGCCGTCGGGCAGGACGCCGGGGGGTTCGTCGAACGAGCACAACTGCTCGAAACGATCGAGTCGCTGTGGCGGGCGCCCGGGCGCCCCGGCAACCTCAGCGTCCTCGGCCAGCTGCGGTACGGAAAGAGCAGCCTCGTCGAACGGGCCCTGAGCCGGGTCGACCGGGTCGACTTGGCGGTCGTCCGGCTCTCCGTGGTGGAACTGGACTCGGTGTTCGGGTTGTTCCGCGCCCTCACCCGGCAGGTCACCGAACGCTTCGCGGGCGTCCCCGACCTGGCACGGCTCGACAACACCGTGCAGAAGGCGCACGGCTGGTACGACCTGGAGAACGCGGTCACCAGCTACTTCGAAGCAGCCGGACGCCGTGGGGTGCAGGTCCTGCTGGTCCTGGACGAGTTCGACCGTGCCCCCTGGGTGCTGGTCGATCTCTCGGGCTATCAGCTGCTGCGCTCGCTGGTCAGCGAACCCCGTTACCCCGTAGGGCTGGTGACGATCTCGCGCCGCTCGGTCTTCGAGATCGAGGAGGACGCGGCCGGAGGGTCGCGGCTCGACGGCGTCATGTCCCAACGGTGTTACGTCGGGCTCCTGGAGCCGAACGAAGTGACCGAGCTGCTGGGCCGGGCCGTGGCAGCAGGCGTCGATCTGAGCGCGGTGCGGTCACAGATCCTCGACCGGTGCGGGCGCCACCCCTACCTCCTGGGCCTCCTGTGCAGACGTCTGGTGGAGGAGCACATCGCCGGCGGGGCGGTCGACGTGCCCAAGGCCCACGAACTGGAGTCCGGTGTCTTCCACGCGTACTTCGACCGGCTCATCGAGGAGGTCGATGTCGACCTGTCCGGACGTGGCGCGTCGCTGCTGAACGCCGTCGCCAACGGCTCGCCCGTCTCCGGCTTGGCTCCCCTCGATGTTCAGGAGCTCCTCGACAAGGGCGTCCTTGTCCGCGAAGGCGACTCGATCCGGCTGTTCTCCGAGGAGTTCGCGGCCTATCTGCGTGCGGCGACCACCGCTGCGCCGGTGCCGCCGCGGCCGAGGACTCCGGCCCAGAAGCGGTGCACCGCCCTGCTGGTGGCAACGGAGTGGGGTTCCGCCCACGGTGGACTCAGCACGTTCAACCGCGAATTGTGCCTGGCGCTGGCCCGCGCCGACGTCCGGGTGTTCTGTCTGGTCGCCGACGTCACCGATGACGAAGTGGCGAAGGCGAAGGCCGCCGGAGTCACCGTCCTGCGGAGCCGGCCGGTCGCAGGGGCCGACGAGATGGCCGGCCTGATGCAACGGCCGCACCTGCCCGACGGCGTGGTCCCCGAGCTGGTGATCGGGCACGGCCGGGTCACCGGACCCGCGGCCCAGGTGCAGGCGGCGACCTTCACGCGGGCGAAGTCGTTGCACTTCGTGCACATGGCCCCGGACGAGATCGAGTGGCACAAGCTGGACCGGAAGAACGACTTCCACTTGAGTGCGGAGAATCGCACACGGATCGAGGTCCAACTGGGCCGTGCCGCCGACCGGCTGGTTGCGGTGGGCCCCCGGCTGTACGGCAGGTTCCGGGGGTTCTTCGCCGGGCGGGACGACTCCGACGCGATCCGCTTCGATCCGGGCTTCGACCTCACGGATCCGCGTCCTCGGCGGATCCCGGACAACGACCCGCTCACCGTTCTGCTCATGGGCCGCACCGAGGACGCCGAACTCAAGGGCCTGGACCTGGCCGCCGCGGCCTGCGGTCTGGTCGCGGACTGGCGGCACGCGGCGCGTAAGCGGGAGATCGAGCTCGTGGTCCGCGGTGTACCCCCCGAGGACGAGATCCGGCAGAAGCGCCAACTGGACGCATGGGCGGCCAACCCGAGGCTCCATGTCGTACCGCGCATGTACACCACGGAGGCCGAGCGGCTCGCGGACGACCTCAACCGAGCGAGTGTCGTCATCATGCCGTCGCGAGCCGAGGGCTTCGGCCTCGTGGGGCAGGAAGCCATCGTGGACGGCACTCCGGTGCTGGTCAGCGAGAAGAGCGGGCTCGCGGACCTGCTCAGGACAGCCCTCGGTGACGAGCGGGCCGCCGCGTGGGTGGTGCCGATGTCCGGCGACAAGGAGACTGACGTCCAGACGTGGGCCCGTGAGATCGACGGGATGCTGACCGGCCGGGAACAGCGGTTCGCTGCCGCCGAGTCGCTCCGCGTGGAGCTGGCCGAGCGGCTGCCGTGGTCGCGGTCGGTCGACCGGCTGCTCGCCGAGATGGGGTTCTGACCGATTCGTACGGCGCTCCGGCGCTCTGAGAAGGAGGCAGCGATCTACTCGGTCGTGGTCAACGTGCTGATGGGGCTGGCGACCAGTGTCATCGGCGGTGCGTGTGTCTGGCTCTGGGAGCGCGGGAAGAACGCCCGGGTGCTGCGGCGCAGGGCCGCCTTCTTCGGACTGGTACCGGGCGAGACCTGTCTGCTCGTCATAGGCAACAAGTACAACGTGAGGGGAGCCGCCACCCACAAGGACATCCGCGCCGTCATCGAAGTGGCGACCCTGGCGAGCCAGATCGGCTGCGACACCGTCATCGAGTCGAGTGACGACTTCCGCGGCAGCAACGGCGATCGCACCGAGTACTGCATCGGCGGTCCCCTGGGCGCCGCCAACGTCCGCACAGGCGGCCATCTCGCGGCCCACCTCCCGGGCGTCAGGATCCTTCCGTACGGCGCGGACCCCGAGTCGGCGGCCATCGCCGTAGGGGAACACCGCTTTCTGTTCGAGCACGACCGTGTGGAACACACCCTGGTGGCCAAGTTCACGCCGCCGGAGGCCACCCGCCCGGTCGTCGTCATCTGCGGCCAGAGCTCCCTGGCCAACCAGGCGGCCATCCACCACCTCACACGCAACTACCGGGAGGTCGCCGGGCGTCTCGCCTCGATCGAGCGGTTCTGCATCGTGATCAAGGTCTCGGACATCGGCACCTACGGGTACCAACGGGCGCACTTTCTCCGCGATGTGACGCCAGAGGCCTTCGCTCCGACGGCCGGCGGCACGCCCACCTGATGAAGTGAGCGTATTTCCGCCCACACCGGGCACTCGCGTCCCAAGCCGACGGCACGTCAGGTGCGGTCGGTGACCGTGAACCGGTCGTGTGGGCCGGTCTTGCGACTGGTCTTGTGACCGGGCTTGGTGAACCGGTCCTAGTGAACCGGTCCTAGTGAACCGGTCCTGGTGAACCGGTCTTGGTGCACCGGACTTCGTGAGCCGGTCATCGCGAGGAGAAGGGGAACTGATGCGGAGCAGTGGGGTCAAGGCGGGCGCGATCGGAACAGCCGTCCTCATGGGGAGTGCCTTACTGACGGCCTGCGGGGGCGACGGCGATCCGAACGCCGACAAGCCCGCGGCCTCGGCGAGTGCGGGCGGCGCCCAGGAGCAGGGTACGACGGCGGTGCGCAGTGCCTACGACAGGACCGCCGAGGCCGAGACGGCGAAGCTGACCCTCAAGGTGCGGGCCGCGGCGAACGGCCGGTCGGTCACGTCCGACGGCAAGGGGGCCATCGACCTCGCCGACGGTGACAGCACCATGACCGTCACCGCCGAGGGCAAGACCATCGAGCAGCGCGTCGTCGACCAGGTGCTCTATCAGAAGGCCCCCGGTCAGAAGGTGCCGGACGGCAAGTCCTGGGTCAAGATCGACCTCCAGAAGGTCGCGGAACGCCAGGGTGTGAACCCCGGTCAGATCGGTGACCCGGCACAGTCCGCCGGCTATGCGAAGGCGATCACCGACAAGGACGTCTCCAAGGTCGGCGCCGAGACGATCGACGGCGTCCGGACCACCCGCTACAAGGTCTCCGTCGATGTCGCGAAGCTGCCCGGCGGCAGCCGACTGCGGGAGCAGTTCGGCCCGACGCTGCCCATGCAGATCTGGCTCGACGACGACGGCCGGATCCGCCGCCAGCAGGTCGACATGACCGTCAAGGCTCCCGCCTCCGCCCAGCCCGGAAGCAGTGCCTCGCCCCGACAGATCAAAGTGAGCACGCTGATGGAGTACTCCGACTTCGGAACGGAGGTCGATGCCGACGCCCCGCCGGCCGAGCAGGTGGCCGACATGACCGACCAGGTACTGAAGAACGGCCGACAGCAGAGCTGACACCACCCTCGCCGCCGTCCTCGACAACCGCCTCGGCGGGAAGGCCACGCTCCGGTCACGGCCGATGAAGAGGTCGGCTCCCACTCCTCCCGAGCCCTCATCGAGGAACGCGCCCGGGCCTGCGGCGCCGTCCTCGTCTTCGAAGGCGCCGCCGACGGGGGAGCGCTGAAGACCGGCCGCAAGGGCTGCGGCACGTTCCAGGTCGCCGTCAGGGGCCGCGCCTCGCACGCCGGCCTCGAACCCGAGGCCGGCGTCAACGCCCTGATCGAGGCGTCGCACCAGGTGCTGGAGATCGCCGCACTCGGCCGACCCGAGATCGGTACGACGGTCACCCCCACCGTGGCCGCTGCCGGCACCCTGGACAACGTGGTCCCGGCGGAAGCCACCGTGACCGTCGATGTCCGCGTCGAGTCGGCCGAGGAGAAGCAGCGGATCGAGTCCGCGTTCGCGGCGCTCACCCCGCATCTCGACGAAGCCGAGATCACCGTTCAGGGAGGCATCGGCCGACCCCCGATGCCCGAGTCGGCCTCGACCGAACTCTTCGCCATGGCACAGCGATGCGTCGAAGGCGTCGTGGTCGGCGGCGGAAGCGACGGCAACTTCACGGCGGCACTGGGCGTACCGACGCTCGACGGCCTGGGAGCAGTCGGCGGCGGTGCCCACGCCGATCAGGAGTACCTCGTCATCGAGTCCAGGGCGGAACGGGCGAACCTCGGTACCGGGCTCGTCGAGGCGATCCGTGCGGCGCGGGGCCGGCCCTAGTTCGCGGGAACGTGCCCCGCGTGCGCGTGCCTCGCGGGAACGTGCTCCGCGAGAACCTGCGGCGCGAGAACGTGCTCCATGAGAACTGGGGCGCGAGAACGCTGAGGCCGGCCCCGGGGGAGGTTCAGCCGGTCCGGAGGCCCAGCCCGTAGAACGTGACGTGGTAGTCGTCCACGTACTCGGCCTCACCGCCGACGATCAGGTCGGCCGGTTCGCTGACCCCGACCGCCCTTGCCGTCGCCACGAGCATCTCCGCGAGTGCGCGGCCCTTCGGTTCGCCGGGGCCGCCCGCGTCCACGCGCCACACCGGATCGTCGTCGCTCCAGACGGAAGCCGTGCTCGGGTGCTGCGCCACGGTGCCCCAGCCGAGAGCGGCCGGATCGACGTCGTCCGGGGCGAAGCAGCCGATCGACAGCCGGTCCCGGCACGTCACATCGAAGAGGATGGGTGCCCCGCTGCCGGTGCGCCCGTAGAGCGGCATCCCGATGCCGATGCCGAGTGCGGTGGTCTCCGCGGGCAGTGCCCCCAGGAAGTCGCTCAGCGACCGGGTGACGGTTTCCCAGCTACGGGCGGTCCAGCCGCCGGGGAAGCCGAGGCCGGCGTTGGCCCGGTCACGGTTACTGCCGAAGTAGCCGCTGATCGATTGCTCTTCGCCGATGCCCTGGCGCCAGAACCAGTTCTCCGCCGGGTCCGTGGGCTGGAGGACCAGCTCCGGTCCTGCCTTCCCGGCGCGAAGTTCCAGGGTGTCCGGACGGCCGCGCCAGCGCATGAAGGGCGCGCCCCACAGCTGCCCGCTGTCGTAGAACGGGCCGATGTCGCCGTGCGAACCCAGAACGGACGGCTCTCCCAGCGCAGCGGTCAGTTCCTCGTTGACGGCACGGAAGGCGGCGGCCTGCGCCGCGTCGTCCGCAGCGACGGTCGCCAACGGGACCGCGAGCTCCACGTACGACTCGCCGCCGACGTACCGTTCCTCGTATCGGCCGACCGGACGCAGCCGGGCGTCACCCGAGGAGCGTCCGGTGACCAGTACGGGACTGTCCGGTGTGCCGCTCCAGGCCCAGCCCAGCTCGGCCGCCAAGGCCCTCACCCCGTCGGGCGTCCAGCCGCCGGTGTCCGCCGCAAGGAGTCGGCGGGCGAGGTCCGCTGTGGATGGTTCTTCGATTGCGGATGGTTCTTCGATGCTTCCCCGTTGTGCGTTCATGCGCTCATCGTGCCGCATTCCCGACGGGACCTGTTCCACGGGAGCCGGGGGGAGATACCAGCCCTGCTCCCGTCGAGACGGTCTGCGCCCCGGTGATGACGCTCCATCAGGTGGCCGCAAGGCCGAGGCGGACGGGGAGCCTCTGGTGACCATTGCTGATGAGGGAGGCCACCGGCTTCAACTCTGCGGCGGGCTCGGCGAGCCGGACGTCGGGAAAGCGGTCGAAGAGGTGTTGGAGCGCACAGGCGACTTCCAGTCGGGCCAACGGAGCGCCCAGACAGAAGTGGACGCCATGACCGAAGGCAAGATGGTCCTTGTCCCGGCGGCCGGCATCGAAGGCGTCGGCGTCGGCGTGCCAGCCGGGGTGGCGGTTCGCGGCGGCGTAGGAGGCGAGGATGGCCTCGCCGCGTGCAATGGTCCGGCCATCGGGCAGCGGGATGTCCGCCACGGCGAAGCGCAGGGGAAGGTGTTTCACGGCCGGTTCGTGACGCAGGGTCTCCTCCACGACGTCGTTCCAGGTGATGGCACCGGTCCGGACCAGCCGCAGTTGGTCCGGGCGCGTCAGCATCGTGAAGACGCTCTGGTCGATGACGTTGACCGTGGTCTCGTACCCGGCACTGATCATCAGCAGCAGCGTGTCGCGAAGCTCCTGAGGGGCGAGGCCGCTGCCGTCGGCCTCCTCGTCCCGGGCCTGGATCAGCAGCGAGGTCAGGTCGTCACCCGGGTCGTGGCGCTTGGCGGCGATCAGCTCGTCCAACTGCCCGTACAGACGGGCGGTGTTGGCCTGGGCCTGTGTCGGTGTCAGCGTGGTGTCGAAGACGCCGTCCACGAGCTGCCGGAACCCGTAACGACGGCCCTGTGGCACACCCATGAGATGGCCGATCACGGCAATGGGGAGCGGGTGGGCCAGGTGCCGGCGCAGGTCCACCACCTCGTCCTCGTGCTCGGGAAGGGCGGCGAGACGGTCGAGCAACTCGACCACCATGGCTTCGATGACCGGCTTCATGCCGGCTGTGCGGCGCGCGCTGAAGGCCGGCGCGATCAGACGCCGCAGCCTGCGGTGGTCCGGGCCATAGGCCGTGAACATGTTCTCCACCGCGATCCACAGCGCAAGTGGCCAGCGAGCGACGGTCTCCTGAAAGGCCGGCCAGTGAGCGCGGCCGTCCTTCGACACATCCGGGCTGGTCAGCAGCTGCTTGAGGAGGTCCGGGTCGGTGACGGCCCACGCCGGGACACCGAGGATGTCCACCTGGGCGGCCACCCCCTGGGCACGTAAGGAAAGGTGCTCGGCGTGGCGGTCGGCGCCGGTGGGGTCGAGGACGATCAGAGGCTGCTCGGGCACGGAAGGCTCCTTGGCGGACGGCGGGGAACAGGGCGGGCAACGCTTCGGGCCAGTGGTCGGCGAACCCTCGACAGTCTGAACGGGAGCATGAAGGAAGCCTCCCGGCCGCGGCGCATCCGGCCGGAAAGGCTTCACAGATGCCCTGAACCGCTTCGACGGCAGGGCCTGCACCGGACCCTGGCCGGACGCCCTCCTCCGGTGTCTAGAAGAAGCCCAGCCTCTTCGGCGAGTACGACACCAGCAGGTTCTTCGTCTGCTGGTAGTGCTCCAGCATCATCTTGTGCGTCTCACGACCGATGCCCGACCCCTTGTACCCTCCGAACGCAGCGTGCGCCGGATAGGCGTGATAGCAGTTCGTCCACACGCGACCGGCTTGGATGGCGCGGCCCGCCCGGTACGCGGTGTTGACGTCCCGGGTCCACACGCCCGCCCCGAGCCCGTACAACGTGTCGTTGGCGATCTTGATGGCGTCGTCGAAACCGTCGAAGGACGTCACCGAGACCACCGGCCCGAAGATCTCCTCCTGGAAGATCCGCATGCGGTTGTCGCCCTCGAAGACGGTCGGCTGGACGTAGTAGCCGCCCTTCAACTCGCCGTCGTGCTCGATACGTTCGCCACCCGTGAGCACCTTCGCGCCCTCCTGCCGGCCGATGTCCAGGTAGGAGAGGATCTTCTCCAGCTGGTCGTTCGAGGCCTGCGCGCCGATCATCGTGTCCGTGTCCAGCGGGTGACCGGTCTTGATGCGCTCGGTGCGTTCGACCGCCGCCGCCATGAACTCGGCGTAGCTGCCGCGCTGCACGAGCGCCCGGGACGGGCAGGTGCACACCTCGCCCTGGTTGAGCGCGAACATCGTGAAACCCTCGAGCGCCTTGTCCCGGAAGTCGTCGTCGGCCGACCAGACGTCGTCGAAGAAGATGTTCGGTGACTTGCCGCCGAGTTCGAGCGTCACCGGGGTGATGTTCTCGGAGGCGTACTGCATGATCAAGCGGCCCGTGGTGGTCTCGCCGGTGAACGCCACTTTGGCCACCCTGGAGCTGGAAGCCAGCGGCTTGCCGGCCTCCACACCGAAGCCGTTGACGATGTTCACCACCCCGGGCGGGAGCAGATCGGAGACCAGGCTGAGCCAGTAGTGGATGGAAGCGGGGGTCTGCTCGGCCGGCTTGAGCACGACCGCGTTGCCCGCGGCCAGTGCCGGGGCCAACTTCCAGGTCGCCATCAGAATCGGGAAGTTCCACGGGATGATCTGCGCGACCACGCCGAGCGGCTCGTGGAAGTGGTACGCCACCGTGTCGTCGTCGACCTCACCGAGCGAGCCCTCTTGCGCCCTGATCGTGCCCGCGAAGTAGCGGAAGTGGTCGATGGCCAGCGGGATGTCGGCCGCCAGGGTCTCCCGCACCGGCTTGCCGTTCTCCCAGCTCTCGGCGACCGCCAGCCGCTCCAGGTTCGCCTCCATCCGGTCGGCGATCTTCAGCAGGATGCCGGCCCGGTCGGTCACCGATGTCCGTCCCCACCCCGGGGCCGCCGCGTGCGCCGCGTCGAGCGCCCGCTCCACGTCCTCCGCCGTGCCCCGGGCGATCTCGGTGAACGGCTGACCGTTCACCGGCGACGGGTTCTCGAAGTACTGCCCCCCGGCCGGCGGCACGTACTCACCGCCGATGAAGTGGTCGTAGCGCGCCTGGTAGGAGACGATCGCACCTTCGGTGCCGGGCGCCGCGTAACGGGTCATACTGCTCTGCCTCCCGAAGAAGCGCTGCCCGCCGTTGGACAGCTCTGGCGTGAGGGTAGGAACGGTGGGGTTGCAAGTACGTTGCGTGGGCCGGGCCGGGCCCGGTCAGCGCGCCGGGCGACGCTCCCACGCGTGCGGGGCCGCGAGCTCGGACGACAGCGCCGCCAGCCTCGAACGCACCGCCGCGGTCGGACGCACCGCGGCGAGCGCCTGCCATACGTCGAGGTCGTCCTCCCCCCAGGGCGAGTGCGCCCAGTCGGCCAGCAGGTCGGGGTCCCGGCGGGCGATCAGCGCCGTACGGAGCCCGTCGGCGAGAAGGCGTCTGAGCCGCAACACCGCAGGAGCCTGCGAACCGGGCAGCAGCGGGCCGCCGTACGCCGCCGCCGCGGCCGTGACCGCACCGGTCTCCAGCCGACGCTCGACCACCGCGACGTCCGACTCGACCGGCACCGTGAGCCGGTAGGGACGCGACGCCAGCAACCCAGGGCCCAGCACCCGCCGCAGACGGGCGAGTTCGGCGCGCAGCGTCACGGGCGTCACCGACTCGTCCTCGTACAGCGCGCACAGCAGCTCGTCCCCGCTCAGCCCCTCCGGATGACGGGCCAGCAGCACCAGGATCTCGCTGTGCCGACGGCTGAGCCTGACCTGCCGGCCGCCCACGCGCAACCGCGCCTCGTCGCGGCCCAGCGCGAGCAGCTCCGTCGTGTCCGAGGCGGGCACCGGCGGCGCCAGCAGTGCCAGATGGGCCTCCGCGGCACGCGCGACCGCCTGCACGAACCCCAGGCTGTGCGGATGCGCGAGCCCGTCCCCGCCGGTGATGTCCACCGCCCCGAGCACTCGCCCGGTCCGCGGATCGTGCACCGGTGCCGCGGCACAGGTCCAGGGCTGCACCCGGCGTATGAAGTGCTCGGCCGCGAAGACCTGGACCGGACGGTCCACAGCCACCGCCGTGCCCGGCGCGTTCGTCCCGACGGCCGTCTCCGCCCAGCGCGCACCCGGTACGAAGTTCATCCGGTCCGCTCTGCGCCGCGTCGCCGGATGCCCCTCGACCCACAGCAGTCTGCCGTGCGCGTCGCACACCGCGAGCAGATGCTCACCGTCGGCGGCGAACGTCCCCATCAGCTCCCTGAACAGCGGCATCACCCGCGCCAGCGGATGCTCCGCCCGATAGGCACCGAGATCGCCGTCCGCCAACTCCACGCTCGCGCTCCCGTCCGGACCGACTCCGGCCCGCGCGGAGCGCCGCCATGAGTCCGCGACCACGGCGCGCACCGGTGTCGGCACGGTGCCCACGTGGGTGAAGGTCTCATGCGCACGACGCAGCACCCGGACACGCTCGGCAGGGTCGGCCCCCGGCTCCAGGGCCACCCATGGATCGGTCAACTCGGCCTCCTCGGAACGCGATGCGCTGGGGACATCGTCACTCCCCGTAGGCGCATGGACAACCTCTTCGACGGCGGTGCCCCGAACCACTGCCCGCCGGTGCGGCCGTGGGGGCACTCAGACGCCGTTGACCAGACGTATGTAGCGCGTCCAGTCCCAGTGCGGGCCGGGGTCGGTGTGGTCCGTGCCCGGCACCTCGTAATGCCCGATGATGTGCTCGCGGTCCTTCGGGATGCCGTATCTGTCGCAGATTCTCGCTGTGAGCCGGGCCGACGTCTCGTACATCACGGTGGTGAACCAGGCGGTCCGGTCCACCCATCCCTCGTGCTCGATGCCGATGCTGCGTGTGTTGTGGTCCCAGTCCCCGGCGTGCCAGGCGATGTCCGACTCTCTGACGCACTGGGAGGTGTGTCCGTCCGCCGACCGGACCACGTAGTGCGCGGACACGTTCTTCTTGGGGTTCTCGAAGACGAACAGGGTGTTGCGGTAGATGGTCTGGGTCACGTGGAGGATCACCCGATCGATGTGATGGCTGGAAGGGCGGTTCGCCGGCGTGTAGTTGGAGACGCTCGCCGGTCGCCACTCGGCGAGCGGGTAGTCCGGTCCGGGGACATGCGCACCGGCCGGCCGTTCGGGGAGCAGGGCGTACGGGACGGCGGCGAGGGCGGTGCCTTGGAGGATCCGCCGCCTGCTGAGGCTTGGTCTTGCGCGTTCCAAAGAGCCGTGGCCTTTCGGGGTCGAGGTCGCGTGGGGCGCGGGGGACAGTTCGGGCGGGGCGAGCGGGGCAGGTTCTCGGCGCAGGGCAGTCGCCGTCTCCGCAGCCGAGCGTGCACCCCGCGGTCGTTCTCACGTGTGGGCAGCCATTCCTTGCGGATCTTCGCCACTCCCGGATCACTCATCGCTGCACCACTCCGTTCTGCACAAGGCCGGTGGGAGAGTTCGGCGAGACCTGCCGGTTCGGCGGCGCGACTGTGAATCCCCCTGGTTCACACCGCAGCGCCACCGTCGTGAGCCGACGGTTTGCGCCTCGCGTGGATCACGGTACGACGAGGGGGAGTCGGGCAGAAGTCAGCCCCGGTATTCCGTGGACAGCCGCGGGATTGTGGACAACTCGCTCACTCACACGTGTGAACTCGCCCTGGAGCCGGGCCCGGTACGTCCACCTCAGGTCCGGGAGGCCACCGCCGACGGATCGTCGAGCACCGCCCGCACCACCGAGTGCGCGGCCCCCAGCAAGGGCCCCTCGGGCCCCAGCCGCGACACGGCCACCGGGCAGGCCGGACCCGCGGTGCGCCGGTCCAGCTCGGCCTCCAGCGAGGGCAGCAGCCAGGGCGCGAGACCCGCCAGCGCGCCTCCCAGCACCACGCTCTCGGGGTCCAGCAGATTGACCGCGCCGGTCAGTGCGACACCGAGCGCCCGACCCGCGTCTCGCAGGGCGCGTCTTACGTCTTCGTCGCCTTCGGCCGCCCGCCCGGCGAGCAGCCCGACGCGGTCCTCGCCCGGCTCCAGCCCGGCGGCCCGCAGGACGGCCTCCTCACCCGCGTACTGTTCCAGGCACCCTCGACCCCCGCAGGGGCACTCGAGGCCGTCCGGCTGGACGGGCACGTGGCCCAACTCGCCCGCGAAACCGCGCGTTCCGCGCAGCAGTCCGCCGTCCACCACTACCGCCGCGCCGATGCCGATCTCGGCCGACACGTGCAGGAAGTCGCGCGGGGTGCCCTCGCCCAGCCAGAGCTCGGCGAGGGCACCGAAGTTCGCCTCGTTGCCCACGGTCAGCGGGAAGTTCACGGGCAGCAGGGCGCCGAGATCCATGTCCCGCCACCCGAGGTTGGGGGCGCGTACCACGGTACGGGCGTCCCGCGCCACCAGACCCGGCACGGCGACCGCGAGACCGGCGGGCCACAGCCCCTCGCGCTCGGCGTCGGCGACGACCCGGCGCACCAGCGCGGTGAGTTCCTCGATCACCGGTCGCGGGTCACGGCCCCGGTTCGCGCCGTGCCGCACATGTCTGGACCGTACGTCGCCCCGCAGATCGACCGCGCAGACGGCGAGATGGTCGACACCGACCTCGGCGCCGATCCCGGCGGGCCCGTGTCCGCTGACCGCCAGCGCCGACCCCGGACGGCCCACGCGGCCGGGCCGCTCGGGGCCGAGCTCCTCGAGGAGCCCCGAGCGGATCAGCTCGTCGACGAGCGTGGACACCGCGGCGCGGGTCAGCCCGATACGGGAGGCGACGGCGGCCCGGGAGAGCGGGCCCTCGGCACTGACCGTGTGCATCACCCGCGCCAGGTTGCGGCGGCGCATGCCCTGCTGGGTGTCGGGCAGCGCGCGCCCGGCGCCGGCCGGCCGGGACTCGTGCAGCGGTGCGGTCATGCCTGGAGTCAGTCCTCAGTACGCCTCGGGGCCCGCTCCAGCAGCGGCGCCGCGTCGGAGAGTACCCCGCTGATCCTGGCCAGCGTCACCTCGTCCCGCTCGACGGCCTCGAGCACCGGCCCGCGCGCGGTGTTCCAACGCCGGGCCACCGCGGCCGGGTCCTCGCCGGTCAGCAGGCCCGCCGCCTGGGCCGCCGCGCCGAGCGCGACGAGTTCCTTGGCCTCGGGGACCTGCACCGGCCGCCCCGACAGCCGCCGTACCGTCTGCTGCCAAGCCCTGCCCCGTGCTCCGCCGCCGATCAGCAGCAGCGGCGCCGAGCGGTCCGCGTCCTCGTCCAGCACCAGGTCCAGCGCACCCAGCAGTGCGTGGACGGCGCCGTCATAGGCGGCCTGGAGCAGCTGGCCGGCCGTCGTGTCGTGACGCAGCCCGTGCAGGAGGCCCGAGGCGTTCGGCAGGTTCGGTGTGCGTTCGCCGTCCAGATAGGGCAGGAGGGTGAGGCCGGTGGTGGGCTCCACGGCCTCGCGGTCGAGGCCCAGCAGGGTCGCCAGGCGGTCCACCGCGAGGGTGCAGTTCAGGGTGCAGGCCAGGGGCAGCCAGTCGCCGTGCGCGTCGGCGAAGCCCGCCACCGTGCCGGTCGCATCGCCCGGCCGCCGCTTCGACACGGCGTACACCGTGCCCGAGGTGCCGAGGGACAGCACCGGAGCTCCCGGGCGCAGTCCGAGCCCCAGGGCGGCTGCCGCGTTGTCACCGGTGCCGGATGCCACGAGGGTGCCCCTGGAGAACGGCAGATCATGGCCGTCGCGCACGGTGCCGGCGACCTCGCCGGGCCGGACCAGACGCGGCAACAGTGCCGGGTCGAGCCCCACATGCGCCAGGATCTCGTCGTCGTACGACTCCGTCCCAGAGGCCCACCAGCCCGTACCGGAGGCGTCGCCGCGGTCGGTGGTGCCTTGCCCCGTGAGGCGTTCGGTGAGGTAGTCGTGAGGGAGACGTACCGCCTTGGTGGCCCGGACGGCCGCCGGCTCGTTCTCGGCGAGCCAGGCCCACTTCGTGACCGTGAAGGAGGCCGCCGGGACGGAGCCGGTGCGCTCTGCCCAGAACTTCGCGCCGCCCAGTTCCTCTGTCAGGCGGCGGGCCTGCGGGGCCGAGCGCACGTCGTTCCACAGCAGGGCAGGGCGCACCGGCTCCCCCCGGTCGTCCAGCGTCACCAGGCCGTGCTGCTGCCCGCCGACGGACACCGCTGCGGCCTCGCGCGCCGCGTCGCCGCACTGATGCAGCGCCTCGCGCAGGGCGTCCCACCACTGACGCGGGTCGCTCTCGCGGCCGACGCCGGACGACACCGTGTGCGGTGCCTGACCGCTTGCGACGACCTGCCCGGTCGACGCGTCGACGACCAGCGCCTTGGTGGACTGGGTGGACGTGTCCACGCCGACCACGAGCGGACCCTCGGCTGCTGACATCGCGCACTCCCTTTTCCGCTTTCCGCGCCTCTGCGGGATCTGACCTGCTCTTTTCGAGGGTGCCCGGGGTGTCACGGCCCGACCTCACCCCATGGGGGACATCTTGTCCCTTCCCCGTGACGCGTCCGCATACTAATTTGTAAAGTGCCATGACGAAATAGTCGTGGCGAGTCGCAGAAGCAGTCGTCCGCAAGCAAGGAGCCGCGGCATGAGCTACCAGCCCACCCCCGAGGACAGGTTCACGTTCGGCCTGTGGACCGTCGGCTGGCAGGGACGGGACCCCTTCGGCGACGCCACCCGCCGTGCCCTCGACCCGGTCGAGTCGGTGCAGCGCCTGGCCGAGCTCGGCGCCCACGGCGTCACGTTCCACGACGACGACCTGATCCCCTTCGGATCCTCGGACAGCGAGCGCGAGTCGCACATCAAGCGCTTCCGTGAGGCCCTCGACGCGACCGGCATGAAGGTGCCGATGGCGACGACCAACCTCTTCACCCACCCCGTCTTCAAGGACGGCGCGTTCACCGCCAACGACCGCGACGTGCGCCGTTACGCCCTGCGCAAGACGATCCGCAACATCGACCTCGCGGTCGAGCTGGGCGCGCAGACGTACGTCGCCTGGGGTGGCCGCGAGGGCGCCGAGTCCGGCGCCGCCAAGGACGTGCGCGTGGCTCTCGACCGCATGAAGGAGGCTTTCGACCTGCTCGGCGAGTACGTCACCTCCCAGGGCTACGACCTGAGGTTCGCGATCGAGCCCAAGCCGAACGAGCCGCGCGGCGACATCCTGCTGCCCACCGTCGGCCACGCGCTGGCGTTCATCGAGCGCCTGGAGCGCCCCGAGCTGTACGGCGTCAACCCCGAGGTCGGCCACGAGCAGATGGCGGGGCTCAACTTCCCGCACGGCATCGCGCAGGCGCTCTGGGCGGGCAAGCTCTTCCACATCGACCTCAACGGCCAGTCCGGCATCAAGTACGACCAGGACCTGCGCTTCGGCGCGGGCGACCTGCGCGCCGCGTTCTGGCTGGTCGACCTCTTGGAGAGCGCCGGTTACACGGGGCCCCGCCACTTCGACTTCAAGCCGCCGCGGACCGAGGACCTCGACGGAGTGTGGGCGTCGGCCGCGGGCTGTATGCGCAACTACCTCATCCTGAAGGAGCGTTCGACCGCCTTCCGCGCAGACCCGGAGGTCCAGGATGCCCTGCGCGCCTCTCGCCTGGACGAGCTCGCACTGCCTACGGCGGCGGACGGCCTGAAGTCGCTGCTCGCGGACCGCACCGCCTTCGAGGAGTTCGACGTCGAGGCGTCCGCCGCGCGCGGGATGGCCTTCGAGCGTCTCGACCAGCTGGCGATGGACCACCTGCTGGGCGCTCGCGGCTGAGCCCACGCACGCGTGCACCGCTCTCACGGCCGGCCGCGTGTGGACCGCCCAAATGTTCCGGAACCGTGCGGTCCCTGGCATGAGCCCGAATCAACTCCCGTAAACGGCTCGCGCCCCGGCCGGTCCGAGGCGAACCTTGAAGGCATGGCCATGCCGCCCGTACCGCCTCAGCCGCCAGGACCGCCGGGTGACACGCCGCCTTCGGGCGGTGGGTACGGACCGCCCCCCGACGGCTTCGGCAGCGGGCAGGGCGGCCATGGGCCCCCGCCTGCGAACAGCGGCCCACCCACGTACGGGGATTGGCCGCCGGATCCGCCAGGCGGAGCCGGTGGACCAGGGCGGCGGCGCAATCCTCTCCTCATCCTGCTGGCCGCGATCGTGGCGGTGGGCGCCGTCGTGACCGTGGTGCTGATGGCGTCGGGAAGCGACGACTCGCGCGACGAGAGACCACCCGCCGAGACCGGCACGAGCGGCTCACCCGAGCCGTCCCTCAGTGTCCCGACCGAGCTGCCCAGCAGCCTGCCGAGCAATCTGCCGAGCGACCTGCCGACAGCACTGCCGTCCGTTTTCCCGACCGACCTCCCCAGCGGCTTTCCGAGCGGTCTCGAATCGCTGCTTCCCTCACTGGAGGGCGAACTGCCGTAGCCGGATCCCGCCGACGGGACGGTGCCTGTGGGCCCGTACCGGCCCACAGGCCCGCCACGCCGGTCCTACGACTGCCCCGCCGTCGTCGTGAACTGAGCCGACGCCAGCGCCGTCGCAGGATCGAGCGCAGGGCCCCCTGCGGGCACCCAGCGGCCACGCTCCTTGCGGTACGGCCACCAGCGTCCGTCCCGCCCCAGGCGCAGTTGGAGGGGCGCACCGACGACTGTCCACCGGTTGCCCTTCGCCCGCAGCGAGGGCCGTTCGCCCTCGTCCCAGGCCGACTCCAGCGCGGCACGCGCGCGTGCGAGCGTTTCCCCCTCGACGGTCCACTCCTCGTCGAGCACGAAGAGCGCGGCGACACCCCCGAGGTGCCAGGCCCGTACGGCCGTCGCCAGCCCCTCCCGGCCGCGCCCGGACCCGTCGACCAACCGCTCCGTCACCTCCGCACAGGGCGCACCGGCAGCGAGGCGCACGGCGTCCTGCGCCGGCGTCAACTCCGTGCCAGGACTCGAGGGAGCCTGAGTTCCCGGATCGGAGCGCAGGGCTTCGGCAAGCAGGCGATGCGCCTCCACGGCGGTCCTGGCGGCCAGGAACTCCAGCGCGGCTGCGTCGACGCCGGGTCCCGGCGGCGTTTCGGTGTCCAGGGACGGCGGCGCGCCAGGCTCGGCGGACAGCTCGGGCAGGGCGGGCAGCGGCGGCAGGATGTCGCCGGTCGCGTACGCCTCCAAGGCGTCCACGCCCTGCGGGCCGGGCGTCGTGGACTCCGCGGCCGGCGTTGGGTGGGGCGCGGTGCTACGGGCCTGAAGGTCGTCCAGGAGGTCGCGCTCTCCCCGTCCGCGCATCAGCAGCAGGACGAACGGATCCTGGTCCAGGAGCCGAGCCAGCTGGTAGCAGAGGGCCGCGGTGTGAGCGCAGTGGTCCCATGCGCCACAACCGCACTCGGGCTCCAGATCACCCATGCCCGGCAGCAGTTCTATGCCCATGGTGGCCGCGTCCTCCACCAGGTGCGGCGGCACCTCGCGGTCCAGCAGCGCCGCGACATGCCCTGCCCGCTCGACGGTCATGTCCAGGAAGCGGTCCCACTGTTCCGTGGACAACTCCTCCAGCAGCACGTCGGCCCGGTGTGCCGTACGGTCACGGCCCTGTACGACGGCGGTGATGCGTCCCGGGCGCACCGACACCGCGCCGGCCGCGCCCGCGCGCGCCAATCTGCGGCCGGCCTTGAGCTGTTCGGAGTCCAGTGCCGTCTCCTCCAGCGCCTTCAGCCAGGCCTGGCCCCACCAGGTCCGCGCGAACCCGCGGCCCTGCGCGGGCGGCAGCGCCGCGAACGTGCGCTCCATGTCACCCTCGTGCCCAGTCATCACGCGCCCCCTCGCAGTTCCACCAGATCGGCCAGCTCCGCGTCCGTCAGCTCCGTCACCGCCGCCTCACCGGCGCCGAGCACCGCGTCGGCCAGCTCCCGTTTGCGGCTCAGCATGACGGCGATACGGTCCTCGATGGTGCCCTCGGCGATTAGCCGGTGCACCTGAACGGGCCGGGACTGACCGATGCGATGGGCACGGTCGGTGGCCTGCGCCTCGACGGCGGGGTTCCACCACCGGTCGTAGTGCACGACGTGTTCCGCGCGGGTGAGGTTGAGACCGGTGCCCGCGGCCTTCAACGACAGCAGGAACACCGGGACTTCACCGTCCTGGAAGCGCCGGACCAGGGCCTCCCGCTCCGCCACGGGCGTTCCGCCGTGCAAGAACTGCGAGGGTACGCCGCGAGCCGCCAGGTGCTGCTCGATGAGGCGCCCCATGCGCACGTACTGAGTGAAGACCAGTGCGCTCGCGCCCCCGGAGAGGATGGTGTCGAGCAGCTCGTCCAACAACTCCAGCTTCCCCGAGCGCCCGCCGATCCTCGGGCGCTCCTCCTTGAGGAACTGCGCCGGGTGATTGCAGATCTGCTTCAGGCCGGTCAGGAGCTTCACGATCAGACCGCGGCGCGCCATGCTGTCGGCGCCGGCGATCTCCGCGAGCGTCTCGCGGACCACGGCCTCGTACAGACCCGCCTGCTCCACGGTCAGCGACACGGCACGATCGGTCTCCGTCTTCGGCGGCAGCTCCGGTGCGATCCCCGGGTCCGACTTGCGTCGGCGCAGCAGGAACGGCCGTACGAGCCGGGCGAGGCGCTCGGCGGCGGCCGGGTCCTGGCCGCTCTCCACGGCCTGCGCGTAGCGCGTGCGGAAGGTGCCGAGCCTGCCCAGCAGGCCTGGGGTCGTCCAGTCGAGGATCGCCCACAGCTCCGACAGGTTGTTCTCGACCGGGGTGCCGGTGAGCGCCACACGCGCGCGTGCACCGATCGAGCGCAGCTCCCGCGCGGTAGCCGAGTACGGGTTCTTCACATGCTGGGCCTCGTCCGCGACGACCATGCCCCACGGCACCTCGCCGAGCCTGCGCGCGTCCAGGCGCATCGTGCCGTACGTCGTCAGCACGAACTCGCCGTCCGCCACGCCGTCCAGGTCGCGGCGGGCCCCGTGGAATCGACGCACGCGCGTGCCGGGCGCGAACTTCTCGATCTCCCGCTGCCAGTTCCCCATCAGGGACGTCGGGCACACCACCAGCGTCGGCCCTGCGGACGCGGTGTCGGACTGGCGGTGCAGATGCAGCGCGATGAGCGTGATCGTCTTGCCGAGACCCATGTCGTCGGCCAGGCAGCAGCCCAGGCCCAGGGAGGTCATCCGGGCCAGCCAGCTCAGTCCCCGGCGCTGATAGTCCCGGAGTGTGGCCGCGAGAGCCGCCGGCTGAACGACCGGCTCCTGCCCCTCGGGGTCCGCGAGCCGCTCCCGCAGTGCTGCCAGCCAGCCCGTGGGCCGGACCTCGACCTGGCGGCCGTCCACCTCGGTGGAGCCCGTCAGGGCGGCGCGCAGCGCGTCGATGGGCGTCACCTTGTGGTCCTGCTGCGCGCGGGCGCGGCGCACCTCCCGCGGATCGACGAGGACCCACTGGTCGCGCAGGCGCACCATGGGGCGGTTGGACTCGGCGAGACGGTCCAGTTCGGCACGCGTGAGCCGCTGGTCGCCCAGCGCGAACGACCAGTTGAAGGCCAGCAGCGCGTCGGCGGACAGGAACGACGGTGTGTCCGACGTGACACGGCCGGGCGCGGACTCGTCGTCCGGTGGGCCGATCACCGCGCGGGCGGTCAGCTTTCGGGTCGCCTCCTTGGGCCAGTGCACGTCGACACCCGCGCCGGCGAGGACCTGGGCGCCCTCCCCGAGGAGGTCGGTCACCTCGTCGTCGGCGAGTTCCACGGCGTTCGGGACCGCCGCCGACAGCAACGGCGTGAGCGGACTCCACGCGCGCGCCGCCCGGCGAAGTGCCAGCAGGGCGCCCATCCGCGCGCGTGGACCGAAGGTCCCGGATCCCGCCCACACGTCACCGGCGTCCGCGACCAGCGTCGGATCGCTCACGCTGTGGACCTGGAGGACGGCCCGGAAGCGCAGCGCCGCGTCGTCCTGCGTTGCAGCGGCCAGGCCGGGGACCTCGAGCCGCAGGGAGAGCCGTACGCCCGCGTCGTGGCCCGCGGCGACATCGGCGGCCCAGGCGCGCTGCCCGGGCATGGGCTGTGGCTCCTGGGCCGCATAGGCGGGCCCGCCGGTCACGAGCGCGGCGGCGGGGGAGCGAGGCAACGCGTCGGCCACCGCGTCGAGGAAGGCCCGCAGCAGCCGCTCCGGTTCCGGCAGCCTCGAGGGCTCGACGTCCTCCAGCGGCACGGCGTGCGCTTCGGGCGGCATGGCGGCGGCGAGATCCCGGATGTGGTCGACGTCCTCCGGCCGCAGGGGGCCGATGCGCCAGGCGTCGTGATCGCTCGCCGAGAGGCCGGGCAGGAGCGCGCCGCGTGCCACGAGTTGCAGGGCCAGCACGGTCGCCGCGCCCCAGAAGACGGCAGCTCGGTGTCCCCGAGTGCGCACATGCGCGCGGGTGAGCACGGACAAGGCGTCACGCACCGGGAGCACGACGGCCGGCACGCTCACCTGCGCGACACCGCCCTCGGCGGGAACAGCGACGGTCACATCCTCGAAGGAACCGGGCACGGCGAGCGGGACGGCGCCGCCATCGGCTCGCCAGAAGGCGATCCGGCCGGTGCGGGCCGGGTCACCAGGGAGGAAGACGGCGCAACAGGATGACAGTTCGGAGATCTCGGACGGTGTTGCCTCGGGAAGCCTCGGCACAGCTCTGTAGCACTCCTCAAATTTGACTACCCAGGTCGGGCTGCCCGAGGGTACAGGATGGCGACGGCAAACCAGGCACGGCTGGACCATGATCTGGGTCACTTATCGGGCGGGGCGGGTATCTCCCTTCTGCGGAGCCGGCAAGCGGCCACGGGTCGGCTGCACCGGCGCTCCGTGACCACTAGGGGCCGCACCTCAGGGTCGTCTCAGGGGCGGGGCTCGGAACCGCTGGAAGCGCGGGCCCGTTTCCAAGACAGAGAGCGGCAGTGGCCGCGAAGGAGGCGACGCACATGTCGAAGAACGCGAAGATCGCTGCGGGAGGTGTGGCGGCCGGCCTCATCCTGCTGATCTGGCTGCCCTGGTGGGCGGCGCTCCTGATAATCCTGGGAGTCCCGGCCGCCGCCTACCTCACGCTCGACCCGTCCCAGCGGCGCAGGCTGCGCCGCGTGTCACGCAAGGAGCTCGGTCGCTGACCCTCACCCGGCGTCCGGTGCGACCGGGGCGGACAGAGCGCAGGAATTCAGCACATCGCCGTTCGCGGGCCTGCCGACGGTACGGTCCGCGGGCGGCCGAGTGCCTCGCTCCACCCAGGACACCAGCGCGTCGAAGGCTGACCGGTAGCAGGGCAGGATCGGGCGAAGCCGGTCCGGGTGGCTGTCGTACAGCCCGTCGACGTGCGTGCCGCCCGCGATCGTGAAGTAGCGGTGCAGCGGACCCCGGCCGCGCGCGTCGATCATGCGGGCGTAGACGTCCGAGTCGGCCGCCTTCGGCAGCAGTGCGTCCAGATCGCCGTGCAACGTGATCAGCGGTCTGCCGATACGCCCGGTGAGCGCGACGCGTGCCACCGCGCGATGCACGGACGCCGGACGCGAGGCGTAGTCGTACGTCGCGTCGGACGAGCACGGCGCCAGGACCTGTTCCGGCGTGGTCCCGGCAGTCGGGCCGGGGCAGCCGGGGTCGAACGCGGGGTCGAACTCGGCGCGGTAGATCTTCTGCGTGACTCCCCAATAGGCCTTCTCGTGGTACGGCCACAGGAACTCGGAGCCGCGCGCGAAGCCGACCGCGTACAGATCCTCGTCCCGGGCCGAACCGAGCACACGCCCTACCGCGGTGGGCAAGGAAGTGAGGAGGTTGGGGCCGCGCGCGGTCCACAGGGCGCCCTCCCAGTCCACACCGCCGTCGTACAGCTCCGGATGGTTCTCCAACTGCCAGCGGGTGAGGTAGCCGCCATTGGAGATGCCGGTCATGTAGGTGCGGCGAGGCAGGTGGCCGTAGCGCTGGGCGACCGCCTCGCGGGCGGCCCGGGTGAGCTGGGTCGTCCGTGCGTTCCACTCGGCGACCGCGTCTCCGGGCCGCCTGCCGTCGCGATGGAAATCGGCGCCGTTGTTCCCCTTGTCGGTCGCGGCGTAGGCGTAGCCCGACGCGAGCACCTGATCGGAGATCGCTGTGTCCGTCGCGTACTGCCTGCGGGTGCCGGGAACCCCGGTGACGACCAGTCCACCGTTCCACCGGTCCGGCAACCGGATCACGAACTGTGCGTCGTGGCGCCAGCCGTGCGTGGCGTTGAAGCGGGAGGAGTCCGGGAAGTAGCCGTCGATCTGGACCCCGGGCACGCCGGCCGGTGTCCAGGTGCCGCGCGCCGTCAGCCCGGCCTGGTCGGCCATGTCGGTGTAGGGCGTACCGGCGAGTCCCGTCGTCGTCAGATCCGGGAGGCAGGCGCTGCGCTGGTGGGCCGCGCCGGGCACCCGCACATGTTCCTGACCGGCGCAGTGGTGCGAGCCGACGGGCGTGGCCGAGGCCGGAGGAGGCCAGCTGATGGCACCCGCCAGCAGTGCGGCGGCAACGAGGGGAACTGATCGGGGCAGGCGCACGACGGCCTCCTGGAGGCGGGAGACGGGACAGCGAGGAGCACCGCGTGGAATGCGGCGTCGCGAAAGCTGCCTCATCGTGCGGGCGCGGCTCCCCGACTGAAATGGGTCGGGGCCACATGGAACGCCTTCGCCGAATGGGGCGACGGGACAGGAGTGCTGCGTCACAGGGCTGCGCTCGCCGTCGCGGGACGGCGAGCGCATGGGCCCACCTGATCGGCGTGGCTGCGGAGCGGAACGACGCTCAGAGCCTCCGCGTGCAGCGGGCCCGCGTCGCCTGGGGGCGTCCCTGCGCGTGTGCGACTCAGCTGGGACGTACGGCTATCTTGTCGAGGGCCTCCAGCAGCCCGGGCAGCTCCGGTCCCCGGCCCACCGGCAGGACCTCGCCGGGTTCGTCGTCGAGGAGCACGAAGGCAATGTCGTCGGTCCTGGCGACCAGCGACCAGCCGGGACCGTCTGCGCGCAGGGTCCGCGCGTCGCCTGAGGCGAACGACGAGCGGACGCGGCCGAGGGGCGGCGGGGACTCCACGTATGCGCGTGCCTCGGCCAGGACGCGCCGGACACCGCTGTGGCCCCCCGGGCCCCGCCCCTGCTCGCTTCCGTCGCCGCCCTCGTCGTCTGCGTCTCCGCCGTCGCCTGCGCCTTGGCCCCTGCTCGCGTTCTCGTCCGCGCCGTCGGCAGCGGTGTCCGATCCGGCGCCCGGTGTTGCGAAGTCGGCGTCGTCGATCTGATCCCGCCAGGTCGCCCACTGCAAGGCGATCTCGTCGGCGCCCAGGCGCCGCTGAGCCGGGCCCCACACGCTCGTGTCCGGCGGCGTCAGCGGCGGACCATCGGAAATCTCCGGGTCGGGATCATGTGGCAGCGGCACATTGGGGGCGGCGACGGCGACCGCGAGCGGCCATCCCGGCAGCGCCGCCACGACCGTGCGCTCGTCCGGCGACAGGTCGTACTCCATGCCGCAGTCCCAGGAGGCGATGGCGACGGCCACCAGCGAGACGTCGTCGATGACGACCGTCCACCGGGCGCCGTCGCCGTCCTGGCCGAGCACCAGGCCGTACCCGTCGGCGAGCGGTGCGAGGCCGAGCGCCGCGCACGCCTCCGGATAGTCGTCGCCCAGCACGCTCGGGAACTTCGCCGGCGTCAGCAGCACCGCCGTGAGCACGTAGAGCGCATCGTCCGCGGCGGCGACGGCCTCCTCGTCCGTCCCTGCCATCCCAGCCTCCCCATCGGTTCGTCCATCGGCGCGCACCCTAGTGCGCCCGGAAGCCGCTTGTCACGACTACCAGAGCCACCCGGAGCTGCTGTTTTCCGACCGACGGGGGCGAATCGACCGCGATTTGCCCACAGGCTCAGGCCACCGGCAGTCCGAGCAGCGAGCGGGCCACGGTCTGCGGCGACTCGTCGCGCTCCCGGGCAAGCACGACCACGGCCCGGCAGGCCAGCTCACTCACCCCGAACGACAGCGCCTCCGGGGACACCCAGCCGGCGGCCTCGTCGAGCTGCTCCTGGTCGTCCTCAGCGCGCGCCGACACATACACGGCGGCGGCCTCGAACAGATTGTGGGTGCGCTTGTCCTTGCCGGAGTCGGCCTCCGTACGCAGCGAACGAAGTAATCTCGCACCCGCCTCGCGCAGCCTGCCCCACATGCTGACCACCTTCCCCCTCGTGGCTGAACTTGCTGATCACCATCTTCCCTCAACCAACCTAAAGTTGAAGCTGCGGCGACAGAAGGGGGCAACGCGGTAAAGCGCTTCGGGTGGCTCGCACAGATCGGGCAAGGCGCACCCGCACCCGCGCCCGCGCAGTTGAGCACGTGCGCACGGCGCCGCGTCAGCCGTCGAGTGCGGCGACCGTCTCGCGAAGCCAGGTGAGTTCCGCCCGCGACGTGGCCCGCGCGATGGTCAGGATGCCGCTGCGGAACGGGTCGTCCAGCTCCTCGGCGCGCAGCGGCCGGTCACCGTCGTAGAAGAAGCTGGCGGGCTCCTCCAGGAAGGCCAGCCGACGCCTCAGTACGGCGGACTGAGCGGTCGCGTCGTCCAGGTGGCGCAGGAAGGCGAGCACGGTGAACCACCTGTTCTCATCGCTGATGTCGCGCGGTTCCGGCTCGGCGAGCCGACGGCGCAGTTCCCCGCGCCCCGCTTCGGTGAGCGTCAGGACGTGACGTGGTGCCGCCACCGATCCGGGCTCCGTGGCCCGGGCCAGCAAGCCCGCCTTCTCCAGCCGCTTGATCGCGGGGTACAGCGTGCTCTCCGCGACCGGCTTCACGTGGCCTGTCAGTGCCGTGATGCGTTTGCGCAGCTCATAGCCGTGGAGCGGGGTGTCGTACAGGAATCCGAGGATGGTGAGCTCCAGCATGCCCACATTCTCGCTCAGCCGCTGTACATCTGAACGCTAATACATCGGTCTGGCAATACCTCGTTACGGAGGTATATGGTCCTCACGTCGACGGAGGGCCGGCCGTCCGACGATCAGCATTCAAGGCGCAGCGGGACCAGAGGGGGACGGGATGAGGCAGGCCGAGTTCGACAGCGAGGGCAGCTGCATCCGCTGGACGGAGACTCCGGGAGAGGAGCCCGCCCGGGTGTATGTGCACGGGCTGGGCGCGGCCTCCTCCGTGTACCACGCCCATATCGCGGCCCGGCCCGAACTCGCGGGCCGGCGAAGCCTGTTCGTCGACCTGCCGGGGCACGGCATCAGTGACCGGCCCAAGGACTTCGGGTACCGGCTGCAGGACCACGCCGACGCCCTCGCGGTGGCACTGGACGCGGCGGGGCTCAGCGGCGCCGAACTGATCGCGCACAGCATGGGCGGCTCCGTCGCCATCGTGCTCGCCCACCGTCGGCCCGACCTCGTCTCCCGGCTGATCGTCACCGAGGCCAACCTCGACGCCTCGCCGCCGCCCGCGGCGGGGAGCGCGTGGATCACGGTCTACGAGGAGGAGGAGTTCGTCGGCGGCGCCTACGCGCGCGTGCTGGACGCCGTCGGGCCCCTGTGGGCGTCGACCATGCGTCTGGCGGACCCGCGGGCCCTGTATCGCAGCGCCACATGGCTGAGGCGTGGCTCCGACCCGATCATGCGCGACATCCTTGAAGCGCTGCCGATGGACCGCGTGTTCCTCCAGGGCGAGCTCACCGGCGAACTCGCGGGCGCAGCAACCCTGGAGGCCGCTGGCGTGCGTGTGGTGACCGTGCCCGGCGCCGGCCACAACATCATGTTCGACAACCCCGATGCCTTCGTGGCCGCGGTCGCCGGGCAGGACTGAGCGTCAGGACTCGCGCACGGCCAGCGCGAGGAAGCGTTCGTCCTCGTCGACGTACGACGTCATGCGCCAACCGGAACCGGCCAGCAGCGGACGGAGGTTGGGCTCGGCCCGCAGATCGTCCGGAGTGATCTGCCGGCCCTGGCGTGCGGCGAGTGCCGCCCTGCCGATCGGGTGGAACAGCGCGAGCGTGCCGCCGGGGCGCACCACGCGCGCCAACTCCTCGAGGTTCTCCGCAGGGCGCGGCAGGTGTGCGATGAGGCCGGCCGCGAACACGGCGTCGAGCGACTGCGACCGCAGCGGCAGTGCGGCCACGTCGGCGAGCAGCACCTGCCCGTCCGCGCCCCGTCCGGCCCGTACGGCGGCCTCCAGCATGGCCGGGGTCAGATCGGCCCCCAGGACCACTCCCGACGGCCCCACGGCGGCACGCAGGGGCGGCAGGGCGCGTCCGGTGCCGCAGCCGGCGTCCAGCACGCGGTCCCCCTCGCGCAGCCCGAGTCGGGCTGCGGCAGCCGCGTAGGCGGGACCGTCGTCGGGGAAACGGCTGTCCCAGTCGGCGGCGCGGGCGGTGAAGAACTCCTGGACACGTGTGTGGTCGTCGCTCATGTTCCGCATGATCCCTCACCGGCACGGATGACGTCGCTGTGCACACGTTCGAGCGTGACGCGATCGCACCGGTGCATCACTACGTCATATTCCAGCAGCTTTCGAAATGCGCCCCTGTTGTGCGCCCATGCCCCGGCTAGCGTCCCGAGGCCATGGGACACCTGGACCACGCCGCCCTGGGGGGGCTGACCCCCGTGCTGTCGTACGCGATGGCCTGCACAGGCGCCGCGCTGGGACTGCGCTGCACCGTGCGCGCGCTCGGCGCCACCGGCCGGTCGCGCCGCAACTGGCTCGTCACCGCGGCCTCCGCGATCGGCACCGGCATCTGGACCATGCACTTCGTGGCCATGCTGGGCTTCAGCGTCAGCGGCACCGACATCCGCTACGACGTTCCGCTCACCATCGTGAGCCTCCTTGTCGCCATGGCCGTCGTCTGCGGCGGCGTCTTCGCCGTCGGCTACAGCCGCGACCGGACCCGTGCGCTCTTCCTCGGCGGGCTCACCACCGGGCTCGGCGTGGCGAGCATGCACTACCTGGGCATGGCCGCCGTCCGACTGCACGGCGACGTCACCTACGACCCCGCGCTGGTCGGCCTCTCCGTCCTGATCGCCGTCGTCGCGGCGACCGCGGCCCTATGGGCTGCGCTCAACAGCAAGTCGCCCGTCGCCGTCACCGTCGCGTCCCTGATCATGGGCGCGGCGGTCAGCAGCATGCACTACACCGGGATGTTCGCGGTCGGCGTGCAGGTCACGCCCTCCGGCGCCGTCCTGCCCGGGGCCACGGCGATGCAGTTCATCTTCCCCCTCGCCGTCGGCCTTGGGTCCTACCTCTTCCTGACCTCGGCCTTCGTCGCACTGTCGCCCACGACGGGGGAGCGGGCGGCTTCCGCGTCGGCCCAGCGGCCGGTGGAGGGCGCCGCCGGCTGACGGCGCGCCTTCCCGGCCGGTGAACGTCCGGGAAGCACGCCCCGAACCACTTCCGAGCGAGGAGGCCATGCGTACACCCCGTAGGACCACCGCAACCGGCGCCCAGATGCCGTCCCCGCCCCTCGTGCGAGGCCGTCGCGCCCATGCCGGGCCGCCGGCCGACGAGGGGCCGGAGGAGCCCGCGGCCCCAGCGCCGGACGCACCGCCCGCGCGCGCGGAACGCCGCCACATGCGACCGCGCACCGTCCGAGCCAAGATCGTCTGCCTGCTGATGGTGCCGGTCGTGTCGCTCCTGGCCCTGTGGGCCTTCGCCACCGTCAGCACCGCACAGGACGTCTCCAGGCTGCGCCAGTTGCAGCGCGTCGACTCCGGCATCAGGGCGCCGGTCGCCGCCGCCGTCGCCGCGCTCCAGTCCGAACGCGCAGCCGCGGTGCGCTACGCGGCCCACCCCTCCGCGGTGCGGGGCGGCGACTACGAGACGCTTGCGCAGGGCACGGACAGGGCTGTGGCCCGACTGCGGCTCGGCGACGGCAACACGGTCGCCGACGGCGAGGAACTCCCCGCCGGTGTGGCCCGGCGGCTGGACGCCTTCGTCACCGGTGCCGAGCAGCTCAGCACCCTGAGAACCGCCGTGCTCGAGCACCGGGCGGGCTGGGACGAGGCGTACGGGCGCTATACGAGCACCATCGCGACCGCGTTCTCGGTGGGCGGCGCGCTGAGCGGCATCCAGGACGCCGAGGTCGGATCCGACGCACGTGTGCTGCTCGAATTCGCCCGCGCGGGCGAGGCGTTGGCCCAGGAGAACGCGGTGCTGGACAGCGCACGGCTCGCCGGGCGGCTCGACGGCGAGCGGCTGCGGCTGTTCACCGGCGCCATCGGCACCCGCCGTACCCTCACCGAGTCCGCCGTCGCCGACCTGCGGGGGCCCGAACACGCGGCCTGGCAGCGACTCGCCGACGGCAGCGCCTACGCGACCCTGTCCACCGCGGAGGACAAGATCCTCGCCACCGCCCCGGGCACACGGGCCATCGACGCCGTGGCCGAATCCACCTGGAGCACGGCACACGCGCGCGTGCAGAGCGGCATGCGGGCGATCGAGCTGGACGCCGGGCGGGATGTGGCCGAGCGCGCCGACCCCTTCACACGCGGCCTGCTCACCCCGGCAGGCGCCGCGGTCCTCTTCGGCCTCGCCGCCGTGGCCGCCTCTCTTGTGATCTCCGTACGCATCGGCCGCGGCCTCGTCGTCGAGTTGGTCAGCCTGCGCAACAGCGCCCTGGAGATCGCACGGCGCAAGCTCCCCGAGGCCATGCGCAAGCTGCGCTCCGGTGAGGAGATCGACGTCCGGGCCGAAGCGCCCCCCGGGCCGCGGGCCGAGGACGAGACCGGCCAGGTCGGCGAAGCCCTGGGCATCGTCCACCGTGCCGCCCTGCGTGCCGCCGTGGAGCGCGCCGAGCTCGCCAGCGGGATCTCCGGAGTCTTCGTCAACCTCGCCCGGCGCAGCCAGGTCCTCGTGCACCGCCAACTCAGCCTGCTGGACAGCATGGAGCGGCGTTCCGACGACCCGAACGAACTGAGCGACCTCTTCCGGCTCGACCACCTCACCACGCGCATGCGCCGCCATGCCGAGAGCCTGATCATCCTCTCCGGAGCGGCGCCCGGCCGTGCCTGGCGCACGCCGGTCTCCCTGACCAATGTGGTGCGCGCGGCCGTATCGGAAGTAGAGGACTACGCGCGCGTGGAGGTGCGGCAGCTCCCCGAGGCGGCCGTCATCGGTGCGGCCGTCGCCGACCTCACCCATCTGCTGGCCGAGCTCGTCGAGAACGGCGCCCAGTTCTCGCCGCCGCACACGCGCGTGCGCGTCACAGGCGAGCCCGTCGGCAACGGCTACGCCGTCGAGGTCGAGGACCGCGGCCTGGGCATGGGCAAGGAGACCCTTGTCGAGGCCAACCGGCGCATCGAACAGTCCGAGGCGCTCGACCTGTTCGACAGCGACCGGCTCGGCCTCTTCGTGGTCAGCCGGCTCGCCGCCCGGCACGGCATCAAGGTGCACCTGCGCACCTCGCCCTACGGCGGCACCACGGCCGTCATCCTGCTGCCCACCGCCCTGCTGCACAACGCCACGGCGGAACGTTCCGCCGACGGCACGGCGATCCCCGAACAGCCCACCGAACGCGACTACGCGCGCGTGCCCGCCGCCGAGCGGCACCAGGAACCCGTCCACGCGGTCGCCGACCGGCCCGCCCTCGTGGCTCCCGTGCCGGCCGCGGCCAGGACCACGACCGACACCCCACCTCCCGGAGTCACCACCTTGCGCCTGCACCGCCCCCCGGACGACTCCGAAGCCTCCGACGACCTGCCACGCCGCGTACGGCAGGCGTCCCTCGCACCTCAACTCCGCGAGGGACGACCCGAGGAGCCCTCGGGAACCGCCGCCTCCCAGGACGACGACCGGCGCACCCCTGAGCTCGTCAGGGACCGCATGGCGGCATACCGGGACGGCTGGGCGCGCGGCGGCGGCAGGCGACCCGGTCGCGGCCCCACCCCCGATTCCACCGCGCGCAGCGACAGCAGCGAAGGAGACCTTGCATGATCCCGGATCCGAGCATGAGGGCCGCCCAGCGGTCCGGCGAACTCGACTGGCTGCTGGACGACCTGGTGCTGCGGGTACGCGAGGTGCGGCACGCCGTGGTGCTGTCCAACGACGGCCTCGCCGTAGGAGCCTCGTCCGACCTCCGCCGTGAGGACGCCGAACACCTCGCCGCCGTCGCCTCCGGATTCCACAGCCTGGCCAAGGGCGCGGGCCGGCACTTCGGCGCCGGCGGCGTGCGACAGACCATGGTCGAGATGGATGAGGCATTCCTGTTCGTCGCCGCCGCGGGCGACGGCTCCTGCCTCGCCTTGCTCACCGCCGTGACCGCCGACATCGGACTCGTGGCGTACGAGATGGCCCGCCTGGTCAAACGCGTCGGCGAGCATCTCTACACACCGCCGCGCGCCACGGCACGACCGCCCGCCGCGAGATGAGCCGGAAAGGCGGTCCGCGCTCATGACCGAGGACACGGCGGACGCCCCGCGCGAGCAGGGCAGTCAGTGGTACGACAGCGAGGCGGGGCCACTGGTCCGCCCGTACGCCATGACGGGCGGACGTACGAGACCCGGCCCCACCGGGGTGCGTTTCGACCTGATCGCCCTCGTCACCCTGGACGCCGCGGCCTCAGGTGCCGACGACGGCGCCGCGCTCGGCCCGGAACACCGGGCCCTCGTCGAGCTGTGCCGTACGGAGACGCAGTCGGTCGCGGAACTCGCCGCGGGAGCCGATCTGCCCGTGGGGGTCGTCAGGGTGCTCCTCGGCGACCTCCTGGAACTGGGCCGCGTCACGGTCAGCCGTCCGGTACCGCCCGCACAGCTTCCCGACGAACGGATCCTGCGCGAAGTGATCGAAGGACTGCGGGCTCTGTAGTTGACATTCCAGATCCAGAGAGAAGTGATCGATGGTCTCCGAGCACCCCGACGCATCCGGCGGCGACACGTCCGCCCTGGCGTTGAAGATACTTGTCGCCGGCGGGTTCGGCGTGGGCAAGACCACCCTGGTGGGCGCGGTCAGTGAGATCCGGCCGCTGCGCACCGAGGAACTGCTGAGTGAGGCAGGGCAGTTGGTCGACGACACGGACGGCGTGGACCAGAAGGTCACCACGACCGTCGCCATGGACTTCGGCCGCATCACCATCCGCTCCGGCCTGTCGCTCTACCTCTTCGGCACCCCGGGCCAGGACCGCTTCTGGTTCCTCTGGGACGAGCTGTCTCAGGGCGCCCTCGGCGCGGTGGTCCTCGCCGACACCCGGCGCCTGGAGGACTGCTTCCCCGCAGTGGACTACTTCGAGCACCGGCACATCCCGTTCGTCGTGGCCGTCAACTGTTTCGCGGGGGCCAGGACGTACGGCGCACAGGACGTCTCACGCGCACTCGACCTGGACCGCGGCACACCGGTGGTGCTCTGCGACGCCCGGGACCGCGACTCGGGCAAGGAGGTGCTGATCCGGCTCGTCGAGTACGCCGGGCGTATGCACACCGCCCGGCTGCTCGACTCCGTGGGCTGACCGGTTTTCGACTACCGCCGACATCCTGCGCCAACCGCGCCCGGACCGCTCTCAGTCCGCGACGCCGCTCTCCGCCAGCACCTTCTCGATTCTGACGCGGACGAGGAGTTCACCCGGAACGCCGTTGCGGGCCCCGAACTCCTCCGCGCGCTCCTCACCCATGTACCGGGCCCCGATACGTCCGGCCCAGTGCCTCAACTCCGCCAGATCCTCAGAGACCCGGGCGCGACCCCGCACAACCACGAAGGCGTACGGCGGCCGGTCGTCGTCCACGCACAGGGCCACCCGGCCGTCACGGACGAGACTGCGCCCCTTCACACTCGACTTGCCGGTGTTGAACACCACCTCGTCCCCGTCGAGCACGAACCAGATCGGCGTGACATGCGGACTGCCGTCGGCCCGGACGAGCGACAGTTTTCCGGTGCGTGTGCCGTGCGAGACGAACGCCCGCCATTCCTCATCGGTCATCTTCTTCGCCATGCCTCCATCCTCCTTGCCCACGGCCGGATCGTCGGGAAGGGTGACGAAGAGATCCTCCTGCGCAGGGGGAGACATCTACACGGGGAGAACGGACCATGGCGCAGAACCAGGGACTTGGCTGGTTGCTCGACGACCTGACCAAGCGCGTCGATCATGTGCGGCATGCGTTGGTGTTGTCCAACGACGGTCTTGTGACCGGGGCGAGTACGGGACTGCGACGCGAGGACGCTGAGCATCTCGCCGCCGTCTCGTCCGGACTGCACAGCCTGGCCAAGGGGTCGGGACGACACTTCGGCGCGGGCGGGGTACGCCAGACGATGGTGGAGTTCGACGACGCGGTGCTGTTCGTCACCGCGGCCGGCACCGGAAGCTGCCTGTGCGTGCTCAGCGGCGCGGAAGTCGACATCGGGCAGATCGCCTACGAGATGACCCTGCTCGTCAACCGGGTCGGCGAACACCTCGACGTGGACGCCCGCCGGCCCGAAAGGGCACCTCTCAGGGAACTCTGACCTGCTGATTCTTCAGCCCCGGTGGAGTTATCCACAGGCTCGTCGCGCGATACGCCGGACCGGCTACGGTTTTGTCACGGCGAGCGCACTCAGCGTGAGCGACTGACTCCACGGGGGAGATCGACCATGACGGGCGACACCATCACCAAGCCGCACCAGCCTTCCTGCACACTCAGCCGCGCGGCACGCGAACTGGGACTGAAGCGGGGCGAGTTGGACCTGGCGATCCACCTCGGGCTCGTTCGGACCGTGCCCGACGAAGGCGGCGGAGGCCGGCGCGTCCCCAGCTCCGAGATCGATCGGGTCGGTGCGAGCACCGGCTTCCCCGCCTCGTTGCAGGAGAGGGTGAAAGTCGCGGGCACATCGGAGGGTGCCGGCCTCATGAAGGTGCCCGTCGGCCGCTTCACACGGCTCGCACGCCTCGGGCTGGTGACGCCGGTGAAGTGGTACCTGAACCGCTACCGGGCCCTGGTCTGGCTCTATCTGGCCGAGGAGCTGAAGCAGTTCGCCGCCGACGAACGGAACGCCGCACTGCTCAACGCCCGTCGCATGCCCGAGGAACTGCGCCGCATCCTGGACACAGGCGTGGATCTGCGTCCGCGCAACTGGCGCGGACGGCATCGGGGATTCCTGCTGCGTCAAGCCGAGGGCCCGTGGGAGAGCGCCGGGGTGCTGGCCGCGTTCCTCGATCCCGTGCAGATCGCGGAGATCGTGCCCGACCCGTATGACCGCTCGCATCTCAACCGCTTCCGGCCGGAACCACCCGCGGCCGGGGCACCGGGCTCGCCCGCCGCGCACATCGCCGAGAGGATCATGACGGCGGACGACCCGGACGAGATCGGTCTGCTGCGGGCCGACCTCATGGGGGTGCTGGAGGAGGCGCGCGAGTGGCGGCCCGCGCCGCGCCCCACAGCGCACCGGTTCCCGGCCCCCGCCCATCCGGCACTGCCCGGATCGCCCGGGCCGCGGGAGCCGGCAGCGTCACGAGGGCTGCTGGGATGGCTGCGGCGCAGAAGCCCCAGGGTCACAGCGCCCTGAACAGCCCCTCCTGCACGACCGACACCAGCAGCCGGCCCTCCAGGTCGTAGATCCGCCCACGGGCGAGGCCCCGCCCGCCCGTCGCGATCGGTGACTCCTGGTCGTACAGGAACCACTCGTCCGCGCGGAAGGGCCGGTGGAACCACATGGCGTGGTCCAGCGACGCCATGTCGAAGCCCCGAGGACCCCACAGCGGTTCCACCGGGATGCGGACGGCGTCCAGAAGGGTCATGTCGCTGGCGTAGGTGAGCGCGCAGGTGTGCACGAGCGGATCGTCACCCAGCGGCCCCACCGCGCGCATCCACACCGCGCTGCGCGGCTCGGCGCCCTCGACCTCGTCCTTGGACCAGCGCAGCCGGTCGACATAGCGGATGTCGAACGGCTGCCGCCGGGCCATCCGCTCCAACTGCTCGGGCAGTGCCCCGAGATGCTCCCGGATCTCATCGGTCACCGTCGGCAGCGATTCCGGGTCCGGAATCTTGCGGGCCGGCGGCAGCTGATGCTCGAAGCTCCCCTGTTCAGGTTTGTGGAAGGAGGCGGTGAGATTGAAGATCGTGCGGCCCTGCTGCACCGCGGTGACCCGGCGCGTCGTGAACGACCTGCCGTCCCGCACCCGTTCGACCTGGTACACGATCGGCACCCCCGGCCGTCCCGGGCGCAGGAAGTACGCGTGCAGCGAGTGCACGGGACGCTCGCCGTCGGTGGTGCGCCCGGCGGCGACCAGCGCCTGGCCGGCCACCTGGCCGCCGAAGACCCGTTGCAGGGACTCCTGCGGGCTGCGGCCACGGAAGATGTTGACCTCGATCTGCTCCAGGTCGAGCAGGTCGACGAGTCTCTCGGCCGGGTTCGTCGTCATGGGTGGGCTTCTCCTGTGCTCACAGCTGGCCTACGTCGGTGACACGGACCACCGCGCGGCCCTCCGCATCGGAGGCGGCGAGGTCGATCTCCGCGCTGATGCCCCAGTCATGGTCGCCGTTCGGGTCGTCGAAGATCTGGCGGACCCGCCACAGCCGGTTCGCCGGCTCCTCCTCGATCACCAGAAGCTTGGGACCACGGGCGTTCGGGCCGGTACCGAGGTCGTCGTACTCGTCCCAGTACTTGTCCATGGCCTCGCCCCAGGCGTCGGCGTCCCAGCCGGCTTCGGCGTCCAACTCGCCCAGCTCCTCGACCTGGTCGAGCGCGGCGAGTTCGACACGACGGAACATGGCGTTGCGGACGAGGACGCGGAAGGCACGCGCGTTGGTCGTGACCGGCTTGACCTCGTCGGCCTTCTCCTGGGCCTCCTCGGCGGTCATCTCCTCCGGGTTGGCGAGCTGCTCCCACTCGTCGAGCAGGCTGGAGTCGACCTGGCGCACCATCTCACCGAGCCACTCGATCAGATCCTGAAGGTCCTCGGACTTCAGATCGTCGGGGATGTTGTGGTCGAGGGTCTTGAAGGCGCCGGCGAGGTAGCGCAGCACGATGCCCTCGGTGCGGGCCAGCTCGTAGAAGGACACCAGCTCCGTGAAGGACATGGCCCGTTCGTACATGTCACGGATCACGGACTTCGGCGACAGCGGATGGTCGCCGACCCAGGGGTGGCTCTTGCGGTACGTGTTGTACGCGTGGAAGAGCAGCTCCTCCAGGGGCTTCGGGTACGTGATGTCCTGGAGGCGCTCCATGCGCTCCTCGTACTCGACGCCGTCCGCCTTCATCGCGGCGACGGCCTCGCCCTTCGCCTTGTTCTGCTGGGCGACGAGGATCTGCCGCGGGTCGTCCAGGGTGGACTCGACGACGGACACCATGTCCAGGGCGTAGGAAGGCGACTCCGGGTCCAGCAGTTCGAACGCGGCCAGGGCGAAGGTGGACAGCGGCTGGTTGAGCGCGAAGTCCTGCTGGAGGTCCACGGTGAGACGGACGATACGGCCGGTGGCGTCCGGCTCGTCGAGCTTCTCGACGATGCCGCCGTCCAGCAGCGAGCGGTAGATCGCGATCGCGCGCCGGATGTGCCGCAGCTGCTGCTTGCGCGGCTCGTGGTTGTCCTCAAGCAGATGCCGCATCGCCTCGAATGCGTTGCCGGGGCGGGCGATCACCGACAGCAGCATGGTGTGCGTCACCCGGAAGCGGGACGTCAGCGGCTCCGGCTCGGAGGCGATGAGCTTCTCGAAGGTGTTCTCCGTCCAGCCGACGAACCCCTCGGGTGCCTTCTTGCGAACGACCTTGCGACGCTTCTTCGGGTCGTCGCCGGCCTTCGCCAGTGCCTTCTCGTTCTCGATGACGTGCTCGGGAGCCTGCGCCACGACGAAGCCCGCCGTGTCGAATCCGGCCCGCCCGGCCCGCCCGGCGATCTGGTGGAACTCGCGGGCGCGCAGCGTACGGACACGGCTGCCGTCGTACTTGGTCAGTGCCGTGAACAGCACTGTACGAATGGGGACGTTGACGCCCACGCCGAGCGTGTCCGTGCCACAGATGACCTTCAGCAGTCCGGCCTGGGCGAGCTTCTCCACCAGGCGGCGGTACTTCGGCAGCATGCCGGCGTGATGGACACCGATGCCGTGCCGCACGTAACGGGAGAGATTGCGGCCGAACTTGGTGGTGAACCGGAAGTTGCCGATCAGCTCGGCGATCTGGTCCTTCTCCTCGCGCGAGCACATGTTGATGCTCATCAGCGCCTGCGCCCGCTCCACGGCCTGCGCCTGTGTGAAGTGCACGATGTAGACCGGCGCCTGCCTGGTCTCCAGCAGTTCGGTGAGCGTCTCGGTGAGTGGGGTGAGCCGGTAGTCGTAGGAGAGCGGCACGGGGCGGGTCGCCGAGCGGACCACCGACGTGGGGCGGCCGGTGCGCCGGGTGAGGTCCTTCTCGAACATCGAGACGTCGCCGAGCGTCGCCGACATCAGGATGAACTGCGCCTGGGGCAGCTCCAGAATGGGGATCTGCCAGGCCCAGCCCCGGTCCCCCTCCGCGTAGAAGTGGAACTCGTCCATCACGACCTGACCGACGTCCGCGTTCTTGCCGTCGCGCAGCGCGATCGACGCGAGGACCTCGGCGGTGCAGCAGATGACGGGGGCGTCGGCGTTGACGGAGGCGTCGCCGGTCAGCATGCCGACGTTCTCCGTGCCGAAGAGCTTGCAGAGCTCGAAGAACTTCTCCGAGACGAGGGCCTTGATCGGAGCGGTGTAGAAGGTGACCTCGTCCCGGGCCAGGGCGGCGAAATGGGCGCCCGCGGCGATCATGCTCTTCCCGGAGCCGGTGGGCGTCGAGACGATCACATTCGCGCCGGAGACCACCTCGATCAGCGCCTCCTCCTGGTGGGAGTAGAGAGTGAGGCCCCGCTCGTCGGCCCAGGACTCGAAGGCTTCGTAGAGGGCGTCGGGATCGGCGGTCGTCGGCAGATGATCGATGAGGGTCACCCACCCATCTTGCCTGGCCTTGTCGCCCATGGGGGAATCGGCTGCGGGCACGAAGATCGCGAACGCTACGCTGTGTCGCCGACGGCAGGTCGACGAACCGGGTCAACTGGACAGCGGCACACGAGGAATGGGGCGGGCAACGGCGATGATGGGACCAGCACACTCACTGTCGGGGGCCGCCGCCTGGCTCGGCGTGGGAGCGGCCACCGCTGCTGCCGGTCACGGAATGCCCTGGCCTGTCCTGCTTTCCGGTGCGTTGATCTGTGCCGGCGCGGCCCTCGCCCCGGACCTCGATCACAAGGCGGCGACCATCTCGCGGGCGTTCGGTCCGCTGTCGCGCTGGCTCTGCGAGATCGTCGACAAGTTGTCGTACGCCGTCTACAAGGCGACGAAGAAGCAGGGCGACCCGCGTCGCTCCGGCGGACACCGCACGCTCACGCACACCTGGGTGTGGGCGGTCCTGATCGGCGGGGGTGCCTCCGTCCTGGCGATCACCGGGGGCCGTTGGGCGGTGCTGGCGATCCTCTTCGCACACCTGGTGCTGGCCATCGAGGGCCTGCTGTGGCGTGCGACCCGTGGCGCCAGCGCCGATGTCCTGGTGTGGCTGCTCGCCGCGACCAGCTCATGGATCCTCGCCGGCGTCCTGGACAAGCCGGGCAACGGCTCGGACTGGCTGTTCACGGCGCCGGGCCAGGAGTATCTGTGGCTGGGGCTGCCGATCGTCCTGGGCGCGCTGGTGCACGACATCGGGGACGCGTTGACGGTGTCCGGGTGCCCGATCCTGTGGCCGATTCCGGTGGGCCGCAAGCGCTGGTACCCGATAGGGCCGCCCAAGGCCATGCGGTTCCGGGCGGGCAGCTGGGTCGAGCTGAAGGTGCTGATGCCGGTGTTCATGGTGCTCGGCGGACTGGGCTGCGCGGCGGCACTCAACGTCATCTGAGCCGGCGGGGGCGTTCGCTGAGCGGGCGGGGACGTCCGGGTCCCGGCAGGCTCCGGGGGCCGGACGTGACAGCCCGGTCAGTCGCCCTGGCCGCCCGCTCCACCGCGGTAGCGGCGCTCGAAAGCGGCGACGCGGCCCTCGGAGTCCACCGTGCGGGCCTTGCCGGTGTAGAAGGGGTGGCTCTCCGAGGAGATCTCGACATCCACGACGGGATAGGTCTCGCCGTCGTCCCACTCGATGGTCTGGTCGCTGCTCGCAGTGGACCGGGTGAGGAACGCGTAGCCGGCGGCGCGGTCGCGGAAGACGACCGGGCGGTAGTCGGGGTGCTTGTCCTGCTGCATGCGAACTCCTCCTGTCACGGCACGGACGAGTACCGAAGGCATGGGACGCAAGGCGCGCGAACCGCATCGCGCCGGGCCGTGCGGTCAGCCGGACAGCGCGTCCTCGTCGACGATGTGCACGGCGGCCTCCTCGGCGGACGCGGCGGCGCCGTCGATGCCCACGTCCGTCGCGACGAGCGCGCTCTCCTCGTCCTCGTGAGCCCCTTCGTCGGGCGCGACCAGGCGGCCCGAGCGCATGGCGCCGACCTCGTTGTCGAGGAGCTCCCCGTCGGTGCCCTCGGCGTCGCCGAGGCCGTCGCCGTCGGGGGGAATCGTGTCGGGCAGCTCCTCGGCGAGCCGTTGGTCGAGGGTCTCGCCCTGGTGCCGCTCGGCGGCCGTGACCCCGGTGTGCTCCACCGCCCATGGTCGCTCCGGAGGGGACCAGCCCCGGTCCAGGGGGTCGTCGACGCCGTCGTTCTCCAGAGTGTCCTCCGCGTCGAGCAGCCCCGTGTCCTCGCGTTGATCGTCCGCGTCGGGCTGGTAGACGTCGTCCCCCCATCCGTCGGCGCTGTTCACGGGTACCTCCAGGTGCTGGGGACGGGCCCGTACTCACCGCGGAAGGCGGGCCGCCGCGATGCGGGGGCACAGGCCGCACCCGGCTTCGATCGCATGCTTCCCGGGTGCTCCCCGAACCGGTGCCGCTTTCCAGCCTTCCACCCCTCTTCGCCCCGGCGCAACGGCACGGGGCCGGACCGGAGCGACGGCAGGGGTGCGCAGGTGCCGCGGGGGCGGTTCAGGGCCGTGGGCGCGGGCAGGCAGGAGGTCGCGGCAGAGGCCGGCGAGGGGCGTCAGCGGCAGGGGCACGCCACGGCGCCGCGGACTGGACCACCGGCTTCTGCACGACGGGCAGGGACGCGCGTGCCCCGGCGACATGGCACGGAGGCCGGTTATCCGCAACCCCGCCCGCTTGCAGTACTTGCAGTACCAGCGACCTTGCGTCCCCCGGCGACGGCACGGGTCCCACCCGGGGTCCCCGAGCCCGTCGCCCGCCCCCTCGACCGGGCGGGAAGGCGGGAGGCGGGAAGGCGGGAGGGGGTGAGGCCGGGTGGGCGGCAGGGTGCGACCAGCCGACCGTCATCGACCCACCCACTCCCCCCCCCACGGGTCACTCACCCGTGCCAGGACCGCCACAGCGCCGCGTACGCGCCGCCGGCGGACACCAGGTCGTCGTGGCTGCCCAGCTCGCTGATCCGGCCGTTCTCCACGACGGCGATGACATCGGCATCGTGGGCGGTGTGGAGGCGGTGGGCGATGGCGACCACGGTGCGGCCGTCGAGGACGCGGGCGAGGGACCGTTCCAGATGGCGGGCCGCGCGTGGGTCGAGGAGCGAGGTCGCCTCGTCCAGGACCAGCGTGTGCGGGTCGGCCAGTACCAGACGGGCCAGCGCGATCTGCTGGGCCTGGGCCGGGGTGAGCGCGAACCCGCCCGATCCGACCTCCGTGTCGAGACCGTCGTCGAGCGCACGGGCCCACGCGTCCGCGTCGACCGCGCCCAGCGCCGCCCACAGCTCGGCGTCGCTCGCGTCGGTGCGGGCGAGGAGCAGGTTGTCGCGAAGGGAGCCGACGAACACATGGTGCTCCTGGTTGACCAGGGCCACGTGCGAGCGGACGCGCTCGGCGGTCATGCGGGACAGTTCGGCGCCGCCGAGGGTGATCCGGCCCTCGCGGGGCGCATAGATGCCGGCGAGCAATCGGCCCAGCGTGGACTTGCCCGCCCCCGACGGGCCGACCAGCGCCAGCCGGGTGCCGGGCGAGACCTCCAGGGAGACCTTGCGCAAGACGTCCACACCCTCCAGGTAGCCGAAGTGCACCCGGTCGGCTTGCACGTCGTGGCCCTCGGGTGTCAGCCGGCTGTCCCCGGCCTCGGGCTCGATGTCCCGGACCCCGACCAGCCGGGCCAGCGACACCTGGGCCACCTGGAGCTCGTCGTACCAGCGAAGGATGAGTCCGACCGGGTCCACGAGCATCTGCGCGATCAGCGCGCCCGTCGTGAGCTGACCGACTCCGATCCAGCCCTTCAGGACGAACACCCCGCCGATCATCAGTACGGAGGAAAGGACGGTCACATGGGTGATGTTGATGACCGGGAAGAGCACCGACCGCAGCCACAGCGTGTAGCGCTCCCAGGCCGTCCACTGCTTGATCCGCAGCTCGGACAGCTCCACCCGGCGGTCACCGAGGCGGTGGGCCTCGACGGTGTGGCCGGCGTCCACGGTCTCGGCGAGCGCGGCGGCCACGGAGGCGTATCCGGCGGCCTCCGAGCGGTAAGCGGCGGGCGCCCGCTTGAAGTACCAGCGGCAGCCGGCCACCAGCAGCGGCACGGCCACCAGCACGGCCGCGGCGAGCGGTGGCGCGGTGACGACGAGGCCGCCCAGCAGCAGGACCGCCCACACCACACCGATGGCCAGCTGGGGCACCGCCTCGCGCATCGCGTTGGCCAGCCGGTCGATGTCGGTCGTGATCCGGGAGAGCAGGTCGCCGGTGCCGGCTCGTTCCAGGACGCCGGGAGGCAGCCCGACCGACCGGACGAGGAAGTCCTCGCGCAGGTCGGCCAGCATCCGCTCACCGAGCATCGCGCCGCGCAGCCGGACCTGCCGTACGAACACGGCTTGGACGACGAGAGCGGCCACGAACAGGGCGACGGTGAGCTCCAGATGGAGGTCCTGCGAGCCGACCCCTCCGCCGTCGATGTCCGAGACCCGTTCCACGAGCCCGCCGAGCAGCCAGGGTCCAACCATCGAGGCCACCACGGCGACAGTGTTGACGATGATCAGCAGCAGGAAGGCACGGCGGTGCCGACGGAACAGCTCGATCACGTAGGCGCGTACGGTGGCGGGGGCGCCGACCGGCAGGGTGTTCGCCGTCGTCGGGGCCGCCGGGTCGTACGCCGGTGGCGCCACGCCGATCATGCTGATTCCTCGATTTCTTCCAGTTCCTTCAGTTCGTCGAGCTCGTCCAGTTCGTCGAGCTCGTCCAGTTCTCCGAGCTCATTGAGCTCACTCAGCCCCTTCGGCGCGCTCGGGTACTTCGGTGCTTCGTCGCGCGGCGCGGTCTCCTCCTCCTCGGTCTCCCGGGTCACGACGGCCCGGTACCGCGGTTCGCCGTGCACGAGTTCCCGGTGCACGCCTGTCGCCGCGACCTTGCCCTCGTGGACGAGTACGACCCGTTCGGCGCGGTCCAGGAGCAGCGGGGAGGAAGTGAACACCACGGTCGTGCGCCCCCTTCGCAGGTTCTGCACACCGCGTGCGATCCGTGCCTCCGTGTGCGAGTCGACCGCCGACGTCGGCTCGTCCAGGACGAGCACCTCCGGGTCGGTGATCAGCGACCGGGCGAGTGCGAGCCGCTGGCGCTGGCCGCCGGACAGGGACCGGCCGCGTTCGGTGACGCGCACCTCCATCGGGTCGTCGGTGTCGAGCGAACCCTGGGACAGCGCGGCGAGGACGTCCTCGCACTGCGCAGCGGCCAACGCCTGCTCGGCATCGACGGCACCCGACCGGGGCACGTCGAGGAGTTCGCGCAGCGTGCCGGAGAGGAGTACCGGGTCCTTGTCCTGCACGAGGACGGCCGTACGCGCCCGGTCCAGTGGCAACTCGTCCAGCGGGACGCCGCCCAGCAGCACCGAAGTACCCTCCTGCGTGGCGTGTCCGCCGAGCCGTTCGGCCAGTCGTCCGGCCGCGTCGGGGTCGCCGCAGACCACGGCGGTGAGGCGGCCGGAGGGGGCGAGCAGACCGGTCGCCGGGTCGTACAGATCACCGGACGGCAGGTCGGCGGCCTCGCGTGATCCCTCGATGTTCGTGGGCCGCTCCAGAGCCAGCACGCGGGCAGCCCGTCGCGCCGAGGGGCGCGAGAAGGAGTAGGCCATCGCGATCTCTTCGAAGTGCCGCAACGGGTAGGTGAGGATCATGATCGAGCTGTAGACGGTGACCAGTTCGCCGATGGTGACCCGGCCCTGGCGGGCCAGATGGACGCCGTACCAGACCACCGCGATGAGCAACAGCCCCGGCATCAGTACCTGGATCGCGGAGATCAGGGCCCACATCCGGGCGCTGCGCACGGCCGCGTGGCGCACCTCCTGGGAGGCGCTGCGATAGCGGTCGAGGAAGAGTTCCTCACCGCCGATGCCGCGCAGGACACGCAGGCCGGCGACGGTGTCCGAGGCCAGTTCGGTGGCGCGGCCGGCCTTCTCGCGCTGGAAGTCGGCCCGTCTGGTCGCCCGGGGCAGCAGCGGCAGCACGGCGATCGCCAGCACGGGCAGACCCACGGCGACGATCACACCGAGCGCCGGCTGGTAGACGACCAGACCGATGGTGACCAGTACGAGGGTGAGCGCCGCCGCCATGAACCGTGACCAGGCCTCGACGAACCAGCCGATCTTCTCGACGTCACCGGTGGAGACGGCCACGACCTCACCGGCAGCGACGCGTCGGGTCAGAGCCGAGCCCAGCTGCGCCGCCTTGCGGGCCAGTACCTGCTGGACGCGGGCGGCTGCCGTGATCCAGTTGGTGACGGCGGTGCGGTGCAGGAAGGTGTCGCCGAGCGCGTTTCCGGCGCAGCACAGGAGCAACAGGCCGCCTGCCAGGGCGAGTTGCTCACCGGAGCGGTCGACGACGGCCTGTACGGCGACGCCTACGCAGAACGGCAGCGCGGAGACGGACAGGAAGTGCAACAGCCCCCAGGCCAGGGACTTCAGCTGCCCGTCCAGCTGGTTCCGGAAGAGCCACCACAGGAATCGGGGACCCGAACGTGCGTCCGGCACGCCTGGGTCGGGATATGGAAGGTCTTGGATCTGCATGACGTCCCAGTGGCTCGTGTCAGTTGAGGGATGAGGGATGAAGGAGAGGGGGTCGGCTGCCTGGTGTGCGGGAGGAGCGTGCGCGGTACGGACGGTCTGCGGTACGACGGTGCGCGGAACGGACGGTGCGCGGAACGGACGTGCACGGCGGCAGCAAACCGTGACAGGTTCGCGTCGCAGCGTGTCCGGACGCAAACGGTTTTTCGGTGCGCCGCACAGATCCGGCTCCCGGGCCGGGACCGTGCGGCATATGTCCGGTTGGCTACCCCGGCCCGGGCGAACGGCCCGGCGCGGTACCGGCCGGTGGCCGATCCCGCTGTCGCTACGGCCGCGGCCCCTGGTGCGGTGCGACCATGGGGCGATGCGCAACGGCGGCGGGGTACGACCGGCCACGGTCGCGACGGTGGCCCTCACAACCTTCCTGACGGCTCTCACGGCTCTCACGGCTCTCACGGCACTGACCGCCTGCGGCGGCGGCGAGCGCGACGGTACCGGGCGGGGCGGCGGTGGCGCGGGCGTCGGCAGGAGCGCGCGCACGAGCCCGGCCGTCCCCGAGGATCCGACCCACATCCCGGGCCTGTCCGACCGCTGGCAGCGCCGTATCCCCTCCGATTCCCGGCAGGTCGTCGCCGTCTACGGCCATGCCAAGGACTCCCCGAACGCCACCGTCGTGCTCTACACCAAGGATGGCTCCACCGGGGACGGCTCCGCCTGGGTCCGCGTCCGCAGCTGGCCCGCGCACAACGGCAAGAAGGGCTGGACCACGGACCACCGCGAGGGCGACAACCGCAGTCCCGTCGGCGTATTCACGTTGAGCGACGCGGGCGGCGTACTGAAGAACCCCGGGTCGAGGCTGCCGTACACGAGGTCGGCCGCCTTCGCGCCGCGCCGGTGGGCGAAGTCGCACTGGCACGACTTCGATTACGTCATCGCCATCGACTACAACCGCGTCAGGGGCACCCCGCCCAATGATCCCAGCCGCCCCCAGGGTGCGGCCAAGGGTGGCGGGATCTGGCTGCACATGGACCACGGCAGCGGCACCTCGGCCTGCGTCAGTCTGTCCGAATCGGCGATGAGGTACCTGCTGCGCACGCTCGATCCCGGGCGCCGTCCCGTCGTGGTGATGGGGGATCGGGCGGGCCTGCGGCACTAAGGGGCGGCGGCGTTCAAGAGCGGCCTTCATGGGCTGCGTTCATGGGCTGCGTTCATGAGCACGTGTTCCGGTACCGCATCGACGGGATGAAGGATTCCCATTCGAGCTTGTCGAGTCCTTCTCCCGTCAGCGCGCACGCCAGTTCCGTCGGCTCGTCGCGCGCGTCCGCGATGGCCCCCACGTTCCACAACCGCACCACACCGTCCGCGCCGCCGGTGACAAGGGTCCGGGTGTCGGGAGAGAAGGCCATGGTGAGGACGGTGCCCTTGTGGCCGGTCGCGGGCGGGCCGCTGAGGTTGAGCGGGCCGTCCTTGCCGGGCGACCAGATCACGACCGTGCCATCGGTCGCCCCGGTGGCGGCCGTCGAGCCGTCGGGGGAGAAGGCGATGGCGGAGATCGCCGTGCCGTGTCCCTTGACCGGGAGCCCGATCCGGCGCCGTTCCTCATGGGCACCCTCGATCTCCCACAGCGTCAGCGCGCCGGACGGGCTGCCGACGGCGAGTATCCGTCCCGCCGGATGGAACTCAAGCGCCGAACCGACGTTTCCCGGGCCGGGCAGTTCATGGGCACCGCTGCCCGGCATGGGCCCCGAGTCGCCGACCGGCCACAACTGCACACTCGCTCCCACCAGGTCGCCGCGCTCACGCACCACCTGGGAGAACGGCTGATGCGGCGCGATCCGCGCCATGGTGTCGGTCTGCCGGCTGAACGCCACACGGGCGACGAACTGGGGATAGACCGTGCCCATCGTGAGGGGGATCGTGGGCGAGCCGGTGCGCCAACGCACCACATAGGCGGCGTCCGAGATGTGCAGCGTCCGGCCGTCGGGGGTGAAGCTGAGCGCGGTGACCCGGCCGAGAGTCGCCCTGGGGGCCGCGGTACGACGCATTGGCCGTCGCACGTCGCTGACGTCCCAAAGCTGGACCGTGCCGCCGTCTCCCCCGACCGCCAGTCCTCCGCCGTCCGGGCGGAACGCCAGGGCGCTCACCCCGCCCTTGACGCCCGCACGGAAGGAGGAGACCCGCACGGCGTGCTCCGGCGCGGCGATGTCCCAGCAGTCGACCCAGCCGCCTTCGCGCGCCGTCATCAGCACGCGTCCGTCCGCCCGCAGGGCCAGGGAGGGGGAGCGGGAGGGCAGCTTGCCGCCGAGGGGTTGCGGCAGACCTGGCCGGCGGAGATTCCAGACCGTCACATAGCCCCCCGACGAACCGCCGTGCTGCACCATGAGGCGCCTGCCGTCCGGCGCGAAGCGGATCGCGACGGCGCCGCTCTCGTGGGGTGAGGGGAACCCGTCGACGCGCCGGGCCCGGGACCTGTCGGTGATGTCCCAGAGCACGGCGCTGCCGTCGTCACCGGCGGTCGCCAGCGTCCGGCCGTCGGGTGCGAAGACCGCCGTGGAGCGGGCGTCGGGCAGCGTCTGGAGCAGCCTGGGCCGTCCCGGATCGGCCACGTCCCACAGGACCACGCCACCGCCCGCAGCCGCCGCGAGGGTCTTGCCGTCCGGGCTGAAGGACACCTGGGAGATCTCGTACGGATCGGTGTACGCCTCGGTCTTGAGCGGCGGCAGCCGCAGGCGTGCCACCTCGTGCCGGGGCGCCGCGACGGTCCACAGGACGACCGATCGCTCGACGGCCGCCGCGATGAACCGGCCGTCGGGTGAGATCCCGGGACGGGCGGCCCACGGGGCGGTCTCGTCCGCTCGGGGTTCGGGCCGCACCCGCACCGGCGCGCCCATCGCCGTCGGCCGGGAAGGCCGGGAGACATCCCAGAGGGACACGGTGCCGTCCAAGTGGCTCAGTACGAGCCGGCTGCCGTCCGCGCCGAACTCCGCACCGGTCGTCTGCGCGTCCGTACCGAACGCCGGCGGCACGGCTGCTCCCTCGACTCCCTCGGCTCCCTCAGTTCCCTCGACTCTCTCCGCTTCCTCGACGTCCTGAGCACCCACGGCATGTACCCGTACCGCCCGCATGCCCTCGTCGAACGTGGCCAGCCGCCGCCCGTCCTGGCTGAGGGCGGCTGCCGTACCGATGTCGCGCCGCTGGAGTGCCCGGCCGGGACCCGTCCCGCCGAGGGCGTACGTGGTCAGGCGCTCGCCGTCGGCTCGGTCCCTGGGGGCGCCGACCAGGAACCGGTCGCCGTCGTCGCCCGTGAACCCCATGCCCTTGCCCGAGAAGGTCGCGGCGAGCCGCGTGGTGTTGAGCGTGTTGACCAGGCTCGCGCGCACCTTGCCGGTGCTGCGCAGTCGATCGGCGGCCATGCCCAGTTGAAGGGCGAGCCGCGGATCGCTCTCCCGCAGCCGCTCGGCCTGAGCCGCGAGTCCCTCCGTGGTGGCGATCAGACCGCGCTCCTGCATCTCCTCCTTCGCCTGTTGCTCGCGATCGGCGTAGTCGACGGCGAAGGCCGAGGCGACCATCAGGCCGGCGGTCATCAGGGACAGCACCGTGCCGACGGTGCGGCGGATACGGCGACTGCGCTGCTCGCGCTTCTTGTGGTGGTCGTCGCTGAGCCGGAGGAACTCACTGACGAGCGGAGGGAAGGCGCGCTTGCCCGCGGCCCAGTCGAGTGCGGCGTTCAGGTCGGAGCGCTGAAGGAAATCATCGGCATTGTCCGTCGCCTTCCAGATCCGCTGTTGTGACTCGACCCGGCGAAGCCAGGCGTCGAACGGGGCGTCCCGTTCCACCCACTTGCTCAAGTTGTCCCATGTGGTGATGAGGTAGTCATGGACCAGCTCGACCATGGGCCGGCCCTGGTACCTGCCTTCCGCCGGGGTGTGCGTGATGACGAGCCGATGGCGGGCCAGCACGGCCAGGACCTCGTCGAAGGACGAGTCGGCGGTCAGATCCCTCAGTTCCTCCACCGAGCGGATCTGCCGGGTGTCAGGGGTCTGTTCCGTTTCGTCGTGACGGACCAGGGCGCTGAGGATGCGCTCGGCCACGGCCCGCCGACCGGGGCCGAGTTCCTGAAAGGCCCGTTCGTACCATCGCTCCAGGCTCCCGCCGAACCTGCCGATCCGGCCGTACGCGTCGTCGGTGAGCCGATTGCCGCTCCGGTTCTCCCACAGCAGCGTCAGGGTCTTCTCCAGCAGAGGCAGCAGCGAGACATCGGCTCTGCCGTTCCGGGCGAGGCGTGGACGCGTGGTCAGTGCCTCGGTGACGATCGCTTCCGGCAGTCCCTCCTCGAAGCGGAGGCCGACGCTGTGGGCGGGCCGGGTCACGATGTCCCGCAACTCCGCGGCCTTGAGCGTGGGGAAGAGATCGATCTGCCCCTGCTTGACGGCTTGCAGCAGGTCCGGCGCGAGAGCGTGCAGTCGGTGGTAGAAGTCGACGCGCATGACCAGCAGCACGACGACGGGCTCGTACGAGTTGATGACCTCGGTGATGTGCTGGAGGGCGTCGGCGGCGTGCGGGAGCGGATCGGCACGGGCACTGGCACCGGCACTGGCACCGGCCGAGGTGAGCAGTTCCTCGAACTGGTCGAAGACGAGCAGCAGCCTGACGCCGCCCTCCCGGCCCGCCAGCAGTCGGCGTACGGCTGCGAGCAGTCCGCTGTCCCGGACGCCGGCAAGACCGTCCCGTTCCAGGTCACCGGCCCAGTCCCGGCCGGTGCGCGCGGTGCAGGTCAGCCAGCTTCTGGGCAGCTGGGGGAGGACGCCGGCCTGCACCAGGGACGACTTGCCGGAACCGGAGGGACCTTGCAGCAGGACGCCGCGGTGCCGCCGCAACTTCTCCAGTACCTCGTCCCTTGCCTCGTCACGGCCGTGGAACAAGTGGCTGTGCCTGGTCTCGAAGGGCTCGAGGTCCAGATAGGGGCAGAGGTCCTGTCCGGCGAGTTCGGGGCAGGCGGCGCGAAGCGTCTCACCGGGTGTCACATACGCGACGTTCACGCCTCGTTGATGGCGATCGGGGGCGGTGATCTCGGTGACCATGCCGATCACGAGCCCGGATTCCTCGTCCCAGACCGGTCCGCCACTGAAGCCCTGAGTCAGGGTGTTCGCGCTGTCCAGTTGCAGAAGCCTGTGTCCGGCGGCGGTGAGGTAGCGCTGCACGACGCCGGTTCCGTGGTGACCGTCGGCAGGCGCCTGGGCCGGAAAGCCGAACGAACCCACCGGCTGCCCCTCGAAGCCCTCGGCCGACCCGACCGCGAGCAGCGGAATGCCGGGAGGCGCCGGGTGCAGCCGGAGGACGGCGATGTCCTCGCCGTTCGGGTCTCGCCACGGCTCGGCGAGGACCGTCCCGACCGCGTACGGCGCGTTCGCGGCCTGGGCGAAACGGACCCTGACCTCGTCGCCGGGACCGTGCCCCGCTGCTTCGACGACGTGCGCGCAGGTGAGCAGCAGACCGTCACCGGCCAGGAAACCCGAACCGGCCACGGCCCCGTCGGGTGCGAGAACCTGCGCTACGGCGGCCTCGGGATTGGGATTCCGCCGCGCCGGCGGTCCGCCGTCCCGTTCCGTCTGCATGACGGATCCGCCTCAGCTCGCGCCCTGGTCGGCATGTGCGGTGCCGTTCCAGGCCATGGTCACCTTCAGATGGCAACCCGCCTCGCTCTTGGCGATCACGGCCCCGGCCTGGGCGGCGAGGTTCACCCCGAACTCCACCGTGACGGCGTCCGGCCCGGCCCGCCGAAGCTGCTCCAGGACGGCCCGGGCCATGTCGGTCACGGGCCCCATCGCCGTTTGCAGGGTCTGCGGCAGTTCACGGACGGCGTCCGCCACGCGGCCCGCCTTGACGGGCCCGTGCGGGTCGGCCGGCACGTCGGCCGGGTCGACCTGGAACAGAATCGAACCGCCGCCCTCCAGTGGGACCAGCACCACAGCCGGTGTCAGCACATGTCCTCCCCCACGCATGCTCGTTCGCTCAACGTAGCCGAACGGACACATGCCGGGAGGCCAAGTCGGCTTATTGGGAAGGGGGGTTGACGTGCCCGGCCGAGCCGGCGCATGCGCATGGAAGGAAGCCTCGACGGCCGGCGGTCCTCCCGACGCCTCGACGGTCGGCCGTCCCGCCGGAGGCGTCGCTCAGCAGCGCCGCTCACCGCCCCCGTCGATCAACGTGTCCAGCAACTCGCCCAGCACCGCGCGCTGTGCGTCCGTCAGCGGCGCCAGGATCTCCTCCGCGGCCGACCGCCTGGCGCCGTGCAGCTCCCGCAGGGCCATGCGGCCGTCGTCGGTGAGCTCGATGCGGATCACCCGCCGGTTCGTGGGATCCGGCACCCGCCGCACCTTCCCGCTCGCCTCCAGCCCGTCGACCAGCGTCGTCACGGCACGCGGGACCACTTCCAGGCGCTCGGCGAGATCGGCCATCCGAGGCGGTGAGCCGTAGTGCGCGAGCGTGCGCAGCAGGCGGGACTGAGCCGGAGTGACGCCCAGGCCGCACTCATGCAGGTGCCGCTTCTGGATCCGGTGCACCCGGCGGGTGAAACGCAGCAGCTGCTCGGCGAGCGGGCCTTCGGGGTCGGGGCTGGTCATGCGGGAACAATATCAGGGCACTGTTCATTGTGAACATAGGTAACAATGAGCTAAGCTCCATGAGCCCTTTTCGTTACACCTCCCGTATCCGTCACCTCCCGTACCCGTCACCTCCCGTACTTCGATACCACCCGTAGGAGCCCATGCGCCCCGATCAAGAACCCACCTGGACGCCGCCGGTCGCTGCCTCCCCGCAGCCCCGGCAGGTGCGCCGCATCCTGCGGCTCTTCCGCCCCTACCGGGGCCGCCTCGCCGTCGTCGGTCTGCTCGTCGGCGCCTCGTCGCTGGTCGGTGTCGCCACGCCGTTCCTGCTCAAGGCGATCCTCGACGTGGCGATCCCCGAGGGCCGCACCGGCCTGCTCAGTCTGCTCGCGCTCGGCATGATCCTCAGCGCCGTCCTCACCAGCGTCTTCGGCGTGCTCCAGACCCTGATCTCCACCACGGTCGGCCAGCGCGTCATGCACGACCTGCGCACCGCCGTCTACGGCCGCCTTCAGCGCATGTCGCTCGCCTTCTTCACCCGCACCCGCACCGGCGAGGTCCAGTCCCGCATCGCCAACGACATCGGCGGCATGCAGGCCACCGTCACCTCCACCGCGACCTCTCTGGTCTCCAACCTGACGAGCGTCGTCGCCACGATCGTCGCGATGATCGCGCTCGACTGGCGGCTGACCGTCGTCTCGCTGGTCCTGCTGCCGGTGTTCGTCTGGATCAGCCGTCGCGTCGGCAACGAACGCAAGAAGATCACCACCGAGCGTCAGAAACAGATGGCCGCGATGGCCGCCACCGTCACCGAGTCGCTCTCGGTCAGCGGCATTCTGCTCGGCCGCACCATGGGCCGCTCGGACTCGCTGACCAGGGCGTTCGCCGACGAGTCCGAGCGGCTGGTCGATCTCGAGGTGCGGTCCAGCATGGCCGGCCGCTGGCGCATGGCCGTCATCTCCATCGTCATGGCCGCCATGCCCGCTGTCATCTACTGGACCGCGGGCCTGGCCCTGCGGCACGGCGGCCCGCAGATTTCCATCGGCACGCTGGTGGCCTTCGTCTCGCTCCAGCAGGGACTATTCCGCCCGGCCGTCAGCCTCCTGTCGACCGGCGTGCAGATCCAGACCTCACTCGCCCTCTTCCAGCGCATCTTCGAGTACCTCGACCTGCCCGTCGACATCACCGAGCGGGAGAACCCGGTCCGTCTCGACGCCGTCAAGGGCGAGGTCCGCTTCGAGAACGTCGAGTTCCGCTACGACAGCGGGGACGGCGGCGACGGCAAGAGCGGCGGCAGTCGCGGCCCCGTCCTCGACGGCGTCGACCTCAACGTCCCGGCCGGCGGCAGCCTCGCGGTCGTCGGCCCGACCGGCGCCGGGAAGTCCACTCTGGGCCATCTCGTGCCGCGTCTGTACGACGTGACGGGTGGCCGGGTCACCCTCGACGGGGTCGACGTGCGCGACCTCGACTTCGACACCCTCGCCCGCGCGGTCGGTGTCGTCTCGCAGGAGACGTACCTCTTCCACGCCTCCGTCGCCGACAATCTGCGCTTCGCCAAGCCGGACGCCACCGACGACGAGTTGCGCGCGGCGGCCGAGGCGGCCCAGATCCACGATCACATCGCCGCCCTGCCCGACGGATACGACACGGTCGTCGGCGAACGCGGCCACCGCTTCTCCGGTGGTGAGAAGCAGCGCCTGGCCATCGCCCGAACCATCCTGCGCGATCCGCCGGTGCTCATCCTCGACGAGGCGACCAGCGCCCTGGACACCCGTACCGAACACGCCGTCCAGCAGGCCATCGACGCCCTGTCCGCCGATCGCACCACCCTCACCATCGCGCACCGCCTGTCCACCGTGCGCGGTGCCGACCAGATCGTCGTCCTCGACGCGGGGCGGGTGGCCGAGCGGGGGACGCACGAGGAGCTGTTGGAGCGGGACGGACGCTATGCGGCACTGGTCCGACGGGACGCCCAACTGGAGCCGACGGGGTGACGTTATGCCGGGTTTGTAACCATGTGGGGGTTACCGTTCCCGCATGTACTTCAACACTCCGTCACGGAGAACGATCCGACTGACGCGCCGGGGCCGTATCGCTCTCATCGCCGCCGGTGCCGCCCTGGCCGGTGCCGCCGTGGCGGTGCCGCTGCTGAGCGGGGGCGAGGAGGAGGCCGCGAGGCCCACCTCCCTGGTGATCCCGGAGGGCTGGCGCGCGAGCCAGGTCTACGCCGCCGTCGACAAGGCTCTGGCCCTGCGGCCCGGCAGCACCAAGAAATCCCTGGAGAAGCTCGACCTCAAGCTGCCCGAGGACGCCGAGGGCAACCCCGAGGGCTATCTGTTCCCGGCGACGTATCCGCTCGAACGGGACGGCAAGAAGGCGACGCCGGACACCTTGCTGTCGGCCATGGTCGACACCGCCAACAAGAAGTTCAGCGGGGCCCCGATCGCCGCCGGTGCGCAGCGCAACGCCTTGAACGTCTATCAGGCGGTCACCATCGCGAGCATCGTCCAGGCCGAGGCGGCCGACAAGGCCGACATGGGCAAGGTGGCGCGGGTCGTCTTCAACCGGCTCGAACGCGGTATGCCGCTCCAGATGGACTCCACCATCAACTACGCGCTCAACCGCTCCACGCTCAGGACGACCGACGCCGACACGCGGATCGAGAGCCCCTACAACTCGTACCAGCGCATGGGGTTGCCGCCCACGCCGATCGCCAATCCCGGCGAGGACGCGATGCGCGCCGCGATCAGCCCGGCAGCGGGTGACTGGCTCTACTTCGTCACGGTCAAGCCCGGTGACACCCGCTTCACGGCCGACTACGCGGAACACCAGCGCAATGTCGCCGAGTTCAACGCCCAGCAGAAGTCCGCGAGGCCGCAGCCGACGAAGTGAGCCGACGCGGCGTCGTGATCGGATCGTTCAGCGGGCGGGCTGCGGAACGGCGCCGCCCGCCGACAGCCCGGGCCGACGTATCCGGTCCCGTCCCGCTCCACACGCCGCCCGGACCGTGACGTATCCCGTCCGGCTCGTCACGCCGCCACCGGCTCCTGGGACAGCAACCGCCTGATGTCCCGTACGGCCGCGCGGCCGGCCCGGTTGGCGCCGATCGTGCTTGCGGACGGCCCGTAACCGACGAGGTGGACACGGGCGTCGGCGACCGCACGCGTGCCCTCCACCCGGATTCCGCCGCCCGGCTCACGCAGCCGCAGCGGAGCCAGATGGTCGATGGCGGGGCGGAACCCGGTCGCCCACAGGATGACATCGGCGTCCACGTGCCGACCGTCCCTCCACTCCACGCCGGTCGGCGTGATCCGGTCGAACATGGGCTGCCGGTCCAGCACGCCGTCCGCCAGCCCCTGCCGTACGGCGTCGTTCAGCGGCAGACCGGTGACCGAGACCACGCTCCTCGGCGGCAGCCCCTGCCGGACCCGCTCCTCGACGAGCGCGACCGCTGCCCGGCCCACTTCCTCGGTGAAGGGACCCTCGCGGAACACGGGTGGGCGTCGGGTGACCCAGGTCGTCGCGGCAGCGTACGGGGCGATCTCCAGCAGATGCTGGGTTCCGGAGGCACCGCCGCCCACGACGACAACGCGCTGCCCGGCGAACGCCTCCGGCCCAGGGTACTGGGCGGTGTGCAACTGCCGCCCCCGGAACGTCTCCTGGCCCGCATAGCGCGGCCAGAACGGCCGGTCCCAGGTGCCGGTCGCGTTGATCAGCGCCCGCGTCGACCAGGTACCGGCCGAGGTCTCCACGAGCAGCCGCCCGTCCAGCCCCTCTCGTACGGTACGCACCTCCACGGGCCGCCGGACCCGCAGGTCGAAGGTCCGCTCGTAGCGGTCGAAGTATCCGGCGATCACCTCGGACGACGGCTGCTCGGCGGCGGCGCCGGTCAGTTCCATACCGGGCAGCGCGTGCATCCCGTGCACCTTGCCGTACGTCAGCGACGGCCACCGGAACTGCCAGGCACCGCCCGGGCCGGGAGAGTGGTCCAGCACCACGAAGTCACGGCCCGGCTCGAAACCGGTGCGCCGCAGGTGATAGGCGCTGGAGAGACCGGCCTGGCCGGCCCCTATGACGACCACGTCGACGTACTCGGCCACCTCGGACACCTGGGTATCGTTCACGCTTCCACCAACAGTCGCGGGGGCGTGGATCTTCCCCCGCTGCCGTACGGAGGCAGCGTGGGCGTGGACACAGGCGTCTCACGATACGGATCCGAATGTCACGATGCGGTTCACCGTCGCGCCCGGCCGAGGTGTGAAGTCGAGGGCATGGGTGAGTATGGAGGGCATGTCAGACGCCTTCACCACCCGAGTTCTGAACGTCGCCTCCGGCTCCTCGGAGCGGGTCGTGGACCTCACCCGCGACTGCGAGGGCTTTCTGCGGGACGTCGCCGGGGGCCGCGACGGCCTCCTGAACATCTTCGTGCCGCACGCCACGGCCGGCATCGCGATCATCGAAACGGGCGCCGGCAGTGACGACGACCTCCTGGCCGCCCTCCACACCCTGCTGCCCGCCGACGACCGCTGGCAGCACCGCCATGGCAGCCCCGGCCACGGCCGCGACCACGTCCTTCCGGCGTTCGTCCCGCCCCACGCGACCTTGCCGGTGCTGGACGGCCGGCTGGAGCTCGGGACCTGGCAGTCGGTGTGCCTCGTGGACACGAACAAGGACAATCCTCGTCGGCAGGTGCGGTTGTCGTTCCTTGCGTGACGGGGGCGCCGACTGTAGGTCTGAAGTCCGGCCGTACCAAACGGGTCCGGCTCTCTGCAGTCCACCCGTAGCCGGCACCGTGCGATGCGGCATCCGTGAGGCGATCGACCGTCATCGGATGTACTTCCCGAGCGCATCGCCCCGGGGCATTGGCCAGAAGGCCAAAGCGGCCCTCACTGTCTTGGTCGACACGCACACCCCTCCCCACCTCGCCGTTCCGCATCATCAAGGGCCGGAACGGCAGCTGTGAGAGGAGTGGGCGCGTGGACACTGTTCAGACGAGACCGCAAAGCCCCGCGGGTGAGGTCAGGACTGCGAGCAGGCTGATGCGGCGGCGGGATGTCGCCCATCTGGTTGCCGAGGCCCGTGGGGGTGAGCTGCGTCGGACGATGGGGCTCACACAGCTCACCCTGCTCAGCGTGGGCGCCACCCTCGGCACCGGAATCTTCGTCGTCCTCGGCCAGGCGGTGCCCGAGGCGGGCCCCGCCGTCGTGGTCTCCTTCGTGCTCGCCGGGATCACGGCACTGTTCTCCGCCTTGTCCTACGCCGAGCTGGCGGGCATGATCCCGGGCGCCGGAAGCTCGTACAGCTATGCCTACGCCACACTCGGCGAGCTGGTCGCCTGGGTGTGTGGCTGGTGTCTGGTGCTGGAGTACGGCGTCTCGGTCGCCGCCGTCGCGGTGGGCTGGGGACAGTACCTGAACGAACTGCTGGAGCTCACCGTCGGCTGGACGCTGCCCGAGTCGCTGGCCGCCCCGCCCGGCGTCGGCGGAGTGCTGAACGTGCCGGCCGCCGCGATCGTCGTCCTCGCCATGGTGGTGCTGCTGCGCGGGGCCCGCGAGAGCGCCGTCGTCAACACGATCATGGTGGCAGTGAAGGTGGCCGCACTGGTGCTGTTCTGCGCCGTCGCCTTCACCGCGTTTCGCGCGGGGAACTTCCAGCCGCTGTTCCCGCTGGGCATGGCGGGCGTGAGCGCGGGCGCCGCCTCCCTGTTCTTCTCGTACATCGGCTTCGACGCCGCGTCGACGGCCGGAGAGGAGGCCAAGAACCCGCAGCGTGACCTGCCGCGCGCCATCCTCCTTTCCCTCGGGCTCATCACCGCGCTGTACTGCGCGGTGGCGATCGCGGCGGTCGGCGCGATGCCGTGGCAGAAGTTCGCCGGTACCGAGGCCACTCTCAGCGAGGTGCTGGTCCGCTCGGTCGGCGGCGGCGACCTGTGGCCGATCCTGCTGTCCGTCGGCGCGGTCGTCGCCACCACGAGTGTCGTCCTCGCCGTGCAGTACGGGCAGACCCGCATTCTGTTCTCGATGGCGCGCGACGGGCTGGTGCCGCCACTGTTCGCCAAGGTCCACCCGAAGACCGGGGTACCTCGCGCCAACACGGTCATCGTGTCCGTGTTCGTCATGGTGCTCGCCGCACTGGTGCCGCTGGGCGCGCTCGCGGACGCCACCAGCATCGGCACCCTGTTCGCGTTCGCGCTGGTCAACTGCGCCGTGCTGATCCTGCGCCGGCGCAGCCCCGAAGCGCCGCGCGGCTTCCGGGTACCGCTCGCGCCGGTGACCTGCGTGCTGGGCGTGCTGTGCTGCGGCTATGTGATGTGGGGGCTGGGCACCGACACCTGGGTCGCGTTCGGCCTGTGGATGGCGGTCGGGTCCGCGCTCTACGCGCTCTACGGCATCAAGCACTCCCGGCTGGGCCGGCCCGCTCCGCAGGAGGAGACCGTCGTATGACCTCGCTGAACCCGACCGGCGACCTGGTGGACCTCGCCCGGGCCCTGGTGGACACCCCTTCCGAAAGCGGCGACGAGGCCATTCTCGCCGACGCCGTGGAGTCCGCCCTGCGCGCCTGCGCGCATCTCACGGTCGAACGCATCGGCAACTCCCTCGTGGCCCGCACCGACTCGGGCCGTGCCGAGCGGGTGGTCATCGGCGGTCACCTGGACACCGTCCCGGCAGCCGGCAACCTGCCGTCCCGGATGGACGGAGAGCTGCTCCACGGGCTCGGCGCGTGCGACATGAAGGGCGGCGTCGCCGTCGCCCTGCGCCTCGCGGCCACCCTCACCGCACCGGTACGCGACGTCACGTACGTCTTCTACGAGTGCGAGGAGGTGTCCGGTGACCGCAATGGCCTGAACCGTATCGCTGGAGAACGACCCGACCTGCTCAAGGCGGACCTCGCGATCCTCATGGAGCCGTCCGGCGCGGGCGTCGAGGCGGGCTGCCAGGGCGTCCTGAACGCGGACATCACGGTTCGCGGCGAGCGCGCGCACACCGCCCGCTCCTGGAAGGGCGTAAACGCCGCGCACCGAGCGGCGGCCGTGCTCCAGCGCCTGGACCACCACACCGCCGAGCGGATCCTCATCGACGGCCTGGAGTACCGCGAAGGGCTGAACGCGGTCGCCGTCCGCGCGGGCATCGCCGAGAACGTCGTCCCCGACACGTGCGTGATCACGGTCAACCTGCGCTTCGCGCCCAGCCGTTCGGCCGAGCAGGCCGAGGCGTATCTGCGTGGACTCTTCCCCGAGTACGAGGTCGAGGTCACCGAGGTCGTGCCAGGAGCCCTGCCCGGGCTCGGGCGGGGCCCGATCGCCTCGCTCGTCGAGGTGCTGGGTACGAGCCCCCGGCCCAAGCTGGGCTGGACCGACGTCGCCCGCTTTGCCGCGCTCGGCACGCCCGCGCTCAACTACGGCCCCGGCGACCCGACTCTCGCGCATACCGCCGGGGAGTACGTGCCCGTGGACCAGCTGCGGAAGTGCGAGGCCCAGCTCGCGGGCTGGCTGAGCGACTGAACTCCACGGCGGCGCAGTGCGCCAGGTTGGTGGACGGCACGTGCCACCGACCGTCGCATCCCATGACGCCGACCGGTGAACCCACCCAGGGCCTGCGGCGGGTGGGTTCACCGGTGGGGGCCCCGCAGGCCCCCGAGCGTCCGCAGCTGCAGCCACAGCACCAACCGCTCGTCCGGGTCGTCCAGATCGATGCCGAGGTGCTGCTGAATCTGCCTGAGGCGGTACCGGCAGGTGTTGGGGTGCACGGCGAGCAGCTTCGCCGCCCGCGCCATCTCGCATCCGGCGTCCAGCCAGCACAGCAGGGTCCTGGCGTAGTCGGTACCCTGCTCGGCGTCGTACTCCAGCACCTCCCGCCAGGCGCCGGCCGTCAGGTCCCGCTGTCCTCCCATGACTTCACGGAGACGGAGCAGGGTGACCCGGGCGCGGACCTCGGCAACGGCGGCGACGTCCTCGTCCGGCCCGAGTACCCGCAGGACGATGTCGGCGTCGTCGCGTGAGCCGCGTACTGCCGCCAGGTCCGCGGCCACGTCGCCCAGTCCGGCCCGTACCGGCATCCGCAGCGCCTGACCGGCGCGCCGCACGATGTCCTCGACGAACTGCCTGTGCCGCTCCCCGCCGTGCTCACCGACGACCGGCAGCAGGGCGTACACCGCCCCGTCCACCAGCACGCACGCGTGCCACCCGTACCGCGCCTGGCACTGGAGCCGTACCAGGTCCAGCAGCCGCAGCGCGGTCTGTTCTCCGTCGGGCGCGGACGCCGCGCCGTCGAGGGCGAAGGCCGCGACACGAACCGGTGAGCCGGGCGCGAGGCCGAGGCGGTGCGTGGCGCCGGCGGGGTCGACGGTGCCGTCGAGGAGACGCCGCAACAGGTCGCTCGTCAGATGCCGGGACAGTTCCTCGCTCGCCCGTGCCCGCAGCAGGAGCAGGGCGGCCGTGGACGCGCCCCGGATGAGAGCCTCCTCGGCATCGGGGCCGAGCCGCCCGTCGTCGACAGCCCACACCGACCCGAGCGTCTCGCCGCCCGCGCGGATGGCGACAGCGAGCCGCGGCAGTTCGTCACCGTCGAGTGCGGCGAGACGTACCGGTCCGGGTGCGGCGAACAGGACGCGGTACTGCTCGGTGTTCCCGGGGCTGCTCGGCACCTGCCGGCCCAGGATGCCCTGCCGCCGGGCCTCGTCGACGGCCTGTCCGGGGACGGTGGAGTAGGCCAGGATTTGCTGGCGGGCGTCCTCGACGACGGTCGCGCCGCCCACGGCCGCGGCCACCGCGTTGGCGAGCGCGAACAGGTCCCCGAAAGCGGCCGTGTCGCCCGCAGGGCCGGGCCGGGAACCGCTCGCGGACGCCAGGAGAAGATGGACGTGGTGCCAGGCGGCTTCCTCGTCGATGGCGAGCAGCGCGAGGCCGTGGGCCTTCGCAGCCGCCACCGCGTCGGGCTGCCCTTCTCGGTCCCGGACCACCAACCCGGCCATCCCGGCTGCCGCTGCATCGCGGGCCAGAGGCCCGATGTCACCCGCTCGCGCCCCGACCGCCAGCAGCAGGGCGCCGGGCGCGCTACGCGGAAACGGGGCCCCGGCGTCGTACAGAAGGATCTCCGAGACGGGCGCCGTGAGGTCGGCCGGGGCGGCGAGCACGCGGAACATGGGTTCGCCGAGGGTGTCGAGCAGTTCCTCGAAAGTGCAGGCGTCCACGGGCGGGGCGGGCTCCTTCGATGAGGGCGGTCAAACAGGGACGATTGGCGTTTTATCCCGAGGTGGCAGCTGAGGGCTTTGGTCGATCGCAATACAGTTGCGGGACCTCATTGTGCCTGACGCCAATGGCCGACGGCTCGTGGCCTTGGAGACTCAAGGTCATGACACCTGTGACGAACTCCGCCGCCGGGTCTGCTTCGGCGGACGATATGCCGCCCGGTGAAGCAGCCCGCATCGCCCGGGAGGGCGTAGCCGAGGGCGCGGCCCGTGCCGCCGGGGTCACGGTCCGTACCGTGCACGACGTGGCCGGTATCCGTGCCGTGGCCGACTTCTTCGCCGATGTGTGGCAGGCGCCACGCGACACCCCGCCCTATCCCTCGGAGGTGCTGCACAGCCTGGTGCACGCCGGTGGCGCGGTGCACGCGGCGTACTCCGCCGGGCCGTGGGGCGAACGGCTCACCGGGGCGGCGGTGGCGGTGTTCGGGCCGCCCGCCGAGCTGGACGCGTACTCGTTCGTGGCCGCGGCGAGCGCGTCGGGCCGTGGTGTCGGCCTCGCGGTCAAGCAGGCGCAGCGGCTGTGGGCCCTGGAACGGGGTGCCACCACGATGCGCTGGACCTTCGACCCGCTGGTCAGCCGCAACGCCCGCTTCAACCTGGTCAAGCTGGGCGCCGTCGGCAGTGAGTACCTGGTCGACTTCTACGGCCCGATGAGCGACGGCGTGAACAGCGGCGACGAGAGCGACCGGCTGACCGTCGCGTGGGACTTGGTGAGCGGAACCGCGCGAAAGGACGACCCGGCCGAGGGCCGCCTCGCCGCCGACGTCGTTCGCCGGGCACCGGACGGGGGCCCGCTCGCCCTGCGCGACGCCGACAGGCTGTGGTGCCGCGTGCCCGAGGACATCGTCGCGCTCCGCGCCGCTGATGCGGCGCTCGCGCTCGACTGGCGGCACGCCGTGCGCGAAGTCTTCACGGAGGCGTACGCCGAGGGCCTGCGCGCGACGGCCATGTCCCGCGACGGCTGGTACCTGCTGACTCGCCCGTCCCCCGATCTCCCAGCTGCTTCCGAGGAGCCGAAGTGAAGCTCGAACGCGTGGAACTACTCCATGTCGCCATCCCGCTCGTCACCCCGTTTCGTACCTCCTTCGGGACGATGACCACCAAGGACACCTTCCTGCTGCACGTGGTGACCGACGAGGCCGAGGGCTGGTCCGAGTTCGCCGCCGACCCGCAGCCGCTGTACTGCTCGGAGTTCGTCGCCGGCGCCGAGACCGTCATCCGGGACTTCCTGCTGCCCCGCGTCGCCGCCCTGCCTGAGCCGACGACCGCGGCCGTCGCCCCCGCCCTGGCCGCCGTCAAGGGCCACGAACTCGCCAAGGCAGTCCTGGAAACCGCCCTCCTGGACGCCGAACTGCGCGCCTACGGGATGTCCCTCGCGACCTTTCTCGGCTCGGTTCACGAATGGGTGCCCGCCGGCGTCTCGGTCGGCATCAAGGACTCGGTGCCCGAACTGCTCGACGACGTCGAGCGGTACCTCGACGAGGGCTACCTCCGCATCAAGCTGAAGATCGAACCGGGCTGGGACGTCGAGCCGGTGCGCGCCGTACGCGACCGCTTCGGTGGCGAGCTCCCGCTCCAGGTCGACGCCAACACCGCCTACACGCTCGCCGATGCCGAGCACCTGCGGAAACTCGACGACTTCGGGCTACTGCTGATCGAGGAGCCGCTGGAGGAGAACAACCTCCACGCCCATGCCCAGCTCCAGAAGCGTCTGGCCACTCCGGTCTGCCTCGACGAGTCGATCCACTCCGCGCGCGACGCGGCGTCCGCGATCGCGATGGACGCCTGCCGGGTCGTCAACGTCAAGCCGGCCCGCGTCGGCGGCTATCCGGAAGCCCGTCGCGTCCACGACGTGGCCGCCGCCCACGGCGTGCCGGTGTGGTGCGGCGGCATGCTGGAGACGGGCATCGGCCGCGCCCCCAACCTGGCGCTCGCCGCCCTCCCGGGCTTCACCCTGCCCGGCGACACCTCTGCCTCCAGCCGCTACTTCGCCGAGGACATCACCGAACCGTTCGTCCTTCAGAGCGGCCACCTACCAGTACCAACCGCCCCTGGCATCGGCGTCGACCCCCTGCCGGACGCGCTTGCCCGGTTCACGACGGGAGCCCGGGAGTTGTACGCGGGACGGAAGTGATCAGGCGACGGCCTTGACGGGGCGCCGCCGCTCACCCACGCGCCACGCACTGGCGCACCACCTGCGGACCCTCGGTCTCCGCGTCCTGCGGTGGCGTCGGGCTCTGTGCGGTCGGTGCCGGGTGGCCCTGGAGGCGGGACAGTTCGTCGGCGCAGCGCTGGAGGGCCATTTCCAGGACGTCCGGCATGGTCAGGGTGCCGGTGCCGTCCGGTGGGACGAGCCAGCGCAGGGTGCCCCAACGGCAGTGCGGTGCGGGGGCGGTGATCCATGTCCCCGCACCGAGGAGGCGCACGCCGGTGCCGATCCACACGGTCTGCGGCTCCGGTGGCAGCAGGAAGCCCACATGACGCCGTCTCGTGTCCAGCAGACAGGGCCCGGGTTCGAGCAGCGGCAGTTCCTCCAGCAGGTCGGCCACGCGCAGACCGAGCTGTTCCGGCACGATCAGCACGTCCCAGAACCGCCCGGCCGCCAGCAGCGTGACCCCGCTGCTGCCGTTCTGCCACTCCTGCTTGCAGGCTCCCGGGTCCTGTGACGCCGCCGCCAGCCACTCCATTGACTTCGTCCACTCCGTGAGTGCCATGAGGAGCCTCCTTGTGGTGCGCAGCCGGACGAGGGTGCGGACCGGTTCAGGGTTCGTTGGCGCCCTCAGTGCACCGGCTGCCGGGGGCCGGGGCCATCCGCCGGGAGCTCAATTCCCCGTATGGGGCGAGCGCCCGCGCATCAAACCGGCAGATATATGCAGCGCGTGCGCCCCCGGGCGCCCCCATGGCTCACCAGTCGTCGACGTCGTACAGGGCTCCCGACACGTACGGGTCATATCGTCGACGTCGCGACGACGACGGTGCCGGTGGCGGGCTCGCCTCGCGCAGTGCGGCGCACCACGGGCAGTCGTCGGTGTCGTCGCTGTCGCTTCGGACGTGGGAGATGGCAAGCATGTGCTCTCGTCCGTCGATGGAAACGGCTCCTGTCGTGTTCGAGGGCAGGGGTGGTGTCTGTTCGAGGGTGGGGCGGACAGAGCCGGCCGGGCGGCCATGGCTCCATCCGGGGGACGGACTCACCCGACCGGGTGGTGGCAGGGGCAATCGGCGTACCACCGGCGCACGCCTCGGCGTTGCTCCGGCATGGACAGCAGTGAGACGGCGCGGCGCGTACTCGGAGGCGAGGCCGCACCCATGTCGTACGGCGTACCGGTCACCGGCCTTCGGGGCCGGCCGTCGATCTACGCGGCGCTGGTCGCGGAGTGGCACGCCAAGGGGCGTGCCGTTCCGGGCCGGTGGGAGCCATCGCGGGGTCCCTTCGTCACCGGCGACGGCCATGCCGTCACCGCCTGGGCGGTGGGCCGGTGGAGCGGTCTGGCCCGGGCCGCCGACGCGGAAGCGGCGGAGGAACGGCATCCCGGGGACGCCGAGCCCGTACCGGCCGTCGTCATCCCGCGGGGCCTCCCCGGACCGGCGGGGCTGTGGGAGTGGACCATCGGCAGCGGGCGCGTCAGGGCATCCGCTCCACCCACGGCCGACTGACGCGCACCGGGGCGGCGGGCGCGCCGCAGGCCTCGCGCAGCGCCAACTCCACGACATCGGGGTTGTACAGGGCGCCGGTACCGTCGGGTGGCAGCAGCCACTCCAGTCGCCAGCCGGTGGACCGGTCGGGCGGAGGCACGGCGACCCAGGAGCCCCGGCCGACATGCCGTACGCCGGGGCCGACCCAGTCGGTGGCCGGGTCCGGCGGCAGGAAGAAGCCGACTCGGCGCGCCCCGCAGTTCACGAGGACCGGGCCGGACGCCCGCACCTGCATGCGTCTGAGGAGATCCACCGCGCTCAGTCCCAGATGCTCGGGAACGCTGAGCACGTCCCACAGCCGACCGGCCTCCAGCAGCACCGCGTCCGCCCCTTGATCCCACTGCTCCTTGCATGTCCGAGGATCCGTGGCGGCTGCGGCGAGCCACTCGACGGCCTGCTTCCCCATGGTGCGCTGCATGCGCCTACCCCCAGCACTCTCGGCCCTGCCGACCAGGTCGGGACCAGGTCGGAGCCATTCATGCTGGTGGATATTTCTATGTGCCGGAAGGGGTGGCGCAGCCTGGCGCAGGGTGGCGCTTCCGGTCGGTGTGTTCGATGTGTGCACGGCTGTTCGTCGCTGCCGCCTCGCCGGAGGGGCATCGATCCCGCCTGCTGGACGGGCGTCGATCCCACCGCGCGAGGGCGTCGATCCCAGCGCGTCGAGGGGCGGGACACCGGCCGCCTCGCCCTGCGTGTACCTGACGGGCCCGACGATGCGCCCGTCTTACGGTTGTTCGATGCAACTCGTGCCTAGATGGGCTTTGCTGTCGTCGGGATGCGCGCCGGTCGTGTTGATCGCCGGCTGGACGATCGCGGCGCTGCTCGAAGGGCCCGCCTACGACCCCGCCACCCAGACGATCAGCGTCCTCGCGGCCTACGGCGCCGCGGGCTTCTGGGTGATGAGCGGGGCGCTGGCCGCCCTCGGGATCTGCCATGTGCTCACCGCCTGGGGGCTGCGCCCGGCCGCGCTTCCCGGGCGGGTGGCACTGGCCGCCGGTGGGGTGGCGGCGGTCACGGTGGCCCTGATCCCGCCGCCGAGCAGCGGCGGGTCACTGCGCCACGGTTCGGCCGCCGCGGTCGGCTTCGCCCTCCTCGCCGTATGGCCTGTTCTGGCCGCCGATCGCCGGGGAGCCGCTCCGTGGGGGCTGCGGCCCGTGCCCGCCTTCACGGCGACCGGGCTGATGGTGTTCGGCGCCGCCTGGTTCATGCTCGAGATGCACCAGGGCGGAGCCGCCGGAGCCGCAGAACGCCTGGTGACGGCCATCCAGTCCGTGTGGCCCTTCGTGGTCGTCACCTCCTGCCAGCGCCGGCCCCCGCAGGCGAGCCCCTCGCCATGAGGCCGGCCCTGCGCTTGAATGCACCGACCACATCACCGGTACGAGGGAGTCGCACGTGCCCCGCCCCACCCTGCCCCGCGGCCTGCGCCGGACCGGCGCCCTGACCATGGTCGCGTTCGCCGCCTCCGTAACCCTGGCCGGTCCGGCTGCCGCGCACACCGAGGTCGAGGCGGAGGGCGCCCGGGCGCTCGACCAGAACGTCGCGCTGACCTTCACCGCCGAGTCCGAGTCGGGCACCGCCGGGATCAGCAAGCTGGAGGTGATCCTCCCCGAGGGCATCACCCCGCAGGACATCACCTACAAGAACGGCCCCCAGGGCTGGAAGCTCGCCCCCACCGGCCGCGGCTACACCGTCTCCGGACCGAAACTCCGGGTCGGCGAGGACGCCGAATACGTCGTCACCGTAAGGCAGTTGCCCGACGCCGAGACGCTGGTCTTCAAGACCCTCCAGACCTACGGCGACGGCCGTGTGGACCGCTGGATCGAACTGGACGAGGACAACGGCGGCGACGACCACGGACACGGTCACGGTCACCCCGCGCCCCAGCTCGCGCTGAAGCCCGCCGCACCCGGCGCGAAGGCCGTGAGCCCCACACCCACCGAGAAGCCGGAGTCCGCCACCCCGTCGACCGGCGCGCCGGCGAACTCGCCGAGCCCCTCGGCACCGTCGGCCGGGGCCTCGGCGGACGACGCCGCGGATGACGACAGCATCCCGGTCGCCCTCCCGATCGGCATCGGTGCGGCCGTCGTCGTGCTGGCCGCCGGCGCGTGGTGGTTCAGGAGCCGTCGCAGCGGATCTTCCTGAAAGGCACGCGCGGCGGCCCGGGCGGCCCGGGAACTCCCCGCCGCCCGCACCCGACTCCTGAAGCGGTACGTGCGTCAGGAGGCCGTAGATGAAAAAACCCCAACGTGTGCCGCCCGCCCTCTGCGGGTTTCTCGTGCTGCTCGCCCTCGTCTTCACCGTGTCGTACGCCGTCGGAGCCGCCGCCGGTCCCGTCGCGCCCGGTATGCACCGCTCCGGCACGAGCGGTGACGGCGGCGGCGACGGCACGGACGGCGGCGACGCGGACCCAGGAGACATGGGGGACATGGGGGACATGGACATGCGGCACGGGAGCGGCGGCTGATGACCACCGAACCGGCACCCCGGATGACCACCACGGACCTGACCGTCGGCGGAATGACCTGCGCGGCCTGTGTACGCCGGGTGGAGAAGAAGCTCGCCAAACTGGACGGCGTGACCGCCACGGTCAACCTGGCCACCGGACGCGCCCGGGTGAGCCACCCGCCGGACGTCCGCCCCGAGGAACTCGTGGCGACGGTCGAACAGGCCGGCTACACGGCCGCGTTGCCCGCACCTCCGAAACGACCCGAACGCCAGGACGACGACCCCGGGGCGGGCGAGGAAACCCGTGCCGAGCGTCACCGGCTGCTGGTGACCGCGCTGCTCGCGGTGCCGGTGCTCGTGCTGTCGATGGTGCCCGCCTGGCAGTTCCGCAACTGGCAGTGGCTGTGCTTCGTACTGGCCGCACCGGTCGCCGTGTGGGGTGCGTGGCCGTTCCATATGCGCGCGCTGCGCGGGCTGCGGCACTCCGCGTCGACCATGGACACGCTGGTCTCCCTGGGTGTGGCGGCCTCCTTCTCCTGGTCGGCGTACGCGCTGTTCCTCGGAGGCGCGGGCGCGCCCGGCATGCGGATGCCGTTCAGCCTGCTGCCCTCCGCCTCGGACGGCGTCGCGCACGTCTACCTCGAAGCCGCCGTCGGCGTCCCGTTGTTCGTGCTGGCGGGCCGCTTCCTGGAGGCGCGAGCACGGCACGGCACCGGTGCCGCGCTTCGCTCGCTCGCCCGGATCGCCGCCAAGGAGGTGACGGTACGGGAGGACGGGGCAGAACGCCTCGTCCCCATCGAGGAGCTGACGGCCGGACAGGTCTTCGTCGTGCGGCCCGGCGAGCGGGTCGCCACCGACGGCGAGGTGGTGCAGGGCAACTCCGCCGTGGATCTGTCGCTCGTCACCGGAGAGAGCGAACCGGTCGAGGTCGGGCCGGGCTCGACCGTGGTGGGCGGCGCCGTCAACGCCGGCGGGCTGCTCCTCGTCCGCGCCACGGCCGTCGGTGCCGACACCCAACTCGCCCGCATCACCCGGCTCGTCACCGAGGCACAAGCCGGCAAGGCGCGGGCACAGCGGCTCGCCGACGCCGTGGCCGGTGTCTTCGTGCCCGTGGTGCTCGCGCTGGCCGTCACCGTGCTCGGGTTCTGGCTCGGGGCCGGGGCGGATCCGCAGGCGGCGATCACCGCGAGTGTGGCCGTGCTGGTCGTGGCGTGCCCCTGCGCCCTGGGCCTCGCGACCCCGACCGCACTGATGGCCGCCACCGGACGCGGCGCGCAGCTCGGCGTGCTGGTCCGGGGGCCGCAGGGCCTGGAAGGGCTCCAGCACGTCGACACCGTCGTCCTCGACAAGACCGGCACCCTCACCTCCGGGCACATGAGCGTCGCCCGTGTCACCGCCGTGCCCGACGGCCTCGGCAAGGAAGCCGTGCTACGGCTGGCCGGGGCCGTCGAACAGGGTTCGGAACATCCGCTGGGCCGCGCGGTCGTCGCATACGCCCGCCGGACCCTGGCCGAACAAGGGCCGTTGCCCGACGTACGCGACTTCCGCGCCGAGACGGGCCGGGGCGTGCGGGGCGTGGTCGAGGGGCGGCTGGTCGAAGTCCTCGCGCCGGACGACGAGTTGCCCGCCTCGCTGGCGGACGCGCTGCCGGTGGCGGAGGCCGCCGCTCACACGCCCGTCCTCGTCCGCGTCGACGGGACGACCCAGGCCCTGATCGAGGTCGGCGACGTCGTACGCCCCGGCGCCTACCGCGCCGTGGACCGGCTGCGGCGCCTCGGCGTACGCCCGGTGCTGGCCACCGGCGACCGGGAAGCACCGGCCCGGGCGGTGGCATCCGCGCTGGGCATCGACGAGGTGCACGCCCGCTGCACCCCCGAGGACAAGGCCGACCTCGTACGGGAGTTGAGGGAGCGGGGCCGCCGCGTCGCGGTGGTCGGCGATGGTGTCAACGACGCCGCGGCGCTGGCCGGCGCCGATCTCGGGATCGCCATGGGCACGGGCACGGACGTCGCGATCGGAGCCGCCGATGTGACGCTGGTGCGCGGCGACATCGAAGCGCTCGGCGACGCCGTACGACTCGCCCGGCGCACCCTCGGCACGATCCGCGTCAACCTGCTGTGGGCCTTCGGCTACAACGCGGTCACCGTGCCGCTCGCCATGGTCGGCCTGCTCAACCCGATGGTCGCCGCGGTGGCCATGTCGGTGAGCTCCTTGTTCGTGGTGGGCAACAGCCTGCGGCTGCGCGCCTGGCAACCGACGCCCGGCCGGGCCCGCCGGCACGACACGGCCGCGGCCACGGTTACGAGCACGGAGATGGGCAGGGACATGGGCACGGCCACGGACCCGGAAACGGAAACGGAAACGGAAACGGAAACAGAAACGGAAACGGAAACGGATCGAGAGGGCTACGGCCGATGACCATATCCATGGCCGAGTCGACGGCCGCCTCCCACAACCGGCGCCCGGACCAGCGCCCGAACCGGCGCCGTATCGCCGACGGACTGCTGGCCGCGCTCGCCCCGGTCACCGCGTGCAGCATCGCCCTGGGCGGTCTGACCACCTGGGTCACCTACGGGGCCGCGGGCAGTCCGGCGCGGATCGCGGTGACCGAGGGCCGGGTGTTCCTGCCGTACGGCGAAGTCCGGGACACGGCCGCGTTCTTCCGGATCACCAACTCCGGGGGCGCGGACGACCGACTGCTGAAGGTGACCTCGCCCGCCGCCGAGAGCGGAACGGCACTCAGCCGCCACCGCATGATCAGCGCCAGCGCGGCAACCGCGCGGACGGTGGACTCGGCCCGCGTCCCGGCCGGCGGCACCCTCGCCATGTCCCCGTTCGGCCTCGACGTCACACTGCGGGCGCGGCCCGGTTGGCAGGAGGGCACATTCGTACCGTTCACCCTGCACTTCGAGCGGGCCGGGCGGATCGACGTACAGGCGATCGTCGTCCGCCCCGGCGGGGGCGGGTGAGGGTCACCCCACTCCCCTAGAAGTCGGTCGGCGAGCGCGTCAGGTTCCCTGGCGTCCATGTGTCCTGTATCACTCTCCTGGGCTTGAGTGTCGGGTGGGGGTGTAGTGCGTACCCACCCGTGACGAGTGGGCCCAGGATGCGAGGATGAGGGCCGTCATGACTGTTGGGTGGGGTGTGCGCACGATACGGGCCGCGGTGTTCGCGTCCGTCTGTGTGCTGCTCGCCGCCCTCGGCCACGTCCTGATGTCAGGCGCCACCGTCCCTTGGTGGACCCTGGCGGCCGGGCTGCTCGCCACCGGCGGTGCGGGGTGGTGTCTCGCGGGCCGTGAGCGGGGGCTCCCGCTGGTCGTGTCCGTCGTCGTCCTCGTCCAGGGTGGACTGCACGCGGCGTTCGAGTTCGCGCAGTCGATGGGCGCCAAGGACATGGGCTCTTCGGACATGGGGGCTATGGGCTCCATGGATGCGCAGCACATGGACCCGAGCCACATGAGCCACATGTCGACGGGGCACATGTCGGCAGGCCACATGGGCGGTGGGGACATGGGCACGGGCCACATGGACCTCCCCGCGGGCCTGAGCGACATGTCGCTCGGCGATATGTCGGTGGGTCATGTGTCGTTGGGCCATATGTCGATGGGCCACGACATGGCCGGCTCGTCCTCGCTCGGCATGTTCGCAGCCCACACCCTTGCCGCGCTGCTGTGCGGCCTGTGGCTGGGCCACGGTGAGCGTGCCGCCTTCCGCATCATGCGGGCCGTCGCCGGATGGCTGGCAGCCCCGCTGCGGCTGGCGCTCGTCCTGCCTCCACCGCCGCACCGCCCGCGTCTGCGGCCCGGCCGGGCTCGCTCCGACCGGCCGCCGCGGCTGCTTCCGCTCGTCCACACGATCACCTCTCGGGGGCCTCCACCGGGGATCGCTGTCGTCTGAGACAGCCGGTTCCCCGAGGCCGTACCGCACCGCCGTCGATCGTCGACCTGTCGATCCGTCGATCCGATGACCCGTCGACCCGTCGACCGCGGTGCGGACGTCGAGCAGTCGCTTCGTCGACGCCGACCGTGCCTCGGGCCTCGGCCGTACCTCCCCGTACGGCCGTATCCCACACCCCCGGACCCTCCGGTACGGCGTATCCGCATGGCTTGCGTCCACAGGGCCGACGGCGACTTCGGCGTCGCCTTCGTGCCCGCCGACACGTCTGCCTACGCGCTGGTCCTCGTGCCTCGCCCGCCGGAGCCCGGACTACCCGAGAAGGACTCAGGTGATCACTCCTGCCCTGCCCTCAAGGTCGGCCGCTCGCGACGAGTCGACGACCGCGTGGGCGCTGGCCGCACGCGGCGGCGACCCGGACGCCGCCGACCGATTCGTCCGTTCCCTGCACCGAGACGTCGTGCGGTACGTGGCGCATCTCTCCGCCGATCCGCAGGCCGCCGACGATCTGGCGCAGGACACGTTCCTGCGGGCGCTCGGCAGTCTGCACCGGTTCGAGGGCCGTTCCTCGGCCCGCGCCTGGCTGCTGTCCATCGCGCGTCGCGCGGTGATCGACAGCCACCGGTACGCCGCTGCCCGGCCCAAACTGTGCGACACCGACGACTGGGCGCTGCTGGCGGAACGTACCCAGCCGACCGGCCTGCCCGGCTTCGACGACGGCGTGGCTCTGCTCGATCTGCTCGACACGCTGCCCGATGAACGCCGCGAGGCGTTCGTCCTGACCCAGCTGATGGGTCTGCCGTACGCGGAGGCGGCCGAGCGGAGCGACTGCCCTGTCGGGACGGTCCGTTCACGGGTGGCCCGCGCCCGGGCGACCCTGGTCGGCCTGCTGGCCGACGCCGACGCCGACACCCACGCCGACACCCACGCCGAGGCCCCGGTCGACACCGTGCCCGCGCCCACGCCCGTGCCCACGCCCGTGGCCGTGCCCGTGGCCGAACCGGCCGCCGTCGCCGCCTGACGAGGAACGCGGTGTCGGTTCCCCCGCCGGGAACTGACACCGCGTCCGCTCCGACTACTGGTTCGGGTGACGGGGATCCGCCCGGGCATCCAGTGGATCGTGGGGAGTTTCGATGCGTTCTCGTGTGTGGCGGAGTACGACGGCCGTGGTGCCCGGTGGCCTGCTGGCGGCGGGCTGCGGAAGCGGCGCCGGCGAGACGGCGGACACCGCCGAGGGCAAGGGCGACTCCGCGGGCCGCCCGGTCACCGTCACCGACTGCGCGGGCGCGAAGACCACCTTCACCACGGTCCCGGAGCGCATCGTCACCTCCAACGCCTCCACCCTGGAGCTGCTGCTGCGGCTGGGGGCCGGGGACAAGGTGATCGGTACCGGCTTCCCGCCCGGCAAGGGCACCCTGCCGGGCGAACTCGACGCCCGGGCCCAGCAGGTGAAGGTGCTCGGCGAGACCGTCATCCCCAAGGAGAAACTCCTCGGCTCCGGCGCCGACCTCTACATCGACACGTTCGCCGCGATGAACATGGGCGGCGGCATGGGGGACGCGCCTACCGAGGAGGAGTTCCGGGCGGCCGGCATCAAGCACACCTATCTGAAGTCCACGGCCTGTGCCGCCATGAGCAAGGCCCCGGTCACCGACCTGTCCGCCGTAGAGAGCGACATCCTCTCGCTCGGCGCCGTGACCGGGACGACCACCAGGGCGAAGGAACTCGTCGCCGGGATGAAGCAGAAGGTGGACGCCGTACGGAAGACCGTCGGCGACGTGCCCGAGGGCGAGCGGCCCAGCTACTTCCTCTTCGACTACGACGCCGGCACCAAGCAGCCCATGGCCGTCTGCAACCGTCAGATCGCCAACGCGGTCATCACCCTCGCCGGGGCCCGCAACGTCTTCGCCGACTGCGACGGCGACTTCAAGCAGGTCGGCTGGGAGGACGTGATCGCGAAGAACCCCGACTGGATCCAGCTCGGCGTACGCAGCCGGGGCAGCGAGGCCGCCGACGACAAGGCGTTCGACGAGGCGGAGGACTGGCTGAGGTCCAACCCGGCGACCAAGGGCCTGAAGGCGGTCGAGGAGGGACACTTCCTGCGCATCGGCTCCGAGCGGACCACCATCGCCGGCGTCCGGAACGCCGACGCCGTCGAACAGATCGCCAAGACGCTCCACCCCGCCCGGACCGGCCGACCGTGACCTCCTTGCTGCCGCGTCGCGAGAAGGCGACCGCCCGGGAGACGCCTGCCCGCGCGACGGCCGCCGGCGAAACGGCCGCCGCCGCGCGCACACTGCCCGCCGGAGTACTCGCGGCGGTCCTGGGCGTCCTGCTCCTCGCCGCGCTGACGGCCGCCGTGGCCTGGGGCTCGACATCGGTGCCACCCGGCGAGGTGTGGAGCGTGGTGTGGCGACGGCTGTCCGGCGAGGCGCCGCGGCCCGGCACCGACGACCTGATCGTGTGGCAACTGCGCCTGCCCCGCGCCCTGTTGGCCGCCGTGGTGGGCGCGGGACTCGGGCTCGTCGGTACGGCGGTGCAGGCGCTGGTGCGCAATCCGCTGGCCGATCCCTACCTCCTGGGCATCTCCAACGGGGCCTCCCTGGGGGCGGTCGCCGCGATCGTCCTCGGCGTCGGGGCCGGCGGGGCCCTGGGAATCGGCCTGTCCGGGGCGGCCTTCGCCGGAGCGCTGGCCACCTTCGCGCTCGTGTGGGCGGTCGCCCGGCGGGGCGGCGGATTCGCGCCGCTGCGGCTGGTGCTGGCAGGGGTGGCGATCGGACAGTTCCTGTCCGGGTTCACCAGTTACCTGGTGCTCCAGGCCGGTGACGAACAGCAGACCCACAGCGTCCTGTTCTGGCTCATGGGCAGCCTCAGCGGTGCGAACTGGGAGCTGCTGGCCGTCCCGGCGATCGCGGTACCGGCCGGGTGGCTGTGCCTCCAGGCCCGCGCCCGGGGCCTGAACGCCCTGCTGATGGGCGACGAGACCGCGGCCGGGCTCGGTGTCCATGTCACCCGGCTGCGGCGGGAGCTGTTCACGGTGACCAGTGTGCTGACCGGGGTCCTGGTGGCCGTCTCGGGCGCCATCGCCTTCGTCGCGCTGATGGTGCCGCACGTCTGCCGGCTGGTCGTCGGCGGCGATCACCGCCGTCTGCTGCCGGTCTCGGCGCTGTTCGGGGCGCTGCTGCTGGTGGTCGTCGACATCGTCTGCCGTACAGCGATGGACACCCAGGAGCTGCCGGTCGGCGTGGTCACCGCGCTCATCGGGGCGCCGACGCTGCTGTATCTGCTGGACCGCCGTCTGGGGAGCGGGAGTTGAGAGTCATGGCGACGCGGGGGAGCGACAGTTGAGGATCGACATCGATGACCTGCACGTCGCCTACGCGGGCCGTACGGTCGTCGCGGGCGCCCATCTGATCGCGGCCGAGGGGGAGATCACCGGCCTCGTCGGGCCCAACGGCAGCGGCAAGTCCACCCTCCTGCGCACGGTGTACCGGCACTTGAAGCCGGCCGCCGGCCGGGTCCTGCTGGCCGGAGGCGATCTGCGCCGGCTGAGTCCTGCCGAGGCGGCCCGGCATGTCGCGGCGCTCCCGCAGGAGCGGGGCGGTGACTTCGAGCTGACCGTCCGCGAGGTCGTCGCCATGGGCCGTACGCCCTACAAGCGGGCTTTCGCGGGCGAGGACGCCACCGACCGGGACGTGGTCGCCGGCGCTCTCGCGGATGTCGGCATGGAGGGGCACAGCGGGCGCCGCTTCACCGAACTGTCCGGCGGCGAACGGCAACGCGTGCTGCTGGCCCGGGCCTTCGCCCAGCAGCCGGACGTCCTGGTCCTGGACGAGCCCACCAACCATCTCGACATCCGCCACCAGGTCGAACTGCTGGCCCTGCTGCGCGGCCGGCGCCGCACCACCCTGGTATCGCTGCACGATCTGAACGCCGCCGCGTCCGTCTGCGACCGGCTGCACGTCCTGCACGGCGGACAAGTGGTCGCCTCCGGCGCCCCGCGGGATGTGCTGCAACCGGGCCTGCTGGCCGAGGTGTTCGGCGTACGGGCGACCGTGGTGCAGCACCCGTTGACCGGCGATCCGCTGATCGCCTTCGACCACCGCAACCCCGCCGAGGCCGCCGCGGACCAACCCGACGGCGCGGGTATGTCCCTGTCGGCCCCGAGCGGTGCATCGGGGGCCGGCTCCGGGCGGTCACACCGGTGAGCGCCCACGATCGCGAAAGGTGTGAACCATGACCGAGACGACAGGCATCGAGGGCCTGGACCCGGTGGCGACGTTCTGCGGCAACTGCGACTGCGGCTGCCCGCAACTGTTCGTCGACCCCGCCGCCCCGGCCGAGCGCCGGGTGGTCCTCACGGACGACTTCGGGCAGCTGGTGCAGATGAGCGCCGACCAGTTCTCGTCGCTGGTCGCGGACGCCAAGTCCGGCAAGCTGGACGGCGTCATCACGTCCTGACGCCGTAACTGGGCGAGCAGAAGCACCACCACGGCCCGAGTGACGCGTCACCCTGCCCGAGCAGACGCACCACCACAGGGCCGAGCAACCGCACCATCACAGGGCTGATTCCGCGTTTCATCATATTTCCGGCCATGCCCGGGAACTCGGCCCCCTTCGCCCCCGACCTCTGGAACGAAGCTGCCGCACGGGCAGCCGGTCCTGGGGGAGGGGGCGCGAGGGTGAGGGATCGCTGGGTGCTCGTCGGAGTGGCGGGCGCGCTGTCGTTCGTGGCGATGCTCGACATGAACATCGTGAATGTGGCGCTGGCCGACATCGCCGCCGGTCTGGACGCCTCGGCGGCCACGGCCCAGTGGGCGGTACTCGGGTACCAACTCCCGGTCGTCGCCCTGCTGTTGCCGGTCGGCCGCCTGCTGGACGGCGGGGGTGTGCGGCCCGCGCTCCTGGCGGCCACCGCGGGTTTCGCCCTGTGCAGCGCACTGGCGGCCCTCGCACCCTGGGCCGCCTGGCTGATCGGCGCCCGCGTCGGGCAGGGCGTATGCGCGGCGGTGCTGTTCGTGCTGATGCCGGTGCTGGCCGTCCGAGCCGTACGGCCCGAGGCGCGCGGCCGGGCGATGAGCGTACCCGCGACCCTGGGGCCGCTGGGGGCCGTGACCGGCCCGGCGGTGGGCGGGTTGCTGCTGGACCATCTCGGCTGGCGCTGGGTCTTCCTGGTCAAGATCCCGTTCTGTCTGCTGGCGCTGGCCGTCGCCTGGAAGGCGATGCCCGAGGACGGCACGCCGCGCAGGCCGGACCGGCGGTCGTTGTCGGACGCGCTCGCGGTGGCCGGGGGAGTGGGCCTGTTGCTGCTCGCCCTGACCCTGGGCGCCGAGCGACCGCCACTACTGCTGCTCGCGGCCGTCGCCGTCCCGCCGTTGTGGTGGTGGCTGCGAGGTCCGGGTGGCCGTCCGGTGACCGGCGTACTGCGGGCGGCGGGACTGTTCCGGGCGCACGGGGCGGTGCTGGCGCTGGCCGCCGGGTTCGCCGCCATGCATTACGTCGTCGCCCTGCACCTGCGGCAGGACGGGGGCGTCAGCGCCACCGCGACGGGGCTGACCGTGCTCGCCTTCCCGCTCGGCATGGCCCTGGCCGGGCCGCTCGGCGGACGGCTCGCCGACAGCCGGCTGCGCTCGAACAGGCGGGCTCCCCTCGGGTTCCGGCCGGTCTCCGTCACCGGCGCCGCGCTCACCGCGGCCGGACTCCTGCTGCTGATCCCGCTCGACGCCGGCTGGTCCCCGCTCGACGTGGCCTGGCGGCTGGCCGTGGCAGGCATCGGCATGGGCCTCAACGGCGGCCCCACCCAGGCCCTCGTCCTCGGCGCCGCCCCGCCGGAGCGGATCGCCACCGTCGGCTCGACGGTCCAGGTCGCCCGCAGCCTCGGCTTCGCCCTCGGCCCGGCCCTGGCCATCGCCGCCTGGACCCTCGCCGGGTCCGGCGGGGGCGCGTGGGCCGGTCTGACGACGGCCGCGGTGGCTGCCTGTCTGGCCGTGGCCCTGCTCGCCCTGCCCGGCCGGCGGTCCGTGCCCGGGCGCGTGCGGGCCACCGACAAAGTCCCGACCTGATCCAGGAGTTGCCATGTGCGGAATCACCGGCTGGGTGTCCTTCCATCACGACGCCCGCACCCGCGCCCCGGTCATCGAGGCCATGACCGCCACCCTCACGGCTCGCGGCCCCGACGCGGGCGGCGTATGGCTCGGTGAGCGTGCCGCGATCGGGCATCGCCGGCTGGCCGTCATCGACCTCGCGGGCGGCGCCCAGCCGATGACCGACCGGGCCGACACCCCGACGTCGGTCCTCAGCTACAGCGGCGAGATCTACAACCACCACGAGCTCAGGGCCGAACTGCGCAGCCGCGGACACGAGTTCCGGACCCGCAGCGACACCGAGGTGGTGCTGCGGGCCTACGCGGAGTGGGGCGAGGCGGTGGCCGAACACCTCGACGGGATGTTCGCCTTCGCGGTCTGGGACGAGCGCGCCGAGAGGCTGCTGCTGGTGCGCGACCGGCTGGGTGTCAAGCCCCTGTTCTGGGCGGCCGTCGACGGCGGACTGGCCTTCGCCTCAGAGCCCAAGGCGCTCTTCGCGCACCCGGAGATACGGCCCCGCGTCGACGCGGACGGACTGCGTGAGGCGTACAGCCTGCTGTTCAACACCGGTCCCACCGTGTGGTCAGGCGTGCGTGAGGTCGAGCCGGGCGGCCTGCTCCTCCTGGACCGCGGCGGCATCCGCGAGCGCCGCTACTGGCAGCTGACGGCCGGCGCGCACGAGGACGGCCGGGACGCGACCGTGGACCGGATCGGCGCCCTGCTCGCGACTGCCGCCCGGGGGCAGCTGGAGGCCGAAGTCCCGCTGTGCAGTCTGCTGTCCGGCGGCATCGACTCCACCGTCCTGACCGCCCTGCTCGCCGACGAACTCCGCCTGCGCGAAGGCCCGGACGCCCGCCTCCGCTCCTACGCCGTCGACTACAGCGACCAGGCCGAGCAGTTCACCGGCGACATCCTGCGCACCGGTCACGACACGCCGTACGCCGCCGAGGCGGGCGCGTTCATCGGGACCGATCACAGCACGGTCGTACTGGACCCGCGTGCGCTGCTCGACCTCGAGCACCGCAAGGCCGTGGTCGTGGCGCGTGACTCACCGATCGGCGTCGGCGACATGGACACCTCGCTGTACCTGCTGTTCGGACGGATCCGCCGACACTCCACCGTCGCGCTGTCCGGGGAGGCCGCCGACGAGGTCTTCGGCGGCTACCCCTGGTTCCACAACCCCAGGGCGCTCGCCGCCGGCACCTTCCCCTGGCTGCTGGTCACGGGCGACGAGGCCGCCATGCCGCTGAACCCCGAACTCGACCTGCGTATCGCAGAGTTCCGTGACGACACCTACCGCAGCGCGCTGGCCGCCGTACCCCACCTCGACGGCGAATCGCCCACCGAGCACCGGCAGCGCGAGATGCAGCACCTGTCCCTGACCCGCTGGCTACGCCAACTCCTGCACCGCAAGGACCGGTTGAGCATGGCCCAGGGCCTGGAGGTGCGCGTCCCCTACTGCGACCACCGGCTCGTCCAGTACGCCTTCGACGCCCCCTGGACGCTGAAGAGCTTCGACGGCCGGGAGAAGAGCCTGCTGCGCGCGGCCGGCGCGGGACTCGCCCCTGACTCGGTCCTGCACCGCCCGAAGAACCACTACCCGGCCACCCACCACTGCGACTACAACCGCGGCCTCCAGGGCCTGGCCCGGGACGCGCTCGCCGTCGAACAGGTGCGAGCGCTGGCCGACGCGACCCGCATCAAGCCTCACCTCGACACCCCGCCCGAGCGGCTGGATTGGGGCCACCGCCTCCGTCTCGAACGTGTCGTCGACCTCGCCCTGTGGCTGGACCACCACCAGCCCGAACTCGCCCTCTGAGGAGCACCGCGCATGACCCTCCAGGATCCCCTTCCGGCCGTTGACCCGCAGCCGCAGCCGCAGCCGCAGCCGCAGCCGCAGCCGCAGCCACTGCCCGATCCGGTCCCGCTCCTGGGCTGCCCGTACAAGACCGACCCCTATCCGCTGTACGAGCGGATGCGGGAGGCCGGCCCGGTCCACCGTGTCCTGTTCCCCAGCGGTGTACGGGCCTGGCTCGTGACCGGATACGAGGCCGCCCACGCCGCCCTGAACGACGACCGTCTCGGCAAGCACCACGATCGGGGCAACGACCGCTGGCGGGCCCGCGCCTCGATCATGCCCGAACCGCAGCACTCCCAGCTCCAGGTCCACCTCCTCCACCAGGACCCGCCGAAGCACACCCGGATGCGACGCCTGGTGACGGACGCCTTCACACCCCGCCGGGTGGAGCAACTGCGACCGCGGTTGCAGGAGTTGGCCGACGCCGCCGTCGACGCCCTCCCGGCGAGCGGGCCGGCCGACCTCGTCACCGGCTTCGCCGCCCAGTTCCCCTTCCAAGTACTCGCCGAAGTCATCGGGCTGCCGGTGGAGTTGGCCGTGCGCTTCGACCGTGACTGGGGCAAGGTCGTCCAGCCCGTGGGGCCCACGGATCCGGAGCGGCCACGCTACGAGGCACGGTTGCACGGGCTCCAGAGCTACATCGCCGAGGTCGTCGCCCACAAGCGGGAGCAAGGGGCCGACGACCTGCTGGGGAGGCTCGTCGTGGCCCGGGACGAAGGCGAGCTGTCCCAGGAGGAGCTGGACTCGATGATCTTCCAGCTGCTGGTCGCGGGCCAGGAGCCGGTCACCAACCAGATCACCACGGCTCTGATCGCCCTGCTCCGCCACCCCGGCCAGCTCGCCCGCCTGCGCGACGACCTCGCCCTGCTGCCCCGAGCGGTCGAGGAACTCCTGCGCTACGACAGCGCCTTCGAGCTGACCACCTGGCGCTTCTTCGACCGGGACAGCGACCTGCACGGCAGAGAGATCCCGGCCGGGGACTCCGTCATCGTGTCCCTGTGCGCGGCCAACCGGGACAGGGACCGCTTCGAAAACCCCGACCGACTCGACCTGGACCGCTCGCCCAACCCCCACCTGGCCTTCGGGCACGGCATCCACTTCTGCCCCGGCGCCGCCCTCGCTCGCGCCGAACTCCAGGTCGCTCTAGGCACATTGCTCGCGCGGCTGCCCGGGCTGCACCTCGCGATCAGGGACGAGGACATCGAGTGGATCCCGTCCGTCCTGGGCCGAGGCGCGAACCAACTGCCCGTCGGCTACGACCGCCGACTGTGAGACCGGCGGACGCCTGACCTGGGCCTCCATCCCGAGACGGGCGGACGTCTGACCCGGGCCTCCACCCCGAGACCGGTGGACGCCTGACCCGGGCCTCCACCCCGGGACGGGCCCACGCCTGATCCAGCCTCCACTCGCTCACACCCACCCGCCCATGCCCACGCCCCGGCCCCCCACCCATCCGAACCCCCCACGCCCGACCGGCGCCATGGCGCCATGCCCGCACGCCCCCTGGAGGTACGACATGCTGCTGACGACCGAGCCCGACACCCTCCCGACGGACACCGGCGTGCAGATCCTGAACCTGCTTCTGCCGCACCACCGCACCACCGACCCGACCCGCGCCACGGCCGAGTCCTTCCCACACCAACTGCGCCGGATCACCGACTACGTCCGTCAGGGCGCCCCCGTCGTCCTCACCCTCCCCGGCTTCCCCTGCAAGTCACCCAACCCGGCCAAGACCCTCGGGCACCTCCCCGACATGGGCGAACGCCTCTCCCTCGCCTTCCTCGACACCCTGTGCACGCAGATCGAGCGGATTCACCCGCCCGGCGCCCGGGTCGTCATCTGCTCCGACGGCCATGTCTTCGGCGACCTGATCCACGTCCCCGACGCACACATAGACGCCTACGCGGACGAACTCCGCACGGACATCGCGCAGTTGAACCTGAGCAACCTCTCCGTCTTCGACCTGCGCGACGTCCTCGGCGACCTCCCGCGGGACATGAAACGCGTCTACGTCCAGGACGACTACGCCCCCACCCTGGACGCCCTGCGCGCCGAGGTCCGTGCCGACGCCACCACCCTCGCCCTGTACCGCGGCATCACCCGCTTCCTGGTCGAGGACACCGCCGACCACACCGGCACCCGCTCCGCCCTCCAACGCGAGTGCCGCAGACGGGCGTACGGCGTCATCCGGCGCAGCCGCGCCTGGGGCGCGCTGATCGCCGAGCATCACCCCCGTGCCGTACGCCTGTCGATCCACCCCCAGCCGACCGGCGCCCCCAAGTTCGGCATCCGCCTCCTCGACGCACCCGACGCCTGGACCACCCCCTGGCACTCGGCCGCCCTGCGCGAGCCGGACGGCAGCTGGTCCCTCATGCCCAGGGCCCGGGCGCAGCGGCTCGGCCGGCTGGTGCACCACGACGGCCGGCCGAGCCACTTCGAGCGCTCGGGCTAGGGGGCGGGCGCACGGCAGAGACATGGCGTTGTCAGTGGGCCGTGTTATCCAGGGGGTGATCCAGAGATCCAAGATCCGGAGGTGCCCGATGCTGATCGACACGACCGCTCCGCTGGCCCGCGCCGCCGTGGAGGCGATCCGGACCGGCGACGTGGCCGCGTTGCAGGACCTGCTCACCGCGCACCCGGCGCTGGCCACGGCCCGGCTCGGCAACATGCGCACGACCCGCACCCTGCTGCATGTCGTCACCGACTGGCCCGGACATCTGCCCGACGGCCCCAGGACCGTGGCCGCGCTGGTCGCCGCCGGCGCGGACGTGGACGCGCGATTCACCGGCCCGCACCGCGAGACCCCGCTGCACTGGGCCGCCAGCTGCGACGACGTGCCCGTCCTGGACGCGCTGCTCAATCTGGGCGCGGACATCGAGGCCGAGGGCGCGGTCGTCGGAGGGGGCACGCCGCTGGCGGACGCGGTGGCCTTCGGGCAGTGGGACTGCGCTCGGCGACTGGTCGAGCGCGGTGCGCGCACCACCCTGTGGCAGGCCGCGGCACTCGGTGACGCCGACCGGGTCGCCGCCTGCTTCACCTCCGGGTCCGCCCCGCCCACCGCGGAGCAGATCACCGCCGCGCTGTGGTGCGCCTGTCACGGCGGACAGCAGCAGACCGCCGACTACCTGCTGCGACGCGGTGGTGACATCAACTGGATCGGTCACGACCGGCTGACCGCACTCGACGCCGCCGATCGCTCCGGCCACCCGGCCCTGGTCGCCTGGCTGCGTGACCAGGGGGCGAGGTCCGCGGCCGAGTTGGGCTGACAGAGGCGGACGATCGCCGGCCGCGCTTTCGGCCGACATGCGCCCGCCGAGCGCCGGGTGAAGACTGGGACACGGCGGGGCCGGTGTGCCCTGCCGACATCGATACGAGGTGCGAACGGATCCGCGCACCACGCCCCCGCTGCCCGCCCGGACGTCAAGCGCCGTCATCCGTCCGCGGTTCACCGTCTTCACACAGAGGGGCCCCGGCCATGGGCGGCATCAACGGAACGGCAATCGACGGTCTGCGCGAGGCGCTGAGGGGGCCGGTCATCACGGCGCAGGACCCGGGCTACGACGAAGCCCGCAGCATCTACAACGCCATGATCGACCGACGCCCCGCGGCCATCGCGCGGTGCGTGGACGTGGCGGACGTCCGGGCCGTGCTGTCCTTCGCACGCGACACCGGAGTGGAGCTGGCGGTGCGCGGAGGAGGCCACAGCGGACCCGGGCTGTGCATGGTCGACGACGCGCTCGTCCTGGACCTGTCGGCGATGCGCGGGGTGCGCGTGGACCCCGGCGCGATGACCGCGCAGGTGGCCGGCGGCGCACAGCTCGGCGACCTGGACCACGCGGCGCACACCTTCGGCCTGGGCGTTCCGGCCGGCATCATCTCGATGACCGGCGTGGGCGGTCTCACCCTCGGCGGCGGCCACGGCTACCTCACCCGCGCATACGGCCTGACCATCGACAGCCTGCAGTCCGCCGACGTCGTCCTCGCCGACGGTACGTTCGTCACCGCCTCCGAGGAGGAGCACCCCGACCTGTTCTGGGCGCTGCGCGGCGGCGGCGGGAACTTCGGCGTCGTCACGTCCTTCACCTTCCGCATGCACCCCGTGGACACCGTCGGGGTGGCGGTGACGGTGTGGCCGGTCGACCGCACCCCCGAAGTGCTGCGCTGGTACCGGGACTTCATGCCTGCCGCGCCGAAGGACGTGTACGGCTTCTTCACCGTGTTCACCATCCCGCCCGGACCGCCGTTCCCCGAGCCGCTGCACGGGCAGAAGATGTGCGGCATCGTCTGGTGCTACACCGGTGACCTCGCGGGCGACCGCCTGGAACAGGTGCTGGCCCCGGTGAACGACCCCGCGCCGTCCGCCTTCCACTTCACCACGCCCATGCCCTACCCCGCCCTCCAGGGCATGTTCGACGAGCTCATCCCGAAGGGCTACCAGTGGTACTGGCGTGGCGACTTCTTCGACACGATCTCCGACGCGGCGATCGAAGTCCACCACAAGTACGGCGAGAACCTCCCCACCCCGCTGTCCCTGATGCACCTCTACCCCGTGGACGCCGCCGCCCATGAGGTCGGCGCCGACGACACGGCCTGGGCGTACCGGGACGCCGTCTGGTCCGGAGTGATCGCGGGCGTGGACCCGGATCCCGCCAACGCGGAGCTGATCCGGCAGTGGAGCGTCGACTACTGGAGCGATCTGCATCCGCACTCCATGGGCGGCTCCTACGTCAACTTCCTCGGCGAGGCGGAGAGCACGGACCGCGTGCGGACGACCTACGGCCGGCTCTACGACCGGCTGTCCGCGACCAAGCGCACCTACGACCCGTACAACTTCTTCCACCACAACCAGAACATCCCGCCGGCCACCGGCTGACCAGGAGCGCCGCCGCCGGCTCGGTGATCGACTGGAGGGCCGTACGGCGGCGGCGTACGGTCGAATGGTGGCGGGACCGCACCGAATCCCCGCCCACGGCGCGATGGCATGAGCAATCCCGAGCCGACACCCGAAGCACGGGCCACCACCCCGCAGGAGACGGAGCGGAGCGATGGTCGTGGCAGAGGCATGGCGCTGTTCGTCATAGCGTCCTGCCAGCTGATGGTGGTCCTCGACATCACCATCGTGAACATCGCCCTTCCGGACATCCAGCGCGCGCTCGGGTTCTCCACGACGAGCCTGTCCTGGGTGGTCAACGCCTACACGCTGACCTTCGGCGGGCTGCTGCTGCTCGGCGGCAGAATGGGCGACATCCTGGGCAGACGCCGGGTGTTCATCTTCGGCGTACTGCTGTTCGTGCTCGCCTCGCTGCTCGGCGGACTGTCCCAGAACGAGTGGCAGCTCCTCGCCGCTCGCGCCCTCCAGGGCGTCGGCGGCGCCATCGCCTCGCCGACCTCCCTCGCCCTGATCAGCACGACGTTCCCCGAAGGGCCCGAGCGCAACCGGGCGTTCGGCGTCTTCGCCGCGGTGTCGGCGGGCGGCGGCGCGATCGGGCTGCTGGCGGGCGGCATGCTCGTGGAGTGGCTCAACTGGCGCTGGGTGCTGTTCGTCAACGTGCCCATCGGGCTGCTGATCGTGCTCGCCACGCCGCGCTGGATCCGGGAGTCCGAGCGCCACCCCGGACACTTCGACGTGGCCGGTGCGCTGACCTCCACCATCGGCATGGTGCTGCTGGTCTACGGGTTCATCCGGGCGGCGCAGGACGGCTGGCGGGACGCGCTGACGCTGGCCGCGTTCGGGGCGGCCGTCGTCTTCCTGCTGGCGTTCGTCCTTGTCGAGCAGCGTTCCCGGCAGCCCATCACACCCCTGCACATGTTCGCGGACCGCAACCGCGCGGGCACGTACGGCATGATGCTCAGCCTCGCCGCCGCGATCTTCGGCATGTTCTTCTTCCTCACGCTCTTCGTGCAGAACGTGCTGGACTTCAGCCCGCTGGAGGCCGGGCTCGCCTTCCTGCCGGTGAGCGCCGTCATCGCGGTCGGCGCCGGACTGGCGTCCCAGTTCCTGCCCAGGTACGGGCCCAAACCGTTCATGGTGGTGGGGGCGATCCTGGCCGCCGCGGGTCTCGCCTGGCTGACCCTGACCGACGTGCACTCGACCTACGCCGGCAGTGTCCTGGGCCCGATGCTCGTCTTCAGCCTCGGCATGGGCATGGAGTTCGTGTCCCTGACCCTGATGGCGCTGTCGAACGTGGCCGTGCACGAGACGGGCGCCGCCTCCGGGCTGCTCAACGCCACCCAGCAGGTCGGCGGTTCCCTCGGGCTGTCCATCCTGGTCACGATGTTCGGTACGGCCAGCAACAACGAGGCCGACAAACAGATCCCCGCCTTCCTGTCCCAGGCGACCCCCCTGGAGCGGCTGCGCTTCGAACGCACCGGGCAGTTGCCCGCGCAGTACGCCGACGAGATCCTCACCGCGGGAGTCTCCGCCGCCTTCATCGTGGCCGCGATCTTCACCGCGATCGCCGCGGTGATCGCCCTGTTCGTGATCCAGGTCCGCCCCTCCGACCTGGAACGCCTTCAGGGCGGCGGAGTGCCGACGTCCTGAGACACCGCGGACCCGGACCACGGGTGAACTCGCCCCGTGCACAAGGTGCTTGTCGTGTCGAAGATGTGCGGAACGCGACGCGGGATGTGACGACCTTCACCCCGATGTGGCAGCAAGTGATGAATTCGTTACGCAAGGAACCCGTAAAGGACGGTAACGCAGTCAAGACGCGACCGTGGAGGTACCAATGCGACCGTTCACCCTCAACTACGCCGTTCCCCGGGGACTTTGCAACGCGGTGACGCCGTATCACTTCGACCCGGCCCGACAGCTGAACGTACTGGCCAACGGCCGACCCGCGGTCAGCGACCCGGACCTCCTGCTCGCGGTCGGCACGACGACGTCCACCGCGGGATCCGCGACCCACTTCGACGACTGACGAACGACCCCGAATGACCGTACTGATCCTCACGTCCGAGGAGGACGTGACCGCCGACATGGTGGTGGCCGACCTGCAAGGGACGGGCACGCCCGTGCTGCGGCTGGACCCCGCCGACCTGCCGGGAAAGGCCGTGCTGTCCGTGGACTACGCCCACGGGGACTTCGACGGACACCTCTCGGTCAACGGACATGTGCTCAGCATGGGAGGACTGCGCTCCATATGGGTGCGCAGACCCGGCGAACCCGCCGCGCACGCCCCGCACCCCTCGCCATGGCTGACCGCCGAGACCCGGCAGGCGCTGTACGGGATGCTCCACTCCGCCTCCGCGCGGTGGATGAACCATCCGCGCAACGCCGAACAGGCGCGGCTGAAGCCCTGGCAGCTGAGGGTCGCCCACCTCAGCGGGTTCGCCGTGCCGCCGACCGTCTTCACCACGGCACCCCGGCTGGCACGGGAGTTCGCCGAGGAACACCGGGAAGTGGTGATCAAGTCCGCCTCGGGACCCCCGCCCGGTGACGGACTGGCCCTGCCCACCACCCTCATCGGCCCCGACGCTGACTTCACCGCCGTCGCGGCCGGCCCTGCGCTGCTCCAGCGGTATGTGCACAAACGGGCCGACATCCGGCTGACCTGCGTCGGCACCCGGCTGTTCACCGCCCGCAAGACCGCCGAACCCGGCCAGGTCGACGGACGCTACGGCGAGACCGGGCACACCTGGGAGGCGGCCCACACCCCCGAACGCATCGCCAAGTCGGTGCACGAGTACGTCAAACTCGCCGGACTGGCATACGCCGCCTTCGACTTCGCCGAGGACGAGGACGGCATCTGGTGGTTCCTGGAGTGCAACCAGGGCGGCCAGTTCGGCTTCATCGAGCTGGAGACCGAGCAGCCGATCGCGGAGGCGGTCGCCCTGTGGCTCGCCCGGCGCGCGCCGGAGGGCGGAGCCTCCGACGGCCGCCGCTGAGCCGGCCGGTGCGGTCGAGCCGGACGCCATGACGAGCAAGCCCGTCGCGTGGACTACGTTGTGAAGCACTGGAACCGACATGTGTTCGAAGTACCTCCTCGGGGGCGGACGCAGGCAACAGTGCAACGGGAGGCACGGGATGACCACGCGGCGGACCATCGCGCCGGAAGACCTCGACACGCTGGACCTGGCCGATGCACGGCTGCACGCCGAGCACGATCTGTCCGCCGTATGGCGCCACTTGAGGGAGCATCAGCCGGTCCACCGCAACCCGGCCACCGACACCGCCCCCGGATTCTGGGTGGTGACCCGGCACGCCGACGTCACCGCCGTCTACCGGGACAGCGCACGCTTCACCTCCGAGGGCGGCAATTTCCTGGAGACCCTCCTCGCCGGCGGCGACTCCGCGGCCGGCCGGATGCTCCCCACCACCGACGGCGCCAAGCACACCGGGCTGCGCCGGGTGCTGATGTCCGCGTTCTCGCCCCGGGCGCTGGAGCCGATCGTGGCGAGCGTGCGGCGCACGGTCGACCGGCTGCTGCGCGACGCGCTGGACAAGGGCACGTGCGACTTCGCCGCCGACGTGGCAGCCGGTGTCCCGCTCGCCGCCATCTGCGATCTGCTGGGCGTACCCGACGGCGACCGGGCCCATGTACTGAGCCTGACCTCCTCGGCACTCGGCTCGCACGACGCCGACAGTACGCCGCTGGACGCGTGGATCGCCAAGAACGAGATCCTGCTCTACTTCGCGGGACTCGCCCGCGACCGGCGTGACAGCCCCCACGCGGACGTCATCGCGCTGCTCGCGGGCAGCGAGGTGGGCGGGCTGCCGCTCGACGACGACGAGATCATGCTCAACTGCTACAGCCTGATCCTCGGCGGCGACGAGACCGCCCGCCTGTCCATGGTGGGCGCCGCCCTCGCCCTGCTGGAACACCCCGGGCAATGGCAGGCCCTCAAGCGGGGCGACGCCGCGATCGACACCGCCGTCGAGGAGATCCTGCGCTGGACGACCCCCGCCCTGCACGCCGGCCGCACCGCGACGACCGACACCGAGATCGCCGGCCGGCCGATCGCTGCCGGGGACCTCGTCACCGTCTGGAACGCCTCCGCCAACCGCGACGAACGGATCTTCGACGCGCCTGGTGAGCTGCGCCTGGACCGCACCCCCAACAAACACGTCACCTTCGCCTACGGCCCCCACTTCTGCCTCGGCGCCTACCTGGCCAGAGCGGAGATCGGCGCCGTACTGGCCGGGTTGCGGGACCTGGTGGCCCAGATGGAGCAGACCGGCCCCGCCAAGCCCGTCTACTCCAACTTCCTCAGCGGCCTCGGCACCCTGCCGCTCGCGCTGAAGGCCGCCTGAACGCCCGATCTTCCTCGGCCCGCCCGGCTCAGGCGGATCAGACCGGTCGTACGATGCTGTGGATCGCCGACTCACCGGCGTAGTGGATCGACTCCTCACGGATGACCGATCCGGGGCCGGGGGCGTGGATCATCATGCCGTCACCGGAGTAGATGCCGACGTGGGCCGAGTGGAAGAGGACCAGGTCACCGGGCTCGGCGGCGGTGACGGCGATGCCTCGTCCCGCGGTCGCCTGCTCCTGCGGGCTGCGGGGGAGTGTGATCCCCGCCGACCTCCAGGCGGCCCTGGTCAGACCGGCAGCGTCGTACGCGTCCGGCCCGGTGGTGCCCCAGACACAGGGCTTGCCCAGTTGGGCTCGGGCGAAGTCGAGGGCTCGGGTCGCTCGGGTGTCCTCGGGAGCGGGTGTCAGGGCCGGTGCGGGTGCGGGGTCTGACGCTGGGGTGGAGGCCCAGGATTCGGGTGCGGGGGCGACGGCCCCGTCGCCGGGGGCGTCGCCCGGGTTCTGTGCCGTGCTCCATGTACCGGTGTCCGGGGCCTGTGGGGTGGTCCACGTGTCGTCGGCGACCGGTGCGGATGTGGTGGTGTCCCATGTGCCGGTGGGGAGGGCTGGTGTGGTGTCCCATGTGCCGGTGGGCAGGGCTGGTGTGGTGTCCCATGTGCCGGTGGGCAGGGCTGGTGTCGCCCCCCATGTGTCCTCGGGCGGGGCCGGCGTGGTGCCCCATGTGTCCTCGGGCAGGGATGGGGCGACGGCCCGTGTGTCCATGGGCAGCGCCGGGACGGAGTCCCAGGTGTCCGTCGTCGATATCGGTGCCGTCAGCGGATCCAGCTCCGCCGGTGCTGTGACCTGCTGCGTCGTGTACGCGGACAGCAGGGCGCGGGCACGCTCGATCTTGCGCTGGTTCTGTTCCTTGGACGCCTTCAGTGTGGACTGCTGGCTCTCGGCCGCCGGGGCGGGCAGGGCCGGCGCGGCGATGGGGCCCGCCGTCAACTCCGCGATCGGCGCCGCGGGCAGCTCCAGGGCAGGGCGGCCGGGCGAGGGCAGTGCGAGGTCGGTGAGGTCCGGCGCCGTGCGCTCGGCCGGGCGGGCCGACCGGGTCCCCCTCGGACGGTCCGGCGTCCTGTCGCCCGTCAGGGCCGCCGCGACCGTGGGACCCAACTTCGCGCGGGCGGCCTCGAACCACTGCCGGGCGACGCTGTCGACCGCGGGAGCGCCGCGCCCGCTCTCGGCGTCCCGAGCCGAGGCGCCCGGCCTGTGTCCGGCGTCGGCCGGCCGGTCGGCGCGCGCCCGAGGTCCCTTCGCCGCCGCGCGCGTGGCGTTGTAGGTGCCCGTGTCGGACTCGGCCTGGTCGTACAGGGAGCTGACCCGTCGGCTCACCTCCTCGCGACTCGGTGCCTCGTCGCCGGGGGAAGCCGCGGCGTTGGCCGTCTGACCGAGCAGGGCCACAGAGGTGAGGGCCGCCGATGCGAGTGCGGAATTGCGCTTGCCGGGCAGGCTCAAAGCCCCCGGACGCGCGGTGCGTTCCGGCGCCATGGGCGACGTACTCCTTCCGTGCTCCGCCTACCGGGTCAGCTGACGGGTTCGGGCGGCGGTTTCCGGAAGGTGTGCCCTACGGCCCTGCCCCGAAGGGGAGTTGGGCCGATTCACCACAAGCTCGGTTGGGTCCCCGGCTCCAGCGGCCCATCTGGACGCACCGGACTCGGCGGAGGGCGCACGTCCCGGCGGGGTTCGCCGGAGATCTTCGTGCGGCCTGAGCCGTAACCTAACGAACTTGTGTGCCTCACGTGAAGATTGACGTGTGAAATGTCCGATACGTTTTTGTGACCTTCGACGCCGGCGGTGCGTGGACCACCGGTTTCGCTGCGCGCTGCTTCGGTTCCGCCACGGATCGTAGTGATCGCCGCGGATCGTAGTGATCGAGGGCCGCTCCGCTCGATCGGGCGGTAGGTGATGCCGTGCGGGCCGGTTTCGCGCCCTCGAAGGGTCTTGCTCCGCCGACGGAAACCAGTCACACTGGATACCGAACGAATGGTCGGTTGGGAAGCGGGATTCGATGACGACTGCACACTCCGCCGAGGCGCCCCCCGAGGAGCCGCTCCAGCAGCACTTCGACGCGACGATCTCGCGCGACCAGCGCATCGAGCCGCGCGACTGGATGCCCGAGGGCTACCGCAGGACGCTGATCAGGCAGATCGCTCAGCACGCCCACTCGGAGATCATCGGCATGCAACCCGAGGGTGAGTGGATCACCAAGGCGCCGTCCCTGCGCCGCAAGGCGATCCTGTTCGCCAAGGTCCAGGACGAGGCAGGCCACGGCCTCTATCTGTACTCGGCGGCGGAGACCCTGGGCACCGACCGCGCGGAGCTGACGAACCGCCTCGTCGAGGGCCGCCAGAAGTACTCGTCGATCTTCAACTACCCGACGCTGAGCTTCGCCGACGTCGGCGTGATCGGCTGGTTCGTGGACGGCGCCGCGATCTGCAACCAGGTGCCGCTGTGCCGCAGCTCCTACGGGCCGTACGCGCGCGCGATGGTGCGGATCTGCAAGGAGGAGTCCTTCCACCAGCGACAGGGCTACGAACTGCTGATGACGATGATGCGCGGCACCGACGCCCAGCGCGAGATGGTGCAGGACGCCGTGAACCGCTGGTGGTGGCCCTCGCTGATGATGTTCGGCCCGCCCGACGACGCCTCGCCCAACTCCGCGCAGTCGATGGCCTGGAAGATCAAGCGGCACAGCAACGACGAACTGCGTCAGCGCTTCGTCGACATGACCGTCCCGCAGGCCGAGAAGCTCGGCGTCACCCTGCCCGACCCCGAACTGCGCTGGAACGCCGAGCGTGGCCACCACGACTTCGGCACCCCCGACTGGGACGAGCTGATGCGGGTCATCAAGGGCGACGGCCCGTGCAACGCCCAGCGGATGGACCGGCGCAGAAGCGCCCACGAAGAAGGCGCCTGGGTGCGGGAGGCGGCCACCGCCCACGCGGCCAAGCAGGCCGCCCGCGCGACGAAGGGAGCGGTGGCATGACCTCCGAGAAGCCGTCCGAGAAGCCGTCCGAGAAGCGGGACTGGCCGCTGTACGAGGTGTTCGTACGCGGCAAGCGCGGACTCAACCACGTCCATGTGGGCTCGCTGCACGCCGCCGACGACCGGATGGCGCTCACCCACGCGCGCGACGTGTACACCCGGCGCAACGAGGGCGTCTCGATCTGGGTGGTGCGCTCCGAACACATCTCCGCCTCGACCCGCGACGAGAAGGACCCGTTCTTCGCGCCGAGCGCCGACAAGGTGTACCGCCACCCGACCTTCTACGACATCCCCGACGACGTCCCGCACATCTGAAGGAGAGGGCATGAGTGACGACCACGTCTATCTGACCCTCGCCGAGGGACACGAGGACGACACCCGCTGGGCCTACGGCACCGGCTTCGAGGACCCGCTGCACGGCGTCGACACCACCGTCCCCGACGGCATCGACTCCGGTGAACTCGCCTCCCTCTGCGTGGCGTTGGCCGACGACGCGCTGGTCTCGGCACAGCGCCTGGGCGAGTGGGTCACCCGCGCCCCCGAGCTGGAGGAGGAGGTGGCGCTGGCCAACATCGGCCTCGACCTCCTCGGCCAGGCCCGGCTGCTCTACTCACGCGCGGGCCAGGTCGACGGCACCGGCCGCGACGAGGACGCCTACGCCTACTTCCGCGACGTCGGCGACTTCCGCAATGTACGCCTGGCCGAACTGCCCAACGGGGACTTCGCGTTCTCGATCGTGCGGCTGCTGGTGCTGTCCAGCTGGCGCCTCGCGCACTTCGAGCGACTGGCGGCACACCAGGACCCCGTGCTCGCGGCGATCGCCGCGAAGGGCGTCAAGGAGCTGAGCTACCACCGGCAGTACGCCGCCGAGTGGACGGTCCGCCTGGGCGACGGCACGGACGAGTCGCACCGCCGGACGCGCAAGGCACTGGAGCAGGTCGCCCCGTACGTCGGCGAGTTGTTCACCGCCCACGACGTACGGGACGAGGTCGTCGCGGTGCTCAAGCAGGTCACCGAGGCGGCCGGGCTGCCCATGCCCGTCTACCGGCCGCTGCCCGGCACCGGACGCCAGGGCGAGCACACCGAGCATCTGGCGCCCCTGCTGGCCGAGTTGCAGGGCGTGGCCCGCGCCCACCCGGAGGCGACATGGTGACCGTGACCACCCTGTCCGACACCCGGCGAGCCCGGCACATCGCCGCACAGGTACCGGACCCCGAGCTGCCCATGCTGACCCTGGCCGACCTGGGCGTCCTGCGGGACGTCGAGACCACCGCGGACGGCACGGTCGTCGCCAGCCTCACCCCGACCTACTCGGGCTGCCCCGCCATGGCCGAGATGCGCGCGGACGTCGCGGCGCGGCTGCGTGCCGCCGGGTACGCGCGCGTGGAGATCCGCACGGTCCTCGACCCGCCGTGGACCAGCGACTGGATCACCGCCGACGGCCGCCGCAAGCTCGCCGAGCACGGCATCGCCCCGCCCGGCCCCGCGCCCCGCGGCGACGGCCCGGTCCCGCTGGTGCTGTCTCCGACCCGGCACGCGGTGTCCTGCCCGCGCTGCGGCTCCGCGGACACCGAGGAGACCTCCCGCTTCGCCGCCACCTCCTGCAAGGCGCTGTGGCGCTGCCGCGCCTGCCGTGAGCCGTTCGAGTACGTCAAGGAGATCTGAATGGAAGGCCTCAGGGAAGCACAGACGGCCGCCGCGGCCCGCCCGCGCACCCGCCGCCGTCCGGCCTTCCACACCCTGAGCATCGCGGCCGTGACGCCGCTGTGCGCGGACGCGGTCGCCGTGAGCTTCGACATCCCGGCGGAGCTGGCCGAGGAGTTCGCGTTCGAGCCCGGCCAGTCGCTGACCCTGCGGCGCGAGATCGACGGGCGGGACGAGCGCCGGTCGTACTCGATCTGCTCGCCCGCCGGGTCGAGCCCGCGCATCGGTGTGCGGGTCGTGCCCGGCGGAGTCTTCTCGTCGTGGCTCGTCAGCGAGGTGCGTCCCGGCGACATGGTCGAGGTGATGGGCCCGACCGGCGGCTTCACCCCCGACCTCGGCACCCCCGGCCACCATGTGCTGATCGCCGCGGGCTCCGGCATCACACCCATGATGTCCATCGCCGAGTCCGTGCTGGCCGCCGACTCCCGCTCCACCGTCACCCTCTTCTACGGCAACCGCCGTACCGACACGGTGATGTTCGCCGACGAGCTCGCCGACCTGAAGGACCTCTACCCGAGCCGCTTCCAGGTCGCCCATGTGCTCTCGCGCGAGCCGCGCGAGGCCGAGGTGCTCTCGGGCCGTATCGACGCCGACCGGCTCGCGACGCTCATCGACGCGCTGGTCGACGTGCGCACCGCGGACCACTGGTGGCTGTGCGGTCCGCACGGCATGGTCAGGGACGCGCAGCACGTGCTGGACGGCCTCGGCGTCCCCGAGGAGCGGGTGCATCAGGAGCTGTTCTACGCCGACGACGAACCCGTACGGGAGACCCGTCACGAGGAGAGCGGCCCGCAAGGACCCGTCAGCCAGGTCACCATCACCCTCGACGGACGCTCCACCACGGCCGCCCTGCCCAGGGAGCGGACCATCCTCGACGGCGCCCAACGCACCCGCCCCGACCTGCCGTTCGCCTGCAAGGGCGGCGTCTGCGGCACCTGCCGGGCCCTGGTCACCGACGGCAAGGCGGACATGCGGCGGAACTTCGCGCTGGAGACGGCCGAGGTGGACGCCGGCTATGTGCTGACCTGCCAGTCGTACCCGGTCTCGGAGACGCTCACGGTGGACTACGACAGCTGAGCCGGCCCACCCGCGCGGAAGCACGAGAAAGCATTGAGTGGCGAGGAAAGCGAAAGGACTAGATTCAAGGAGTGTGAGAAGGAAGCCCCTTCATGGCCTCGCCACGGCCGACTCTAACAGTCACGCGGGGATCAGGTCGCGCAGATTTTCGGGAGTGAAGACCCGCGACCGAGGATGCAGCCCCTCCGGTCGCTGGAGACCGATGTAGGTGACCGGCTCCTGCGGAACCGTCTTCCTGTCCCACAGGGTCATCGCCGTACCGCCGTCCGTCATCAGCTCGGCGAGGTAGCGGACCGTGAGCTGCTCGCGCTCGACGATGCCGCGCAGCAGCGTCGCCACCGAAACCCGGTTGCCCTCCACGCGGTTGGCCGAAGGGGTGCCCCTGAGGTACAGGTGCAGCCACTTGGCCTGCCACCGCCCGTCTGCCCCGCGCCTGAACGCCAGCGGCAGGGCCACCCGCCCCGGGCCGCGCAGCTCCGACTTCATCCGCACGGTACGCGGCTCGAAGGGCCGCCCCTGCTGCTCGCCCTCCCGCAGCATGAACCCGAAGAACGACTCCTCCACTTCCTCGAAGCCCTCGCCGGAGAAGAGGTTGACCTGCGGCACGACGAAGGTGCCGCGCACGGCGCCCAGGCGCAGGTTGATGAACTCCGAGGCTCCGGCGGGCGCTTCGGTGATGTCACCCGAGTGCTCGCCGTCGACGGCGCTGAGCTGGGTGTACGACAGCCAGGACACGGTCTGGTAATCGGCGTCCAGCATCAGCGCCGACAGGTCGTAGTCCGTGTCGTGGCTCTTCTGCTTCCAGTACACGAAGAAGCGCAGCAGCTCGCCGTCGACCGGCGACACCGAGCCGCGCGGCAGCACCCCGAGACCCGAGGAGACCGCCTTGCCGCTCAGCGGCAGCGCGACGTCGAGGACGTCCGGGTCGATCAGCAGCCGACCGGGAGCCGGGAGCCGGCGGCGCAGCTCCGCGTCGAGCGCGGCCACCAAGCGGTCCCGCTCGGCCGCCGGCACCGGCGGGCGGTCGTCCTCCATGACCCAGGCGCGGCCGAGCCGGTTCACGAAGACACGGCGCTCACCGGTGTCCTCGGCCCGGTTGTGCAGATGTTCCCGCACCGACAGCACGACCCGCCCGGCGACGTGCGGGACGACCTCCTCGGCGGCGGCCACGACCGCGTCCCGTTCCTCCTGGGTCAGGGCCATGCGCAGCAGCCGGTCCAGGGAGCGGAACAGCTTGCCGGGCGCGGACCTCAGCAGCTTCACCGCGCCCGTGACGTCGTGCATGCCGAGCAGCTCCTCGACCAGGCTGTCGAAGGAGCGGGCCTGCTTCTCGCCCCGGGCGACCGCGAACACCTCGGCGGCGTGTGGCCACTGCGGGTACTCGTGCGGGTGCAGACGCTCACCGAGCCGCTTGAAGTCCTCGCGGTGCGCATGGACGTCCGCGAGCTTGGCGGGCGCCGCCGCCACCACCGAGTCGAGGCCCGCCAGCAGAGCACGGCGAACCGGCCGGGAGAGCCCGCGAAAACGTGTCGGCTCCAGCAGAGTGACATCGCCGTCCGACAACGCGCAGGCCAGCCGCAGTACATCGGTCACGGTGTCCAGCAACAGCTCCGAACCGGCCCGCAGACGAGCCCGGTTGACCATCGCGCGGTTCTCCCGGATCGGGATCTCCGCCGGCTGCTGCCCGTCCACGCACGCCTCGGCGAGCGCCTCGAGATCACGCAGGGTGTCCTCGCCGAGCGGTGTGCTGCTGCCGGCCAACGCCACATACAGCGCGGCGACTTCGGCTTCCGCGTCACCGCCGAGATGCAGCACCGTCATCCGGTCGCCCGCCGCCGCGAGCAACTCCTCGTGATGGCCGAGCATCTCGGCGTACGTGTGCTGGTAGCGGCCGTACGACGGAAGGGTGAGCAGGTCGACGACGCCGGTGCTCAACTGGTCCAGCACGCCCGGCCGGGCCTCGTCGTCGACGAGGGCCTCGGCGATGCAGCGCATCCAGAAGTCGTACGTGTCCGGCACGTTGGCCGGGAAGTCGACGAAGTACGCGTTGTGCCGCACATGGTCCCCGACCGTCTCGCGGACCGTGCCCAGCGTCCGGGTCGCCGTGTCCACGACCGTGCCCTCGGACAGCCCCGACAGATGGGCCAGCAGCTCCGCCGAGAGCTTGAAGCCCACGGACAGCAGCGCGGCGTCGAACTGCCGTGCCGCGACCGCGCCTTCACCGGCGGGCCCGGTGGGCGAGGGGAGGCGGTGGGTGTGCCGGACGACCAGGGGTTCGAGAGGGTGGACCATGCCGGGATGATCCCAGAGCGGGACGAGTGGACGCATGCGGATTTTCGGCTCCCGAGCGGACGTTCCTCACCGGTCGCACACGCCGGATGTGCGGAAATTCGGCGGGTATCGTTCGCGGTTCGGCCGGGCATCGTTAGTTGGCGGGGTTCGAGGGTGAGAGGGGAACCATGCCGTCGTCGTCGATACGGCCGGTCGATGCACAGCCACAGCCAGTGCTCGGTCCACCGGCACCTGTAGCCGTCTTCCTGGTGGTCACGATAGAGCCGGGCGGCGAACCCGCCGTGCGCGACCTGCTGTCCGGGCTCACGGGCCTCGTACGAGCCGTCGGGTTCCCGAGTCCCGACGGCGGCCTGTGCTGTGTCGCCGGAGTGGGATCCGAAGCCTGGGACCGGCTGTTCGGCGCTCCGCGTCCCCGGGAGCTGCATCCGTTCCGCGAGCTGGAAGGGGCACGGCACCGTGCCGTGTCGACCCCCGGCGACCTGCTCTTCCACATCCGTGCCGCCCGCACCGACCTCTGCTTCGCCCTGGTCGCCGAGATCATGAAGCGGCTGCGCGAGGCGGTCACCGTCCAGGACGAGGTCCAGGCCTTCGCCTACTTCGACTCCCGCAACCTCCTCGGCTTCGTCGACGGCACCGAGAACCCGGTCGGCCAGGCGGCGGCCGAGGCGGCGATCGTCGGACCCGAGGACCCGGGCTTCACGGGCGGCAGTTACGCCATCGTCCAGAAGTACGTGCATGACGTGGACGCCTGGGAGGCCCTCGCCGTAGAGGCCCAGGAGAAGGTGATCGGCCGCTCCAAGCTGACCAACATCGAGCTGGACATGCCCGGTTCCCACAAGGACGTGAACACCGTCCTCGGCCCGGACGGGGAGGAACTGGAGATCCTGCGCGGCGCCATGCCGTTCGGCAGGCCCGGACACGGCGAGTTCGGTACGTACTTCATCGCCTACGCCCGGAGCCCCGAGACCCCGGAGGCCATGATGCGCAAGATGTTCCTGGGCGGCCCCGAGTCCGAGCCCGATCCGATCCTGGACTACTCCCAGGCGGTGACCGGAACCCTCTTCTTCGTCCCCTCGGCCACGTTCCTCGACGCGCTTCCGGAACGGTCCGCCACCCACTGAACCGCCACTGACTGAACCGCCACTGACTGAACCGATACTCACTGCACCGAAACGACGGCGGCCCCGCCGGGAGCACGAGCACGCTCATGCGTCCCGACGGGGCCGACCGGGGACCGGCTCAGGAGCTCCGGTCCGAGCGCTGCGCGTCCCGCTCCTTGAGGCGGGCCGCCTCCTTGCGGACCTCGGCCTGAGTGGCGCGCTCCTTCTGCAACCACTCGGGCTGCTCCGCCTTGAGCGCCTCGATCTGCTCGGTGGTGAGCGCTTCCGTGACGCCGCCGCGGGCCAGACCCGCGATGGACACGCCCAGCTTCTGGGCGACGACCGGCCGGGGGTGCGGGCCGTCGCGCCGCAGCTCCAGCAGCCACTGCGGGGGGTCGGCCTGGAGCGCGTTCAGCTCGGCACGGGAGACCACGCCCTCACGGAACTCGGCGGGGGTGGCCTCGAGGTACACACCCAGCTTCTTCGCCGCGGTCGCGGGCTTCATCGTCTGGGTGTTCTGGTGCGACGTCATGTGGTCCAGGGTAACGACCGCGCGCAGCCGCACGGCGTCTGCCCTGCTGAGGCGTGTGCCGAGCGTATTGCTGCTGCAGTAGCTCTCACCCGGTGAAGTAGCTTTCCCACGCTGCCCGAGAACAGCAGCCGCCGCCCGGCCCGACCACCCGGAGGACCAACCATGCCCCGAGAGGCGCCGTACCTCGCCGTGGCCGATGTGCTGCGCGCGCGGATTCTCGCGGGTGAGTGGGAGATCGGTGGGCGCCTGCCGTCCCGGGCCCGGCTCGCCCAGGAGTACGCGGTGGGGCGCAACGTCGTGCAGAGGGCGGTGGACCGGCTGATCGTCGACGGTCTCCTCGAGGGCCGGGCGGGCTCGGGCACGTACGTGCGTGTTCCGCGCGAGCGGCTGCGGCTGGTCCGCTCGCGGCACCGGGATCGCCGAGGTGGCCCTTTCCTCCGTGCCGAGGCGCGGGAGCCGGGCAGGGCGGATGCCTGGGACGCGCACAGCCAGGTACGCGTCGCCGCCCCGGAGGAGATCGCGGAGCGGCTGGACATCCGCCCCGGAGACCTCTGCGTCAGGACGCACTACGAGTTCCTCGCCGGCGGACACCCCGTTCAACTCTCCGACTCCTGGGAGCCGATGGCCCTTACGGAGGGGACACCGGTCGTGCTGCCCGAGAGGGGACCACTGGCCGGGAAGGGCGTCGTCGAGCGGATGCGCCGCATCGGCGTCGTCGTCGAAACCGTCGTCGAGGTGCCCCGCCCGGGGCGTGCCGACCGGGCCGAGGCCAATCTGCTGGGGATCGGCCCGGGGGATCTGGTGCTCCGTATCGAGCGGACCATCTACGACACCGACGGACGTCCGGTGGAAACCGCCGACATGGTCGTTCCGGACGCGCGTCGGGAAGTGGTCTACGAATTCGGCGTCGACCGGCCGTAGCGGTTTGCATTCAAACGCAAGCATTCAAACGCGAGCACTTCCCATTTCGGCAGAGGAGATCTGCATGCCCAAAACCTCACGGCTGGGACTTCTGGCGGACCGGGACTTCGGAAGGCTGTTCGCCGCCACCGCACTGGGACAGACCGGCGACCGCATCATTTTCCTGGCGCTGCCCCTGGTCGCGATCGTGGCCCTACGCGCGGACGAATTACAGGTCGGGCTGCTGGCCGCGATGACCACGGCCGGTTCTCTCCTGGTCGGGCTGCCGGCCGGCGCATGGGTGGACCGCATGCGCAAAAGGTCGGTGCTGATCACCACGGATCTGGTGCGCGCGGTGATCCTCCTGACGGTTCCGATCGCCTGGTGGGCCGGCCTCCTCACCATCTGGTGGCTCTATCTGGTCGCCCTGGCCCATGGAGTGCTGACGGTCTTCTTCGATGTCGCGTTCGTCAGTTATCTGCCGCATCTGGTGGGACGCGGGCATCTCGTGGAGGGAAATTCCAAGCTCTCGGCGATCCGCTCGGTGACGAGTATCGGCGGGCCGACGGCGGCAGGCCCGCTGGTCGGCCTGGTGGGAGCCCCGGCCACCCTGCTGGCGAGTTCCGCGGGAATGGCCGTCTCGGGACTTCTGGCGATCACGATCCGCAAACGGGAACCGAAACCCGAACCGGTCGGACGGCCCCGGCTGGGGCGGGAGATCAGGGAGGGATTGAAGTTCGTACTCCGGCACCCCGCCCTGCGCGCCATCATGCTGGGGGACGCGATATTCAATTTCTTCCTGGTGATGTACCAAACGATGCTGCTGGTCTTTCTGGAGCGCGAGATGGGCCTGACGTCGTTCGGTATCGGCCTCGTCCTGTCGGCGATGGGCTGCGGCGCCCTGCTGGGCGCCCTGTCGGCCACCGCGGTGTCGAAACGGGTCGGGCAGGGCCGTGTCATCTGGCTCGCCTCCCTGGCCACCTGCCCGTTGACCGCCTTGATGCCGCTGGCGCGACCGGGGTGGAGCGTGTACGGGGCCGCAGTCGGGCTCGCGGGCCTGTCCCTGGGCGGAGTCGTCCGCGTGGTGGCGCAGTCGAGCCTCCAGCAGGCGCTGACGCCGGACCGGCTGCTGGGCCGGATGAGCGCCACGGCCCGCTTCGTGTCGTGGGGCGGCGTCCCCCTCGGTGGGCTCCTGGGCGGGGTGTCGGGATCCCTCTTCGGCGCCGCGGGGACCCTTTGGGCCGGTGCGGCCGGAATGACCCTGAGCGTCCTCCCCGCCTTCCTGTCACCGCTGCGCGCTCTGCGCGCCCTGCCCAGCGCGGCCATGGCGGACGCGGCCACGGCCACGGCCGGTAGCCTGGCCAGGTGACAGGCTCGGAAGTACCCCCCTCGTCCCCGGAAGCAGCTCCTTCGCCCCCCGAAGCGGCCCAGTCGGCGCCCGCGACCGCTTCGGACCCGGCGGCGCCGGCGTCCTTCCGGCTCGCATACGTCCCGGGGGTGACCCCCTCGAAGTGGGTGCGGATCTGGGACGAGCGCTATCCCGACGTCCCCCTCACCCTCCTCCCGGCGACCGCGGCCGAGGCGCCGGAGCTGCTGCGGGCCGGTGACGCGGACGCCGGATTCGTACGGCTGCCGGTCGACCGTACGGTCTTCAGCGCGATCCCCCTCTATACCGAGACCACGGTCGTCGTCGTCCCCAAGGACCACATCGTGGCGGCGGTCGACGAGGTGACCGTCGAGGACCTCGCCGACGAGGTCGTCTTCCACCCCCTCGACGACGTCCTCGGCTGGGAACGGCCCCCAGGGCAACCCGCCTTCGAGCGCCCCGCGACCACCGCGGACGCCGTCGAGCTCGTCGCGGCAGGGGTCGGCCTGCTGGTCGTGCCGCAGTCCCTGGCGAGGCTGCACCACCGCAAGGACCTCACCTACCGGACGCTCGTCGACGCCCCCCAGTCGAGCATCGCCCTGTCCTGGCCGCAGGACGCGACCACCGACCCGGTCGAGGACTTCATCGGCGTCGTCCGCGGCCGTACCGTCAACAGCACCCGGGGCCGCACCCCGCCCCAGCCCTCGGCCACGACGGAGAAGGAGCAGTCGAAGCGCAAGCGGCCCGAGGGCGGCGGCAGCCCGCGCCGCCAGAGCGGCACCGGTCAGGGCCGGCACGGTGGCTCCGGCGGCGGGCGAGGAGCTCAGCCGGGGCGGGGCGCCAAGGGCACGAAGGGCGCACGGCGAGGCAAGCCCCGGCGCCGGTCGTAGGGACCGGAAGGGCGGAGCACAGTGCGTCGCACGACCGCCCTCCCGTCGCCTCGGCGCCCGGTCGCCCCGCCCTCAGCCGTGCCCGGCGTCAGCGGGCCGCCGTCGACCCCACGAGCCAGTCGTACGCACGCCGAGCCGTGAAGTCCGGCTGGCCACCGGGCAGCAGCAGGCCCGCCGACGCGAACTCCGGGGCGTCCGCCTGGGCCGGCACGTACGGAACCGCGATGCATCGCATCCCGGCCGCATGCGCGGCGGCGGCACCCGGGGCCGCGTCCTCCACGACCACACAGTCACCCGGCGCCGCGCCGAGCCGACGGGCCGCCTCCAGGAACACGTCGGGCGCCGGCTTGCCCCGCTCCACCTCGTCCGCCGAGACGACGGTGCGCAGATGATCGTCCAGGCCCGTGCCGGCCAGGATGGCGGCGATCGCCTCGCGCGACGAACCCGACGCCACGGCCATCGGGACGCCCTGCGCCGCCAGCAGCTCCACGAACTCGCGCATCTGCGGGTACGCGCGCGTGGCGGCGCGGGCGAGTTCCAGATAGCGGCGGTTCTTGGCGGCGAGCAGCTCCTCGACCGAGGCCCGCAGACCGTACTCCCGCTTCCAGATCGTCACCGTCTCCAGCGTGCTGATGCCCACGTAGCGCTCATGGTCCTCCCAGGTGAAACCGGGGAACCCGTGCTCGGCGAGGATCTGTCGGCCGGCTTCGAAATAGTTGGGCTCGCTGTCCACGAGCGTGCCGTCGAGATCGAAGATGACCGAGATACCGCTGAGACCGCTCATGGCCCCAGCATGTCAAAGCTCAGGTGCGGGCCGCCGCCCGACCGATCGACTCCACCAGCGGCAGCAGCCGGTACGCGACGCGCTCGCGCAGAGCCACCTCGGTGCGGGTGCGGACCACGCCGGGCAGGCTGATCAGCTTCTGGATCACGTCCTCCAGATGCGCGTTGTCACGGGCCACCACCCGGGTCAGCAGATCCCCGCCGCCCGTGATCGAGAACGTCTCGACGATCTCCGGTACGGCGGCCAGCGCGTCACCCACGTCGTCGAGGTGGCCCTGGGTGACCTCGATGTGCACGAAGGCCAGCACGGGATGGCCGAGGGCGGCGGGGGAGAGCGTCGGCCCCGTGCCGGTGATCACGCCGTCCCGCTCCAGCCGGTCCAGCCTGGCCTGAAGGGTGCCGCGCGCGACGCCGAGGAGACGGGCGTACTCCCGCACGCTCGTGCGGGGCTGCTCCAGCAGCAGCCGCAGGATGCGGGTGTCGAGCTCGTCCACGGCCATGTCGTCCGGCTCCTCGTCCGTTGGCCCTCCCGTGACCACCCTGGAGGGGTCGAGGCTGTACCAATGGCCCAGTCTAGACGGAGCCACTTGAGCCAGTGGCGGTAGGGATGGTGATATGGAGGCGTCGATGGCGCTGCGGACCCCGCGGCGCCTTTTTCATGTCGGTTTCCAGCCAGGGCGCGGCCAGGGCACGAAGGGGGCGGTAAGCGGTGCTGAAGAGGGTGTTCATGGCTCCGGATCCGGGACGGGCGCGGCTGAGGTTCGCCACCCGGGCCGTCCTCGGCATCGGCGCGGCCGTCGTCGTCAGCGGCCTGGCCGGACACTCCCTCGTGGGCGCCGTCACCGGCGGGCTCGCCGCGCTGCTCGCCCTGTTCACCGTCACCGACGCCACCGTCCGCGCACAGGCGGTCACCACCGCCCTGCTGCCGCTCGTCGGCCTCCCCGTCCTCGCGGCGGCGGCCGAGCTGCACGACCACCCGGTCGCCCGCGACCTCACCTTCCTCGCCGTCGTCGGCGCCGGCGTGTACGCCCGCCGCTGGGGGCCCCGCGGACACAGTCTCGGCGTGTTCGCGTTCATGACCTTCTTCGTGGCGCAGTTCTTGCACGCGACCCCCGGACAGCTCCCCGAGCTCTACGCCGCCCTCCTGCTCTCGCTGCTCACCGCCGCCGTGGTGCGCTTCGGGCTGTGGTGCTACGAGCGCCACACACCCCCGGCCCCCGTACAACCGGCACCCCCGGGCGGCAGCGGCCTGGCCCGCGTCACCACCCGCCAGGCGATCCAGGCCACCGCGGGCGCGGGCTTCGCCCTCGTGGTGGGCCAGCTGGTGTCCGGGCAGCGCTGGTACTGGGCCGTCGGCGCCACCTGGTGGATCTTCGTCAACACCACCTCGCGCGGCGAGACCCTGGTGCGCGGCTTCCGCCGGGTCCTCGGCACGGTGATCGGCATCGGACTCGGTCTGCTCGTCGCCGTACCCCTGCACGGAGCGGTGCTCCCGTCGGCCGCACTCCTCGCCGTCTGTGTCTTCGGCATCTTCTACACGGCCGCCGTCTCCTACACCTGGATGATGCTCTGCGTCACGGTCCTCGCCGAGCTCCTCTACGGCCTGCTGGGCGTCCTCGACCCCGCCCTGCTGGCGCTGCGGCTCGCCGAGACCGGTGTCGGGGCCCTCGGCGCCGTCCTGGCCGTGCTGCTCGTCCTGCCCGTCACCACCCATGCCGTCACCGACGCCTGGATCCAGCGGGCCCTGCGCTGCGTCCAGGCCGCCACCGCCGAGGCCGCCGCCCGGCTGGCCGGTGACGAGCGCGCCGACCCGGCCTCGCGCGTGGCCGAACTCGAACAGCTGCTCGGCCGGGTACGGCTCTCCGTCGCGCCGCTCGTGCACCCGCTGAACCCGGTGCCGGCCCGCAAGCGGCGTGCCCGCCGGGTGCTGGCCCTGCTCGACGACTGCGCCCGGGAGATCCGCGGCCTCGTCGCCGTCGCCGCCGACCCGGTGGCCTCGCACGACGCCCGCCTCGCCGCCGCGTGCTGGCGCGTCGAGGCAGCCGTCGAGGCGCTCACCGGCGGCACGGGCGGCGAGGGCGGCAAGGACGGCACGGGGGTCGCCACCCCCACGGCCCAGCCGACGGCATCGAACCCCGCCCTGACCCATCTGCACGGTCTGGAGCGAGCCCTGGCCGAACTGGCCCAGCCGCTGCGCTCACCGACCGGTGCACGGCTGGTCGGCGTAGGAGAGTGAACGCCGGTCCGGGCCCGGCGCCCTGACCGGCCGGTCACCGAGTCGGCGGCGTCACCGCTCGCCGGGACGGCGTCGTTCGCCGATGGTGGGGGAGTGCCCCCGGACGCACCTCCACCGAAAGGCGTGCCATGAAGTTCGCAGTCATCGGCGGTACCGGACTGATCGGTTCGCAGGTCGTGCGCAACCTGAACGCTGTCGGGCACGAGGCCGTCCCGCACGCGCAGTCCACCGGAGTCGACGTGATCAGCGGAGAGGGCCTCGACGCGGCGGTCGCGGGCGCCGATGTCGTCGTCGACCTGACGAACTCGCCCACCTTCGACGAGGCGTCCCCGGCGTTCTTCCGGAACTCGATGGACAACCTCCTCGCCGCGGCTGCCGAGGCCGGCGTCGGCCACTTCGTCATCCTCTCGATCGTCGGCGTGGACAAGGTCCCCGAGCTGGACTACTACCGGGCCAAGACACTCCAGGAGAATCTTCTCGCGGCCGGGCCGGTCCCGTACTCGATCGTCCGGGCGACGCAGTTCATGGAGTTCGTCGACGCCGTCCTGTCCTGGACCGCGGACGGCGACACCGTCCGCCTGCCCGCCACCCCGATCCAGCCGATCGCCGCCAAGGACGTGGCCGCCGCCGTGACGCAGGTCGCCGTGGGCACGCCGCTGCGCGGCATCCGCAACGTCGCCGGCCCCGAGATCCTCCCCCTCGACGAGCTGGGCCGGATCACCCTCGCCCACAAGGGCGACCGGCGCACCGTCGTCACCGATCCCACCGCTGGCATGTTCGCCGCCGTCCGGGGCGACGTCCTCACCGACAAGGAAGCCCACCTCGCCCCGACCCGCTACACCGACTGGCTCTCCTGATCGACTCGCCCTTTCCGCGCGGGAGCCGCCCGCGGGTGTGTCCCGAAGGGCGCGCCATGCGGAACTCCCTTTGCGCCACTTGGTCTAGACCGATGGCCGTTCACTGCTACCGTCACCGCCGACGGCATCCGACCGGAAGGGGACAGCGGTGGCATACGTCGGCAGGCGGGGCAGGCGGGCCTACATCGGATCGTTCACGGCGGCCGGTGGGCGGGGCATCACCACGGCTCGCGTGACCCCGGGCAGTGGCGCGCTGACCGTGCTCGGCAGCGTGGCCGAGGTGCCCGACCCCGCGTATCTGACCCTGTCGCCCGGCGGCGACACGCTCTACGCGGTCAGCGAGACGGCCGAGGGCGCGGTGGCCGCGTACCGCGTGGTCGGCGACACCCCGGAGCTCACCGGGCCGCCGGTCGCGGTGGATGGCAGCGGCCCCGTGCACCTCAGCCTGTTCGCCGGCCACGTCCTCACCGCCAACTACGGCTCCGGCAGTGTCACCGCCGTCGCCGTCCGCCCCGACGGCACCCTCGCCGACGCCCCCACGGCGGTCCTGCGGCACACCGGCTCCGGCCCGCACACACCCCGCCAGCAGGGCCCGCACGCCCATCAGGTGCTGCCCACCCCCTGCGGGCGCTGGGCCGTCGGCGTCGACCTCGGCACCGACTCGGTGCGCGTCTACACGCCGGTCGACGGCACCTTCGAAGTGCACCGCGAGATCGCCCTGCGCCCCGGCTCGGGCCCCCGCCACCTGGCCTTCCATCCCACCGCGGGATACGCCTACGTCCTCAACGAACTCACGCCCACGGTCACCGTCTGCCACTGGGACGCCGAGGACGGCACGCTCAAGCCGCTGACCGAGACCCGGGTACTGCCGGGTGCACCGGCCGGCGACGCCTACCCCTCGGGGATCGTCGCCTCACCCGACGGCCGCTTCCTGTGGACGGCGACCCGCGGTGAGGACGTGCTGTCGACGTTCACCGTCGCCGGCGAGGAACTGCGGCTGACCGGCACCGTGACCTGCGCCGGACACTGGCCTCGAGCGATCACCGAGGCGGAGGGGATCCTGTACGTCGCCAACGAGCGCTCCGGTGACGTGTCCTGGTTCGCCCTGGACCCCGACACGGGGCTCCCGCTCTATGAGGGCTCCATCGAGATGCCCGCCGCGTCCTGCGTGCTCATCGGCCCGGAACCGGACCCGGAATCCGGTTCCGGACCCGGTTCCGGACCCGGTTATGGACACGCATCGGGTCCGATCCGACCTGCCTGAGGTGACCGCAAGGCCGAAGGGCCCGCTCCCCCACGGGGGACGGGCCCTTCGGCGCTACGGCTGTGGCGTGCGGGTCAGCGCACCGGCGTGCCCTGCGGCTGCGGCGGGGCGATGCCCAGCGCGGTCGTGTACTTGGACAGCGCGAGCTTGCCGATCGCCGGGTACGGGCCAAGCGCCTCGGCGGCGGAACAGCCCGCCTCATGGGCGGCCTCCGCGATCAGGCTCGGGTCGATCTCCGGCCCTATCAGATACGGCGCCAGCGCCAGCTGCTGCGAGCCCGAGGAACGCAGCTGCTCGGCGACGGCCGTGATCGAGCCCTCCTGGTCCAGGGCCGCCGCCATCACCGGCACGGCCAGGCGGGCGGCGAGCAGCATGCCGGTGATCCCGGCCGCCTGCACGGCCTCCTCACCACCGACGGAGGCCAGGATGATGCCGTCCGCGGCGGTCGCCACGGTGAACAGGCGCGCACGGTCGGCGCGGGCCAGGCCGGCCTCGGACAGGCGCACGTGCAGCGCCTCGGCGAGCAGCGGGTGCGGGCCCAGCACATCGGTCAGATCGGCCGCGACCCGGCTGTCCATCACGGCCTGGCGGATGACACGCAGCAGCGCGCTGTCCGGGCCTGCGAGCAGCGGCACCACGACGGCGACGGGGCCCTCGGGCTCCTTGGCCTCCACCCCGGCCGCGAGCGCCTGCTCATAGCGGGCGATGCGCTCCTCGGCGGCGTGCACCAGCACGGACTGGAGCGTGGGGAACTCCGCGTCGTCACCATCGACGTACCCGATCCGGGCGTCGAGGCCGGGGAGCTCGGAGCGGGCGATGCTCACGACCTCCTCGGCGAGGCCGCGGGTGGCGGCGCTCGGCGTGCCCGGCACCGCGAGAACGAGCGAGGGCGCGCCCTCGGGAGCCGCCTGCGGCTCGGGTCGGCGGTGCCGCCCGGGCTGGCGGGGGCGCGGCATTCGTACTGGCAGGCCGGACGCGGGCCCAGTGGGGGAGCTCATGGCGCCGCATGTTACTGGTTTCTTGGGCTCCCCTGTTCGGGGAGGGTGCAGGTGAGCGGTATCCGTCCGGTTTTGTCTGATGAGTTACGTCCGGTTCTGAACCGATCAGCCTATGTGGATCAGTCCGTTTTATCTGTCACCCGCACGGGTCAGCACGCAGAGCATCGTCTCGTCACCCGGCAGTGTCAGCGAGCCGGTCGCGAGGTCGGTCGCCATGCGCACCGACCCCAGCAGCGGATCCCCGTCGGGTGCCACCCGGAGCGCCCGCGGCAGCCGCTTCGACAACTCCTCCTCCAGGGGCGCGAGAAGCGCGTCGCCCATCTTGAACAGGCCACCGGTGAGCGCGACTCGGGGCTCCCCGACGGCGGGGCACACGGTGGCTGCGGTCTCGGCCATGTGCCGTGCGGCGGTGCGCAGGATGTCCGCGGCGACCGGGTCGCTGTCGGCGCGGGCGGCCACCTGCGGCGCGAAGGAGGCGAGGACGGCGGGCCGGTCCGGACGCGGATAGAGCTTGCCGGGCAGCCCCCGCATCGGGCCGAACAACTCCTCGGCACAGGTCAGCAGTCCGGCGGACCCACCCGGACGGCCGTCGTACGCTCGCAGTGCCGCTTCCAGACCGGCCCGCCCGATCCAGGCTCCGCTGCCGCAGTCGCCGAGCAGATGCCCCCAGCCGTCCGCACGGCGCCACCGGGTCAGGTCGGTGCCCAGCGCGATGAGCCCTGTCCCGGCGGCCAGCACGGCCCCGGGCCGGGACCCCAGAGCGCCGACGTAGGCGGTGACGGCGTCGGCGGCGAGGACGAGACGCCCGATGCCGAACTCCCGCTCCAGCGCACCCGGCAGTTCGGCACGCAGGGCGTCCCCCAGCGAGGCCAGCCCGGCGGCACCCACCGCCGCGGCACCGAGCCGGTCGACACCGGCCTCGGCCATCGACGCCCGCACCAGGGGCACCAGTTGCTCCATCAGATGCCCGGCGTCGATGCCCCGTTCCCCGGTCCGCACCGGCTCCCGGGACTCCCGCCGGGCCGTCGCACCACGACCGACGCTCCCCACCACGACCCGCAGGCCTGATCCACCCGAGTCGACGGCGAGAAAGCCCTGGTCGGCCGGGCCCCGCCCCGTGCCGGTCATGGCAGGCGCCAGTCCACGGGCTGACCTCCCTGCTGGATCAGCAGATCGTTGGCGCGGCTGAACGGGCGGGAACCGAAGAAACCGCGGTCGGCGGACATGGGGGAGGGATGCGCGGACTCCACCGAAGGGAGCCTGCCGAGCAGGGGACGCAGATTGCGGGCGTCACGGCCCCACAGGATGGACACCAGCGGCTTCCCGCGTCCCGCCAGCGCTCGGATGGCCTGCTCGGTGACCTCCTCCCAGCCCTTGCCGCGATGGGCGCCCGGCTTGCGCGGGGCCGTGGTGAGCGCCCTGTTGAGGAGCAGCACACCCTGCCGGGTCCAGGGCGTCAGATCGCCGTTGGACGGCTGCGGCAGCCCCAGGTCGGCGTTGAGCTCCCGGTAGATGTTGATGAGGCTGCCCGGCAGCGGACGTACCTCGGGTGCCACCGAGAACGACAGACCCACGGCATGGCCCGGGGTGGGGTAGGGGTCCTGCCCGACGATCAGGACCCTCACCTCGTCGAAGGGTTGCTGGAAGGCGCGCAGGACATTCGCTCCGGCCGGCAGATAGGTGCGTCCCGCGGAGATCTCCGCGCGCAGGAAGTCCCCCATCCCGGTGATCCGTTCGGCCACGGGTTCCAGGGCCTTCGCCCAGCCCGGTTCGACGATCTCATGCAAGGGTCGTGATGCCACGGGCGTCACCCTACTGCCGTACCGACAGCGCCGATCAACCAGTGGCCAAGGCGGACCCGTAAGTCCCGGAGGCTCATCCGATCACCGCGGCCCGCACGCACAGCACGTCCGGCAGATGCGCGACCAACTGCCGCCAGGTGTCGCCGTCGTCGGCCGACGCGAACACCTCGCCGTTGCGGTTGCCGAAGTAAACCCCCGCCGGGTCCGCGTCGTCCGTGCACATCGCGTCCCGCAGCACCGTGCCGTAGTGGTCCCCCTCGGGCAGCCCGGCCGACAGCGGCTCCCAGCTCCTGCCCGCGTCCTGCGTGCGGTAGACGCGACATCGCCGGTCGGCCGGTACGCGGTCCGAGTCGGCGTTGATGGGGAAGACGTACGCCGTGTCGCCGCGGTGCGGGTGCGTGGCCGCAGCGAAGCCGAAGGTGGACGGCAGGCCCGCACCGATGTCCGTCCAGTGCGCGCCCGCGTCGTCGCTGCGGTACACGCCCCAGTGGTTCTGGAGGTAGAGCCGGTCCGGCGACCCCGCGTCCTGGGCGATCTTGTGCACGCACTGCCCGAACTCCGGGTTCGGATCCGGCAGGAACACCGCCGAGACACCGGAGTTGGAGGGTGCCCAGCTGGAGCCGCCGTCGGACGTGCGGAACACACCTGCCGTCGAGACGGCGACCGTCACGGCCCGGGGGTCGCGCTCGTCGGTGATCACGGTGTGCAGGCCCTCACCGCCGCCGCCCGGCACCCACTTGGACCGCGTGGGGTGCTCCCACAGCGGGCGGACCAGCTCGAAGGACTCGCCGCGGTCCTCGGAGCGGTACAGCGCGGCCGGTTCCGTGCCCGCGTACACCACGTCCCGTTCCCCCGCCGCCGGGTGCAGCTGCCACACCCGCTCCAGTGAGGCCTCCGTGTCCTTGGGGAACTTGACGGCGGGCCTGGCCGGCTCGGTCCAGGTGCGGCCCAGGTCGTCGGAGTGGAACACGGACGGGCCCCAGTGCGCGCTGTCGCCGCCGGCCAGCAGGCGCGGTCGGTCGCCCCGGGTGTCGATGGCGACCGAGTACACGGCCTGCGCGTTGAAGTAGGGGCTCTCGTCGAACTCCCAGGCGGCACCCCGCCTTCGGCCGATGAACAGGCCCTTGCGCGTGCCCACGGCCAGCAGTACCTCGGTCATGCCGATCACCTCCGTGACGTCTTCGTCCCAGACACCGGCCAGTCTGCACCCCGGCACTGACAGTCACCTCTGCAAAGGCTTGCGCCGCAGGTCAGGACGGCGATGGTAGCTCCCCCGGCACGAGCCGCGAGGCGCTTTCACGAAGACGCCTGCGGGGGCCTCGGGGGCCGTGTCACGGTCCTCGCCGGACAGATGCCATGAGCATCCGGCGGTCCTCCGCCGTATGGGAAGGGGGCGGTGGGTCCGGCATGTTCGTGCGCTCATGAGGAGGAAGCCTTCGATGGCGTTCCGTGGTGCGAAGGTGTGGCTGTGGCGGTGGCGGCGCAATCCGCTCAGGCGCCGGGCCGACGCGGTGGAGGGCTGGGTGCTGCTCGCCGCCTGGGCGGCCACCGTGCTCACGGGCGTGCTCGCCGGTGTGGGGACGGCCGGCACGGTGGAGCGGGAGATGGCCCGGGAGCGCGTCGAGTGGCGGCCCGTCGTGGCACTGCTCGGCCAGCAGGCACCGGGCACGTCGGACGCGCGTTCCGGCACCACGGGCGGCGCGAGCGTATGGGCGAAGGTCCGCTGGAGCGGGCCGGACGGCGCCGCCCACACCGGCCAGGCCCGCGTCCGCCCCGGCAGCGGCGTAGGCACACCGGTCACCGTCTGGACCGACGCCCAGGGCCGCCTCGTGACCAGGCCGGCCACCGAGGCCGAGGCCCGTTCGAGATCGGCCCTGGTCGGCAGCCTCGCCGGCCTGTTCGCCGCGTCCGTACCCTTCGCCGCCGGCCGAGCCCTCCGGGCCCGCCTGGAGAGCATGCGCATCGACCAATGGGGCTACGAGTGGGCCCGGGTCGGGCCGTTGTGGAGTGGGCGGACTACGGGGTGAGGGGAGTGGGGGTGAGGGGGTGAGGTGATGGGACGCACGCCGGTGGCCGACGACGGCGCCCCGATGGCTGGGCGGCCCGGCAACCGGCGGTCCGGTGGCGCGGCGCCCGGGTACAAGGTGACCCGCCCCGGTTCACGCCCGTTCGGCTCCCGTGCTTCTGGTTCTGCCCCGGCACGTGGGCACCGGTGCTGCGGGGCGGCCGGTGACAAGGGCGCACCGGCGGCGCCGCCGCCCGTGCCCACGCTCCGGCAGCGGGCGAGGCAGCTGGAGGCCGTGCGCCGGGCGCCGGGGAGGCTCGGGCATACCCGGCCCCGGGTCTGCTCAGCCCTGGGTCTGCTCAGCCTCGGGCCTGCCCAGGCCCAGGTATCCAGCCCCAGGTATGCCCGGCCCCAACTGTGCCCAGCCCCCCCCCGGGCAGGCCCCGCAGAGAGCGGTTCGCCGGGCAGAGCCGCCGTCCGCCCCCCAGCGGGCGTCCGGCAGTTCCCAACTGCCCTCGCGTCACCTCGTCGCCGTCACTCCCCGCCCGGCAGCGCCCGGCTCAGGATCGCGTCCACGTCGGCGGCGTCGGGCAGTGTGCCGAAGGCGTGTCCCCAGTCGCCGCCGAGCCGGGTGGCGCAGAAGGCGTCGGCGACGGGGGCGGGGGCGTGGCGGACCAGGAGGGACGCCTGGAGGGTGAGGGCCATCAGCTCGACCAGGCGGCGGGCGCCTGTCTCGGAGCCCGCGGCCAGCATGCCCTTCAGGCGGGCGACCGCGCCGTCCAGGCGGGTGTCCGCGCCCTGCGCGAGGGCGAGTTCGCCGAAGAGCGCCTCGGCGGTACCCGGTTCCTTGCTCAACGCCCGCAGCACGTCGAGGGCGTTGACGTTCCCCGAGCCCTCCCAGATCGACAGCAGCGGGGCCTCCCGATAGTGGCGGGGCATGCCCGAGTCCTCGACGTAGCCGTTGCCGCCGAGGCACTCCAGGGCCTCCGCGGTGAAGGCGGGGCCCCGCTTGGTGACCCAGTACTTGCCGACGGCGGTCGCGATCCGGCGGAACGCCGTCTCGGTGCCGCGCGCGTCCTCGCCGCGCACCACCCTGTCGGCCGCGCCCGCGAGTCGTAGCGTCAGCGTCGTCGCGGCCTCGGACTCCAGCGCGAGGTCGGCCAGGACGTTGCGCATGAGCGGCTGGTCCACCAGCCGTGCCCCGAACGCGGTGCGATGGCGTGCGTGGTGCCCCGCCTCCACCAGCGTCTTGCGCATCAGTGTGGCCGAGGACATCACGCAGTCCAGCCGCGTGCAGTTCACCATCTCGATGATCGTCTTGACACCCCGCCCCTCGGGACCGACCAGCCAGGCGACCGTGCCGTCGAACTCCGGCTCGGAGGAGGCGTTGGAGCGGTTGCCCAGCTTGTCCTTCAGACGCTGGATGCGGAAGGTGTTGCGGCTGCCGTCGGGCAGGACGCGCGGTACGAGGAAGCAGGACAGACCGCCCGGGGCCTGGGCCAGTACCAGGAAGACGTCGCACATGGGCGCCGACGTGAACCACTTGTGCCCGCGCAGCGTGTACACGCCCGGCTCGGCCGTCGGCGTCGCCGTGGTGGTGTTCGTGCGGACGTCGGAGCCGCCCTGCTTCTCGGTCATCCCCATGCCCGCGAGCAGGCCCCGCTTCTCGGTCGGCACGCGCAGCCCCGGCTCGTACTCCCGGCTGGTCAGCAGCGGTTCGTAGACCTTCGCGAGCTCGGGCTGCCTGCGCAGGGCGGGGACGGCGGCGTACGTCATCGACGTCGGACAGCCGTGCCCGGCCTCGGTGTGGCCCCACACCAGCCCGCCCGCGGTCCGGGCGACATGGGCGCCGGGCCGCTCGTCCGCCCACGGAGCTCCCGCCAGCCCCTCGGCGACCGCGACCCGCATCAGGCGGTGCCAGCTCGGATGGAAGTCGACCTCGTCGACGCGATGGCCGTACCGGTCGTGCGTACGCAGCTCGGGCTCGTGCCGATTGGCCTGCTCACCCCACTCCTGCGCCTCGACGCTGCCCGCCGTCAGGCCGAGCCGGCGGATGTCCTCCTCGGCCCACCCGGCGCCCTCCCGGCGCAGCCCTTCGAGCAGGGCGGTGTCCTCGGACGCGTCGTACGGCGACAGGGGAGGGGGCTGGTTGGTGACGTCGTGGGTGGCGTACTGCCGGGACCGCTCCGAAGGCTCCGGCGCGGCACCGTCACCGGACTGCTCCTGCGCGAGTATCGAGACCATACGGCCAGTGTTGCACTCTCTCTACGGTCGCAGCAATAGTGTAATACGTCATCCCGCCCCGTACAGTCGTGACCATGCCGAACAACGCGTCCACGCACGCCGACGAGGGGGAACTGCGCCCGCTGTCCGCCCGCTCGGTCGTGCTGAGCATGCTGCTGGGGCTGCATCCGCCCGAGCTGCCGGTGAAGGACCTGGTGCGCAACGTGGAGCCGTTCGGCATCGCCGGGTCCACCCTGCGGGCCGCGCTCAGCCGGATGGTGGCCGCCGGCGACCTGCGGCGCGCGGACGCGGTCTACCGGCTCAGCGACCGGCTCCTGGAGCGCCAGCGGCGCCAGGACGACGCCGTTCATCCCGAGACCCGGCCGTGGAGCGGCGACTGGGAGATGGTCGTGGTCACGGCCACCGGCCGAGGCCCTGCCGAACGGGCGGAGCTGCGCGGCAAGTTGACGCGCCTGCGCCTCGCCGAACTGCGTGAGGGCGTCTGGCTGCGCCCCGCCAACCTGCTCCGCCCCCTCCCGGACGACCTCGGCCGCGTGGCCCAGCGCTATACGGCCCGTCCCGGCCGGCCCGCGCCCGAACTGGCAGCGACCCTGTGGCCGTTGGCCGAGTGGGCTGACACCGGACGCGCCCTGCTCACCCATGTCACCGGTGCCGGCCGGCCGTCCGACCGCTTCACCGCCTTCGCGGCCGTGGTACGGCACTTGCTGGCCGACCCGGTGCTGCCGCCCGGACTGCTGCCACCGGACTGGCCGGGCACACCGCTGCGCGCCGCCTACGCGGCCTATCGCCGGGAGATGTCCGACACGGCACACGCGCGTGCCGGCCAGGAGGCCGTCTGAGGGGCGGCGCGGCACCAGGTGCCGGACGGCGACGCCGCCTGTCCTGCTTATCCGTTTGCCGCCGGTCGGCACGGCCGGATAGGAAGCCCGCATGCTGAGAGGCGCCAAGGTCGGGCTCAGGGCCCGGCACGACGACATCCCGGTCCTGCGTACCGAGCTCTACGACGACGTGGTCAACTCCTCGCGGGCCGAAAGCGGGCCGTGGCGGCCCGTCTCGCCGGGTGCGAAGGACCCGCGGCTCGTCGTGGACGACGTGGACGACAAGGAGCAGGCGCACGTCCCCTTCTCCGTGGTGGAGCTGGGCGGCGGCACGCTGATCGGCACCGCGACGCTGTGGGGCATCGACCATCACAACCGGTCCGCGCACATCGGGCTGGGGCTGCTTCCGGCCGCCCGCGGCAAGGGCTACGGCTCCGACGTGGTCGCGGTGCTGTGTCACTACGGGTTCGTCGTGCGCGGCCTGCACCGGCTTCAGATCGAGACGCTGTCGGACAACGCCGCGATGCTGCGCTCCGCCGAACGCAACGGCTTCGTTCGCGAGGGCGTGCTGCGCTCCTCGGCCTGGGTGATGGGCGAGTTCCTGGACGAGGTGCTGCTCGGCCTCCTCGTCAAGGACTGGAAGCGGGACTCCGAGGGGTAGCCGGAGGCCCCCGCCCCCGTGGCTTCCCGGCCGGCTGCACGGCCCGGGGTCGGGCGGGTCGCGGCGCTCGCCGCCGAGTGCCCTCGGAATCGACGGCCCGCGCATGGGCATGGACATGATCGTGCCGGCCGCGAAGCCGCCCGCTGAGGTGTCCGTGGCGGATGACATGCCGTTTTGCGGGAACCCGGGTCTCCGCGGAAGACGACGTCGACCGAGGCGAAGAGGGCGAGCGATGGTTCTTGGTCTGCTCACACGTCCGACGGCCGCCGCGGCGGGTATGGTCGCGGCCGGTCCGCGGCTGCTGGTCGCAGGAGCCGCGCCCGCGGTGGGAGCCGCCGCCGGCGCCGTGGCCGGGACCGCCAGGGCCGGGGTACGGAGCATGGACACGGCGGCGCGCGTCGTGCGGGTCACCCGCAACACGCTGCCCCGGCGCCCGCGCCCCTGGCGCTCCGGCGCCCGCATCCATATGGCGCTGCGGCCCGCGGAGCCGGAGCGCGTGCACCGGGCGGGCGGGACGGAACACGCGGCACGCCGGGTCGCCGCGGCGCTGCTGGAGCGGCCCGATGTGGCCCTGGCGTACTGGGACGGGGGACTGAGCCGCCTCGTCGTGACCGCCGTCGAGGAGTCGGTCAGCGACCAGGTGATGGACAAGGCCGTCGAGATCGCGGCCCGGCACGGTCTGGCGCAGATGGACGAGTCGGTGGAAGAGACCCCCCACCCGGCCGACCCCGCCGGGGTGCGGGCCGCCGCCACGACCGTGGCCGCCGACGTGGCCGGCATCGCCGCCGCGTTCATCGGCTACGGGCTGCGCCTGCCGACCACGCCCCGCTCGGTGACCGCCGTGGTCACGCTGCTGCGAGAGAACCCGCGCTTTCGCGGCTGGCTGCGGGCGCGGCTCGGCCGCACCCGCATGGACATCGTGCTCGCCGTCGCCAACGCGGCGGCGCACGGCGCAGGCCGGACCCCGACCGCTCTGGTGCTGGACGGTTCGCTGCGCTCGCTCCAGCTGGCGGAGACGGTGGCCCGCGCGGCGGCCTTCGACATGGTCCACGACGAGGTCTGTGTGCCCGAGCGATGCAGCGTGGCCGGCGACCACTGCCCGCGCCCGCCGCTGCGCAGTTCCCCGGCCCAGCAGTACGCCGCGCACGCCGAGACCGGCAGCCTCGTGGGCGCCGTGGCCACACTGCTGGTCAAGCACGACGGCACCGAGGCGGCCGAGGCGGTCCTCGCGGGCTCTCCCAAGGCCGCCCGCTACGGGCCCGCGGCCTTCCACGCCGTACTGAGCTCCGCGCTGTCCCGTACCGGCGTCCTGGTGCGCGACACCGAACGGCTCAGGCAGCTGGAGATGGCCGACACGGTCGTACTGCACCCGAGCGCGCTACGGACCCCCGGCGCGGGCGCGGACGCCTGGGCGGAGACCGTGCTGGATGCGGCTCGGCGGGCGGGCCTGCGCGTGGTGATGGTCGACGACCCCGCCCTGGCCGACTTCACCACCCTCGCGGACCAGGTGGTGAGCGCCGATCGGTCATTGGGCGAGGTGGTGAACGCGTTGCGTGCCGACGACGCCGTGGTCGTCACCGTGGCCCGACCGGGGGCCGGCGACGAGGACGTCTTCGAGGGGCTGCTCGCCGGCGATGTGGCCGTCGCCCTCACCGACCGTGACGGAGCCCTCGTCTGGGGCGCGGACGTGCTGGCCCCGCACGGTCTGGCCGACGTGTGGCGGCTGCTGCGCGCGGTCCCGGCCGCGCGCGGGGTGGGCCGCAGGTCGCAGGTCCTGGCGAGGTCCGGCGCCGCCCTGTCGGGTCTGCTGGTGGCCATCGGCCAGTCCCGGCGTGGCCGCCCCACGCCCTGGCCGGGGATCCGGCACACGCCCGTCGACGTGAGCGCGGCATGGGCCCTGCTGACCGGTGTGCGAGCGGCCCTTCGGGTGGCGGCGGCCCGCGCCCCGCACCCGCGTCCACGCGTGGCCTGGCACGAACTGGAGCCCGCCGAGGTCCGCGACCGGCTGGAGCGGGAGGCGGACGCGGTCCCGGAGCCGAGCCTGCCCGAGCAGGTCACCGACCGGACGCGCAAGACGGCCCGGGCGATGGGCCGCAAGCGCCTGTTCGCTCCGCTGAGCGGGCCGATGCAGCTCGCCCGGGCCGTGCGCGGCGAACTCGACGACCCGCTCACCCCGGTCCTCGCCGTCGGCTCGGCCGCCGAGGCGATCCTCGGCTCCGTCGTGGACGCGCTGCTGGTCGTCGGCGCGCTCGACCTGAACGCGCTGGTCGGCGGCGTCCAGCGGATGCGGGCCGAGCGGGCGCTGTCCGGCCTGCTGGCCAAGCAGAAGCAGAAGGCACGCGTCGCGACCGAGACACGCGAGGGCAGCCGGGACCAGCAAGGCAGGGCCGGTGCGGGAACCGGAGGGGGCGAGGAGAGCGAGGAGAGCGCGGCGAGCAAGGAAGGCGAGGAGCCGGCCACGGCGTCCCGGTCAACCCTCGTCGACGCCGCCAAGCTCCGCCCCGGCGACGTGATCGAACTGCGCGCGGACGACGTGGTGCCCGCCGACGCCAGGCTGCTCTGGGAGGACGGACTGGAGGTGGACGAGTCCGCGCTGACCGGGGAGTCCCTGCCGGCCGACAAGGCGACCGACCCGACGCCGGACGCGGCCGTGCCCGACCGGAGCTGCATGGTGTTCGAGGGCACGACCGTGGTGGCCGGGGAGGCCAGGGCCGTCGTGGTGGACACCGGGGACCGGACGGAGGCCTCCCGTGCCGTGGCCCTCGCCGCCCGCACACCACCGTCCGCCGGAGTACAGGCCAGGCTGCGCGAACTCACCGACAAGGCCCTGCCGTTGACGCTGGCGGGCGGCGCCGGTGTGACCGCCCTGTCGCTGCTGCGCGGCACGCCGATCCGCCAGGCCGTCAGCGGCGGCGTCGCGGTGGCCGTGGCCGCGGTCCCGGAGGGGCTGCCGCTGGTCGCCACCGTGGCCCAGCTCGCGGCGGCCCGCAGGCTGAGCCGTCGCGGCGTCCTCGTACGGGCCCCGCGCACCCTGGAGGCGCTCGGCCGGATGGACACCATCTGCTTCGACAAGACCGGCACGCTCACCGAGAACCGGCTGCGCCTGGTGCGGGTCACCGACGCGGGCGGAACGATCCGGAAGCCGGCCGAGCCCGAGGGCGACGCCACACTGCGGTCGGCGGCGCGCGCCTGCCCGCAGTTCAACGGCGGCTCGGAGCGGCCCGTGCACGCCACCGACGAGGCCGTCCTGGACGCGGCCCCCGACGACCCCGACTGGTCCCAGGCCGAGGGCCTGCCGTTCGAGGCCGGACGGGGCTACGCCGCCGCCGTCGGCCGTGCACAGGACGACGACGTCGCCGTGCTCGTGGTCAAGGGCGCCCCCGAGACGGTGCTGCCCGCCTGCGTCGACCTGCCCGAGTCGGTGACGGAGGCGGCGCACACCCTCGCCGCCGACGGACTGCGCGTCCTCGCGGTCGCCCGGCGCCCGCTTGCGGCCACGGACCAGGCGTCCGACGCCCTTGAACAGCCCCTGGAAGAGCTGGAGTTCACGGGCCTGCTGGCCCTCGCCGACGTACCGCGCGAGACCTCCACGGCGCTCGTCCAGGGCCTGCGCGACGCGGGCGTACGCCCCGTCATGCTGACCGGTGACCACCCGCAGACCGCGCGGGCCATCGCCGCGGAACTGGGCTGGCCCGAGGACACCGGCGTGGTCACCGGCGACGAGCTGGCGTCCGCGGACCGGGAGGCGCGCGCCCGGATGCTGAGCGACATGGGTGTGGTGGCCAGGGTCGCGCCCGAGCAGAAACTCCAGGTCGTCGAGGCCCTGCGGGATGCAGGCCGGGTCGTCGGCATGGTCGGCGACGGGGCCAACGACGCGGCGGCCATCCGCGCCGCCGACATCGGCGTCGGCATCAACGCCCGCGGCTCGGCCGCCGCCCGCAACGCCGCCGACCTCGTCCTCACCGACGGCGACCTGACCGTCCTGGTCGAGGCGGTCGCCGAGGGCCGGGCCCTGTGGCACAGCGTCGCCGACGCCATCGCCATCCTGATCGGCGGCAACGCGGGCGAGGTGGGCTTCGGCCTCCTCGGCACCCTCCTGTCGGGCGCGGCGCCGCTGTCCACCCGCCAGATGCTGCTGGTCAACCTGTTCACAGACCTTTTCCCGGCCATGGCGGTGGCGGTGACACCGTACGAACCGGAGACGGCGGAACCGGAATCGGCCGCGCCCGGCCAGGCAGGCGCCGAAGGCACCGCCCCCCTGGGTACCTCCCTACTCGGCGCCCCGCTGATCCGCAAGATCCGGCACCGGGCCCTGACCACCACGCTGGGCGCGACGGCGGCCTGGCTGATCGGCCGCTTCACCCCGGGCACCGCCCGCCGCTCCACCACGATGGCGCTGTGCGCGGTGGTCGGCACCCAGCTCGCCCAGACCCTGGCCGACCGCAAGGGGAGCCCGCTGGTCCGGGTCACCGCCCTCGGCTCCGCGGCGGTCCTCGTCGCCCTGGTCGAGACGCCCGGCATCAGCCACCTCTTCGGCTGCACGCCGCTCGGCCCGTTCGCGTGGGCGGGCGTCGCCGCGTCGATCGCGCTGGCGGTCGCCGGGCAGCGCGCCCTGCCGCACCTGGAGCGCACGGTCAGCCGGTATCTGCCGGCGCACCTGCGCTGACAACGCGCCTCCGGCCGGTCGGAGCCCCTCGGAGCCCCTCGGCGACGACCGGCCTGGCCCGTCAGACGACGTCGTCGTGCGCGGCGATCAACAGGGACTCCCAGTCGGGAAGTTTCACCACACCGCGCCCCAGCGAGGCCCCCAGGGCCGCCTCGGCCCGCTCGATCGCCTGCCAGCCGGACCACTCGACGGGCTCGACACCGGCCGACCGCAGAGCCGTCAGCGGCTCCTCGGGCACCGCCCTGCGAACGAGTACGCCGGCGTCCTCCAGCAGCGACGTCACCGTCTCCTTGGCGTCCGACCGGTTGCTGCCGATCACGCCGGTCGGGCCCCGCTTGATCCAGCCGGCCACGTACTCGCCCGGCGCCACGAGCCCCTCGCGCAGCACACGACCGGCCAGATGCGGCACCGTGCCGGTCGCCGTGTCGAACGGCAGGCCCTCCAGCGGTACTCCGCGATATCCGACCGAACGCAGCACCAGCTGGGCCTCGATGTCCTCGTACCGGCCGGTGCCCGTCACCCCGCCCCGACCGTCGGGGACCGTCCGTTCGAAGCGCACCGCGCCCACGCGACCGGCCTCGGCGAGGAGCTCGACGGGCCGCAGGAAGAAGCGCAGCCGGATCCGGTGCCGGGAGTCCCGGGAGGGGGCCCCGGCCCAGCCGCGCAGCACCTCCACGTTGCGGCGCTGCGCGGCGGGCAGCCCGGACGGGTCGAGGTGGGCCGGGTCCAGCGCCAGGTCCCGTGGGTCCACGGTCACGTCGGTGTCCGGCAGGGTGCCCAGCTCCCGTAGCTCCTTGGTGGTGAACCGGGCCTGCGAGGGGCCGCGCCGCCCCACCATGCTGACGTCGATGATGCGGCTCGCGGCGAGGGAGCTGAGGGCCGCGTGCGGCATGTCGGTGGGAGCCAGTTCGGCGGTGCCGCGCGCCAGCATCCGCGTGACGTCCACCGCGACGTTCCCGACCCCGATGACCACCGCGGACCGTGCCCCGCGCACGAACCCGTCGTCGACGGAGTCCGGGTGGGCGCTGTACCAGGACACGAACTCGGTCGCCGACCAGCTGCCCGGCAGGTCCTCGCCGGGAATCCCCAGGTGCCGGTCGGTGGCGGCGCCCACGCAGTACACGACCGCGTGGTACAGCTCCCGCAACCGGGTGCTCGGCACTCCGCCGGGTCCGATCTGGACGCCGCCGAGGAACCGCACCCGCTCGTGCTCCAGAACCGTCCGCAGGTTGTTCTGGAGGGATTTGATCTTCTCGTGGTCCGGCGCCACCCCGTACCGCACCAGGCCGTACGGGCACGGCAGCCGGTCCAGGACGTCCACGACCACGTCGGGGTCCTGCTGTACAAGGCTCTGGGCGGTGTAGCACCCGCTCGGCCCGGAGCCTACGACGGCAACTCTCAGCACGGCGGAACTCCTTGTCCGGAGATCTTCAGGAGTCGCTCTCGAGTCCAGCATCGCACCGCAGCCGCTCCGCTGACAGGGTGCAGTGCGCCGTACGGGATGCGTGTTTCGTTCGTATGGAATGTGATCATGCGGTTACGTTGCGTGTGTGCTGGAAGCATCCTTTCTTAATCTTTCCGACCGCCGCCCGACGGAGGGTGCCGTCTCCGTGTGGCCCGCGTGGGAAGTGCGGGACGACGCCGGCGCCACGACCTGGTTCGGGGTCCGGCTGGAGTTCGGTGACGGCGCCCGGGTCGACGCGCACGCCGTGGTGTCCGAGGGGTGCGTCACGATCGAGGACGTACGGGCACAGCCGGCGCTCTCCCTCGACGACCTCGCGGCGCTCGCCGACTGGATCGAGGATCCGCTCTGCGACGCGTGCGGGATCACCGCCGCGGCGGACCGTGCCGCGGCGGACGCCGACGAACCCGACGGGGAGGGCCCCGGACGGAGCCCGGTCCTGCCGGACTGGCCGCGCGGTGTCGAGGGGCGGTGGCTCGTGGCGCAGAAATACCGGGCGGCCCAGGAGGCGGGAACCGACCCCGTCCTCGCGGTGATGAGCGCGACGGGGCAGAACCGCCGCAAGTCGCTCAGGCTGATCGGACAGGCGCGCGACGCCGGGTTTCTGACGCGACGCAGGGCCGGTCGCTGAGGGCCGTCTGACCGGCAGCCGCGACGGTGGTGGAGGGGGCGGCGGCGACGTACGCATCGAAGGCGGGCGTGCCGGCCTGGTCGGGGGCGGGTGCACCGGCCTCGTCCGGGGCGGGCGTACCGGCCTGGCTCGTCAGAGCATGGCCCGCATCCGTGTGATCTCGCTCGTCTGCTGGGCCACCACCTCGTCGGCCATCTCCTCGATCCGGATGTTGTTGCCCTGCCCCTTCACCTCCGTGGCCATGGTGATCGCCCCGTCGTGATGAGTGATCATCAGCGTGAGGAACAGCTGGTCGAAGGCCGCACCCCGCGCCGTGCGCAGCTTGCGCAGCTGTGCCTCGGTCGCCATGCCCGGCATCGAGGCGTGGTTGTGGCCGGCGCCGCCCTGCCCGGCCGTATCGCCCTGCTCGCTCTTCCCATGGGTCTTGAGCCAGCTCCTCATCGCGGCGATCTCCGGGCCCTGCGCGGCGGCGATCCGCTCGGCCAGTTTCCTGACCTTCGTCGACTCGGCCCGCTTCGGGGCGAGTTCGGTCATCTCCAGGGCCTGGGCGTGGTGCTCGATCATCATCCGCGCGTATGTGACGTCCGCCGAGTTGGGGGAGTCGTCCTCGGCGCGCTGCCGTGCCGCCTCCTCGGCGGACAGTTTCCGGTTCGCCTCGCCGGGCTTGCCGGGCGCGATCACCGAGGGTCCGCTTCCCGCGGCGGAGTCGGGATCGGCATCGGAGCCGGAACCGGAGTCGCAGCCGCCGAGCACCAGCACGGCCAAGGCGGCCATGGAGGCCGTAGCGAAACGCGCCCGGCGATGGGGCGCCTTCGTTACATGTTCATAGCCCGCTCTTGAAATGTGCATGGTGAAGACGATACTCGGGCGTGCGTGAACCGTTCCAGTGCGAACGGCACAAGGGAGGAAACAGTGATCCTGTTCAGCAATTCCCGAACACGGCGCAGACGCCTGGCAGTTGCCGCTGCCGCCGGCGGGCTCCTGGCCGCGCTGCTCACCACGCAGCCGGCCACCGCGACCCCCGACCCCGGGGACGGTCCCGTCGCCGAGCAGGAAGTCTCCGACCGCACCCGGGCCGAGGTGCGCGAGGCTCTCGCGGACGGCGAGATACCCGGTCAGAACGAGATCGTCCACTCCGACAACATCGAGCACGTCACCAACGTCCCCAAAGACGTGCTGCCGGGCACCAATTCGGATCTCGCCTTCCAGGGCAGATACGCCTTCGCCGGCAACTACGACGGCTTCCGCATCTTCGACATCTCCGACCCGCGGGCACCGAGGACGGTCGCGCAGGTTCTGTGCCCCGGCTCGCAGAACGACATCTCCGTCTCCGGTGACCTGCTGTTCCTGTCCACCGACTCCTCGCGCAGCGACAGCAGTTGCAACAGCACCACCCAGCCCGCGACCGAGAAATCCTCCTGGGAGGGCATGAAGGTCTTCGACATCAGCGACAAGACGAACCCCAGGTACGTCGCCGCCGTCGAGACCGCATGCGGCTCGCACACCCACACGCTGGTGCCCGAGCGGCGCAACGTCTACGTGTACGTCTCCTCGTACTCGCCGAACGCGGCGTACCCGGACTGCCAGCCGCCGCACGACGGCATCTCCGTCATCAAGGTTCCGCGCCACGCCCCCGAGAAGTCGAAGGTCGTGGGCTTCCCGGTGCTGTTCCCGGGTGAGGGCCCGGACGGCGGTGGCAACCCGGGCGGGCCCACCAACCCGGGTGTCTCCAAGACCACGGGCTGCCATGACATCACCGTGCTGCCGTCGAGGGACCTGGCCGCGGGCGCCTGCATGGGGGACGGCATCCTGTTCTCGATCAGGGACCCGGAGCGTCCGAGGGTCATCGACCGGGTGCAGGACAACGTCAACTTCGCCTTCTGGCACTCGGCGACCTTCAACCAACGCGCGAACAAGGTCGTCTTCACCGATGAGCTGGGCGGCGGCAACGGCGCCACCTGCAACGCGGCGACCGGCCCGGACCGCGGCGCCGACGGCATCTACGACGTCGTCGGCAAGGGCGACAAGCGCAAGCTGGTCTTCCGCAGCTACTTCAAGATCCCCCGTCACCAGGCGGACACCGAGAACTGTGTCGCCCACAACGGCTCGCTGATCCCGGTCAAGGGCCGGGACCTCATGGTCCAGGCCTGGTACCAAGGTGGCGTCTCCGTCTGGGAGTTCACCGACTCGTCCCGCCCGAGGGAGATCGCCTACTTCGACCGTGGGCCGCTGACCACCGACACCCTCAGAACGGCCGGTTCGTGGTCGGCGTACTACTACAACGGCTACGTCTACTCGAACGAGATGGCCAGGGGCTTCGACGTCCTGAAGATCGACGACCGGCGCACCGACCCGGCCCGCCGGGTCAAGATGCGTGAGCTCAACGCCCAGACCCAGCCGGACTACTTCGACTGACCCTCCGGGCAGCCGGGCGCGGACCCGGTCGCGAAGAACCGCGACAGATCCGCCTCGCACGTCCCGCCGGGCACGGCCTCCGTGTCCGGCGGGACCCCCCTCTCCCACTCCAGCCCGTACCGCTTGAACAGCTCGGCCCGCAGCACCGGCACGGACATCGGCACCCCGGGCACCAGCGCCGCGTAGACGGCGCCCATCAGCAGGGCACGCAGCATCGGGTAGTCGGCGTCGACGTCCCGCGAGCCGCGGCGTGCGCAGGTGTCGCGCAGCAGCTCGGCCAGGCGCCGCTGCTCGGGACACTGCATGAAGCCCTCGGCCTGGAGGATCCCCGCCATGTGCTGGCGCATCAGCACGGGCCGGTCCCGGGCCAGGCCCAGAATCGCGTCGATGGCCCTGGCCATCCGTTCCCGGCCGTCCTCGGTACGCGGCTCGCGCTCCAGCGCCTCCTCCAGCGTGCGGTGCATCAGCCGGTGCACGGCGGACTGCACCAGCTGGCGTTTGCCGGGGAAGTAGTACGACACCAGACCCCGCGCCGAGCCCGCGCGGTCCGCGATGTCGCCCAGCGTCGTGGCGTCGTATCCCCGCTCACCGACCAGCTCGACCGCGGCTTGGAGAAGCCGCTCCCGGGAACGCCGCCGCAACTCTTCATTGACCGAGGCGCTGCGCGGGGACATGCTGTAACTCCTGCGTTGACTGGCTGCCAGCCAACTATACTCAACGCGTCCGGTCCGGGCCTTGGTACGGCCTGGTCGGGGTTGCCGTCTGCCCTGGGCGACGCGGGGGATCGTCCAGGGCGGGCTCGACCCCCCTGGATGGTGGCCGGAGGCTACTTGTTCAATCCCGGGCGGGGCGGGTCTCAATTCGCGCGGGCACCGTTCGCCTCGCCCGTCACGCGCCCCGCACGAGATCCAGCACCGGCCGCAGCCCGTCGGGCCGCTGGGCCGCCGGCAGATGATCCACGAAGTGCACCGCACACCCCAGAGCCGCCGCCCCGCCGTCCGCCCGCCGGTCGTCGCCGACCATGACGACGTCCTTCGGATCCGCGTCCAGGGCCGAGCAGGCGAGCGTGAACAGCCGGGGGTCGGGCTTCTGGACGCCGTGCTCGAACGACAGCACAAAGGTGTCCACATACGCGTCGAGGCCGTGCTCGCGGAAGACCGGACGGATGTCCCAGCCGATGTTGCTGACCACGCCCACGCCGACGCCTTGCTCACGCAGTGCCCGCAGCACCTCGGCGGTATCGGGGTACGGCGCCCACGCGGTCGGAGCCATATGGCGGTCGTAGAGCAGGTCGTGCAACCGGTCGTCGGGGAGCGGCACATGCCGGGACAGGGTGGTGTAGGCGGCCCGGTGCAGCTCCGCGCTCTTGTCCCGCACGCCCCAGAGGCTCGCCACGTCCTGCGGCAGCCAGGACGGGTTGACCCCGCCGGGTAACGCCCCCATCGTCTCCAGCGCCGTCGCCGCCTCGGCCAACTCGGCCTCGGCGAGGTCCACTCGGGCCGCGGTGACTACTGCGCGCAGCCAGGACTCGGTGGACTCGATACGGAAAAGGGTGCCGGAGAAATCGAACAGAACTGCGGTCATGGTCGGATCCTACGGCGGGGTCTTCCGACGCGTGGGAAGATCCCGGCCATTGCGCGGGCGGACGGTTCAGGTCCGCCGACGCGTGTGCACCAGCATCGCCAGTACCACGACCAACGCGCCCAGCAGCCAGCCGCCGACGACGTCCGTGGCCCAGTGCACGCCCAGCCACACCCGGGTCAGCCCGACGCCCAGCACGGAGATCACGGCCACGGCGACGGCCGCGCGCCACAGGACGGGGGCGGCGCCGTGGCGGTGCAGGAGCCACAGCAGGAGGCCGCACACCACGGTGGCCGTCATGGCGTGACCGGAGGGGAAGGCGGCGTAGTGGGCGGAGTCGACGGGATCGGGCCACGTGGGGCGCGGGCGGTCGACCGCGGCCTTCATGGTCTGCTGGATCGCCGACGCGAGCGCACAGGTGATCACGAGCCACGCGGCCGTCCAGAGCGCCGCTCTGCGCCACACCAGCCAGATCGCGACGACCGCGGCCAGGATGCGCATCGTCCACGGGTCCCAGACCCAGTCCGTCAGGATGCGGAACGCCTGCGTGACCCCGGACTCCGCGACCGCCCAGCGGTGCGTGGTCTCGGCGATGTCGCCGTCCAGGGTCATCAACGGATACCAGCGGACCGCCACCAGGGCGAGCAACAGCGCGGTGCACAGGGCCAGGGCACCGGCCCAGGAGGCGGTTCGACGCTCTTCCGGCGGGCGGGGCGGGGACTCGACGGACTGGGTGTGCATACTGCGATCCTCGCCGATCGGTGGGGCGGGAGGCCAATACCGGGGGTGCTGGGGGCGTGTTTCGCGCCGCCGACCGCGGCGGGGGTGCGCCGGGTCGTACGGCGGGCGGCCTGCCGGTGGGGGGAGCGGAGCACTCCGTGCGGGGCGGGTCGGCCGGCGCTGTGACCGGTGCTCAGGCTCATCTTGGGACGAGTGCTCGGCCTGCCCCGCGGCAAACGCCCGGGGCGTGGGTGGCGGCGCTTTCGCGCTCACCGCCGCGCCGTGCCCCCCGCCCCGTTACGGGGCTGAGACAACGCTGGGCGACCCGGAGAGAAGCCCGGCGGGCCACCGAGGGGGCTCAGCCAGCCCCGGGACCGGCACGGCCACCTCCGAGACGCCCGCTAGCCCAGCGCCCGCAGCCCGGGTCCGAACGCCACCAGTACCGGGATCACGGGCACCAGCGCAGCCGCCGCCGTCAGTCGGAGCCGGCGGCCCGCCGTGAGCCGGTCCGGGGGAGTCAGGAGCCGGTTCACCCGTTCCGGAACCTGTGCCTGCGCGGTCGGGCAGGGGCCGAAGACACCCCGGTCCTCGTTGAGTTCGACCAAGGCCAGTGCGGTCGTCAGCCGGCCGAAGCGACGGGAGGCCATGTCGTCGGCGGAGAGTTCGACCAGCCGGTGCATCTCGTCGCGGAACGCCGCGAACACCGGCACCTGCGGAAACCCGCCCGCCAGCGCGGCCGAGCAGTGCAGCAGCCAGTCGTGCCGGGCCCGCGCATGCCCCTGCTCATGTGCGAGTACGGCGTCCAACTGCCGCCCCTTCAGGCGCCGCAGCGCCGCGGTGGTGATGACGAGCCGGGGCGCCGTGCCGGGCAGCCACCACGCTTGAGGCCGCTCGCCCTCCAGGATGGCCAGGCGGTCGTTGCCAGGCTCCTCGCCCGGCAACAGCGGGGCACGGACGAGGAGTTCGGCCCGCCGCTGCCTGCGCCGGGCCCGCGCGCGCACGACCTCGCGCACCAGCATCGCCACGGTCCACAGCCCTCCGCAGGCGAGCGTCACCGCGGTCGTCGCCGCCCAGGGATGACCCACACCGTGCGCGTACGCCTCGACGACCGCGCTCGGCGCCGGGGCGAACACATGGCCGCGGACCACCTGCCAGGCAGCCGCCGCACTGAGAGTCATGGACAGCGCACAGCAAAGGAGTACGCCGGCCACCACGCACTGCCACACCCACAGGGCGACCACCGGTTCGCGGTCCGGCCAGTCGGCCCGGGCGAGCATCCGAGGGGCGACTACGGCGGTCAGGGCGCCGAGCAGCAGGAGTGCCGCGGGGACCATCATGAACAGCACCCTATGAGCGCGGTACCGCCCAGGGGTACGGCCGACCACGGTGAAGTGACGCAGACCACGGACGGGAACGGCCCGTCACAGAGTCATCAGCATCGCCACCATCGCGATCCCCATCGTCAGCCGGCAGGCCCGCGCCAACTCCGGCCGGTCCCCCCACGCCACGGCCCGGCCACCGGTCGGCAGGGACACCGCGACAGGCACCAGCCGGACCCCGGACAGCAGCACGTACCCCGTGAAGTACAGCAGTAGCGTCCCCGTCACGAGCGGGACCCCGGAGCCGCCGTGTCCACCCCCGTGCCCGGGTGAGGCGGCCATCGTGACCGCCATGTAGACCATGGCCCCCGCCCCCACCAGGTGATGCAGATGATGGGCACCCGACCGCGCCGACCAGAGCGCGTGCAGCGCGGCGGCACCGAACACGGCCGCGTAGACCGGCCAGGCCCACGACGGCGGTGTGAACACGGCGGCGGGCATCGCCATCGCCGCCATGCCGAAGCCCATGAGTGCCTCGCCGCCCGCGGCCCGGCGCTGTTCCTCGACCTGGCTGCGCATCCGCAGCAGGCAGTAGGCCCCGGTCGCCGCACACAGCGCGACCAGCAGCCAGCCGTGCGCAGCCGGTCCGTGCACGCGCACCCTCCCCGCTCGACGGTCTCGGACAGTGCGTCGATGCCCAGGCCGGGCAGCGCGCACGCGAGCGCAAGGGTGTACACGGGGAGCATCCGGGGGAGCACGGCAGGCCAGACAGGGCCGGGGGCGTGGGTGAGCTGATGTAATTCCCGATATAGGCGCCCGTACTGGGCCCTGGTCACCGTGGCCGCCCTCTATCAGGCCGACCTCGCCCTGACCTGGGGCCGGGGTGTCCAGCGCATGGTCGGCAACCTGCTCGGGGTCCTCGTCTTCGCCGCCGTGGTCCCGCTCGCCCACACCGGCGCACTCGCCCTGGTCCTGTGCTGTCTGGCCTTCAGCTTCGGGGGCGAGGCGCTGATCAGCCGCAACTACTGGCTCGGCAGCGTCTGCGTGACCCCCATGGCGCTGCTCGTCACCGAGTTCGCCGGGTTCCAGGAACCCGGACCTCTGATCGCCGAGCGGATCGTGGACACCCTGGTGGGCGTGCTGGTCGGGCTCGCCGCCGCCCTGGCCGTCCCCGACCGGCCGCGGCAGCGGGTCGTGCGCACCGAGCGGCCGGGACCCCGTACGCTCGCGGCCATGGGGCGGAGCAGCCAGGGACCGTACCCGGACCAGCGCACAGGCGAGACGACGGAGGGCGTACGGCCATGACGGCGACGAACGGCGGGCCGACCGGGACCAAGCGGGACACGGTGGCCGCGGTGGTCCGGCAGTGGCAGGCCGTCCATCCGGACCTCGACACCGCCCCCATGGAGATCATCGGCCGTATCAACCGCTGCGCCGCCCTCCTCCAGCAGGCCGAGGACGCCCCGCTGCGACGCGCGGGCCTGAGCCGCCCCGAGTTCGATCTGCTCGGCGCGCTGCGCCGCACCGGCCATGAGCTGACGCCCAGCGAGCTGGCCCGCGAGACGTTCTCCTCCGGTGCCGCCGTCACCAAACGCCTCAAGCAGCTGACCGAACGCGGACTGGTGGAGCGCCGTGGCGACAGCCGGGACCGCCGCGTCGCCCATGTCCGCCTCACGGACGCGGGCCGGGACCTCGTCGACGGCACGCTGCCCGAGCAACTCGCCTACGAGACGGACGTACTGTCCGGCCTGGACCGGCCGGGGCAGAACCAACTCGCCGGCCTGCTGGGCGAGTTGCTCGGCCAGCTGGAGGGACGGCTGGGGGCGCTGCGGGTCTGACGCGGACGGGCGGCGGGTCACTTCTCGTCGGCCGCGCGGTACACGCCGAACACCGCACCCTGCGGATCCCGCAGCACGGCGATGCGCGGCCCGTCGGGGACGGAGGTGGGCTCCATCAGGACGGTGCCGCCCGCCTCGGTGGCGTCCGACGCCGTGCGGTCCACGTCCTCGGCGGCGAAGTAGGGCAGCCAGTGCGCCGGCACCTCGTGCGGGAACTTGTCGTCCATGGTCACCATGCCGCCGAAGTCGGCGCCGTCGATGCCCCACTGCGTGTACTGCTCGGAGGCGTTGACGCTCCAGCCGAACACCGTCGTGTAGAAGTCCACGGCCCGCTCCGGCGCCCGCGTCATGAGCTCCACCCAGCCCAGCGAGCCGGGCGCGTTGAGCAGACCCGCGCCCGGGAAGGACCGCGCCTGCCAGAGCTGGAAGACGGCCCCCGTGGGGTCCACGGCGACCGCGAAACGGCCCACGTCGAACACGTCCATCGGGCCGACCAGGACCGTTCCGCCGGCTTCGGTCACCCGTGCGGCCGCGGAGTCCGCGTCCGGCACCGCGAACGAGACGTTCCACGCCACCGGCTGCCCCTCCTGGTACAGCGGTGTCAGTGCGGCCACCGCCGCGTCCCCCAGGTGCGCGATCGAGTAGCCGCCCGCCTCCTGGCGCGGGTCGGTCTCGGTGCGCCAGCCGAACAACGCCTCGTAGAACCGTTTGGCCCCGGCCGCATCGGTGGTGCCGAGCTCGGTCCAGCAGGGCCCACCGGTCACCGGCTTGTCGAGCTTCATGGCGTTCCTTCCGCCGGAAGAGCCCCCCCTCAGCACGCTAAGCCCCGCTCCGGGCCACTGCCATCCGGCAGAAACCACTGGAACTCGTCGCGCAGAAACCACTGGAACCCGTCGCCTGCGCCGACCTACGCTCGATGCCGTGCCGCACCGCATGGCGGCCTTCCGACACCGTTCCACGACCGGAGGTCCCGCATGCCCGCGCTCGAGGTGCGCCCCTTCCACCGCGCCGACCGCGACCAGCTCACCGAACTGATCAACGCGCACGTCGCGGCCGTCGTCCCCGGCGTGTCCGTGTCCGTGAACACCGTGCTCAGCGCTCTGGAGCGACAGCCGGACGAGTTCATCACCGACCCCTGGGTGAGCGAGCGGGTGACCCTCGTCGCCGAGCAGCGCGGCCATGTCGTGGCCGCCGCCCATCTGCTGCGTCACCGGGCGGACGACGAGGTCGGAGCCGAGCACCGCGACACCGGCGTGATCGACTGGTTCGTCTTCCGTCCGCCGGCCTTGTTCTGGCCGGACTCCGAAGAGGCCGCGGACCTGCTGATGAGCGCCTGCCTGGCCCGGCTGGCCCGCTGGGGCGTACGCGCCCGGTACGCGAGCGGCGAGCTCCCCGCCCCGGCCGTCTACGGCCTGCCCCGCAACTGGCCGCACATCCGTGCCCGGTACGAACGCTCCGGCTTCCGGCACACCGGGGACACCGAGGTGATCCTGATCGCGCCGGTCGCCGGCCTGCCACAACCCGAGCCGTGGCCCGGCGTCACCGTGGAACGCACGCCGGGGGAGTGCGGTACGCGTCTGACCGCGTACGCCGACGGCCGCGCCCTCGGCTTCATCGAGGTCGACACGTCCCTGTCCCGCCCCGAACGCCAGGCCCGCGGCACGGGTCTCGCCGACCTCGGCAATCTGCACGTCGACGCGTCGGTGTCCGGCCCAGCGATGGAGCACCAGTTGCTCGGGCAGGCCGCCCGGTGGCTGCTCATGTGCGGGGTGGACCGCCTCCTGGCCTACGAGGCGGCCGGGGACCGTACGGCGATCGACCGCCTGACCGCGGCCGGCTTCCAGGAGCTGACCCGCACCGACCGCCGCTGGGAGCACCGGCCGGGCTGAGTCAGATCCCCGGGCGGTACCGCAGCGGATGATCCGCCGGCACCTCCACCAGCACGATCCGCGTCCCGTCCGGATCCGCGATCCACATCTCGACCAGCCCCCACGGCTCCCGCACCGGCGGACGCACGATCTCCACGCCCTTGCCCCGCAGCTCCTCGTGGGCCGCCGCCATGTCCGCGACCTGGAGCCACAGCCGCACGGCCGGGGACGGCGGGGTCTCGGTACGGCCGGAGACCTCCAAAAAGCCTCCGCCGAGGAAGTAGACGGTGCCGCGTTCCGGGCCGGTCCCGAACTCGCGGTAGACGGCGAGGCCGAGCTGCTCGCCGTAGAAGGCGCGGGAGCGCTCGGGGTCCATGGGCTGGATCAGGGTTCGTCCGCTCAGTACGTGCACCATGCAGCCGGAGCCTAGTGGCGCGTTACGCTCAGCGGTGCCCGAGCCGCGCCCGAGAAGTGGAGAAGCGCCCCATGGAGACCGCCGCGAGCCCCGCAGCCTTCGGACTGACCTTCCGTGAGGCCACCGATGCCGACGTGGACACGCTGGTCGCGCTGATCGAGTCCGCCTACCGCGGGGACTCCAGCCGGGCCGGGTGGACGACCGAGGCGGACATCCTCGAGGGGCAGCGGACGGACCCGGAGGGTGTGCTCGCGGTCGTCAAGTCACCCGACAGCAGGCTGCTGACCGTCGAGCGGGACGGCCGGGTCGTCGCCTGCTGCCAGCTCGAACACCGAGGTGAGCACGCCTACTTCGGGATGTTCGCGGTGAGCCCCGAACTCCAGGGCGCCGGACTCGGCAAGGTGATCATCGCGGAGGCGGAGCGGCAGGCCCGCGAGACATGGGCGGTGCGCGAGATGCACATGACCGTGATCTCCGTACGCGACGACCTCATCGCCTGGTACGAGCGGCGCGGCTACCGCCGTACGGGACGGATGACCCCGTTCCCGTACGGCGACGAGCGCTTCGGCATTCCGCAGCGCGCCGACCTTCAGTTCGAGCTGCTGGTCAAGGAGCTGGTGTGACGTTCATGCAGGCTCGGCCGCATCACGCCGTGAAGCGGCCGGTGCGCTTGATCTCCGGATAGTCGGTGGTCGCACCGTCCAGTTCCAGGGCCCGTACGAGCCGTAGATGATCCTGGGTGTTGACCACCCAGCCGATGATCCTGAGGTCCGCCTTGCGCGCGTGCTCCACGATCTCCAGGGTGAGCCGGCGGATGTTCAGGCAGACGGTCGCCGCGCCGGCGTCGACGGCGCGCTCGACGATGTCGGTGCCGTAGCGGCTGGCGATCAGTGCGGTGCGGACCCCGGGCACCAGCCGGGCGATCTCGGCCACGGCCTCGTCGTGGAACGAGGACACCTCGACGCGGGAGACGAGGTCCTTCTCGGTCATCACCTCCGCGAGGGCCCGGGCGGCCGCGACGTCCTTGATCTCGGCCTGAAGGGGCGACCGAACCGCCTCCAGGACCTCGTCGAAGACCGGTACCTGCTCGCCGCGCCCCGCGTCCAGGGCGCGCAGCTCGGCGAGCGTCTTGTCGGCGATCGGGCCGGTGCCGTCGGTCGTGCGGTCCACGTCGGTGTCGTGCATGACGACGAGGGCGCCGTCCTTGCTCAGGTGGAGATCGAGTTCGATGACGTCGAGGCCGGCCTGCTGGGCGGCGACGAAGGAACGGAGGGTGTTCTCGGGTTCGACACCCATCACTCCGCGATGACCGATGGTAAGGAAGTTCAAGGTTCAACTCGCTTCCGTCGACGGCGGCGGGGGGAACGTGCGCGAACCGGAGCGGATCGTTCGCGCAGCCGTGCCGCAGCCTAGTGGCCGGGGCGCGTGATGAACCCCACGTGTACGCAGGGTTTGCGGCAGTGGACATGCCGTGCCTGGCCGACCGGCCCGCGGCCGGTCACCCGGGCGTGGGCGAGTCCGCTGGGAGATTGACCGATTCGCTGCGCTCCTGCCGGTCGCCTCCGCGTCTGCCCACTCGACGGCGGAGTAATCGTCCAACGCGGTGATCGACAGGAAAAAGTGCGGTGAAGGTGGCGGCGGGCAGGATAATTTCCCGGACCTCCTCTTGCTGGAAGGAACCTCGTATGTATACGGTCTCCATACGCGAGGTTCTCCCGTGGAGGATGGGACATGACGGAAATTCTTGTGCAGGCCGCTTCGGAGGAGCAGATTCCTCCCGTGACCAGGGTGATTGAGCACCCGGCGTGGCCCGCGCTCAAGGATGCCGTGGAGCAGATCCGGCCATGGCAGTCCAAGGACGGGTCGATCGACTTCCAGGCCGAGGGCGCCCCCGAGCGCGCGGACGCCGAGGCCGCCGTACGGCGTGTCATCGAGGCCGTCCAGGAGCTGTCCCCGCTGCTGCCGCACGACGCCGCCTACCACCATGCCCTGGTGAAGGACCTCACCCGCTGGGCCGAGAGCGGCTTCGAGGTGCCCGACTTCCTCGACTCGCTGCTCGCCTTCCAGCCCGCGGCGAGCCGCGCGGACGGCCTCCAGCACCTGGTCGTCTTCGCGATGTACACGCAAAACGGCAACCCCGACCGCAACCTCGAAGCCGTCGTGCTGCGCATGGTCTGGCCGGACTGGCTGGCCGAGCTGGAGCGCACCCGCTACGACAACCCGCTGTTCTGCGGCATCAAGTTCGAGGACTTCACGGCCGGTTACGACACCAACTCCGCCGTCCTCTTCCCGGAGACCATCGCCGTGCGCGAGGCCCCGGAGCGCTTCTCCTGGGGCGGCATCTTCTGCGACCGCGAGGCCGCACGCTTCCGCCGCGTCACCGACGCCGCCGTCGACATCCTCGGCCTCGACCTGCCCGAGGACATCGCCACGATGGTCCACGACCAGAAGCGCACCGAAGAGGCCTTCGTGCTGTGGGACATGGTCCACGACCGCACCCACAGCCACGGCGACCTGCCGTTCGACCCGTTCATGATCAAGCAGCGCCAGCCGTTCTGGATGTACGGCCTGGAGGAGCTGCGCTGCGACCTCACCGCCTTCAAGGAGGCCGTGAAGCTCCAGGCCGACGGCGTCCCGCAGGCCCGTGACGTGCAGTACGCCGTGCTGTTCGACCGCATGTTCCGCTTCCCGGTCACCGGCGAGCGCGTGCGCAACTACGACGGCCTCGGCGGCCAGCTGCTCTTCGCCTACCTGCACAAGCACGACGTCCTGCGCTGGACCGACAACAAGCTGCACATCGACTGGGACCGCGCCCCGCAGGTCACCAACCAGCTGTGCGCGGAGATCGAGAAGCTGTACCGCGACGGCATCGACCGCCCGAAGCTCGTCCACTGGTTCGCCGGCTACGAGCTCGTCTCCACCTACCTCGCTCCGCACCCGGGCTCCAAGTGGGCCAAGGGCCCCGACGCCCTCGACCTGAACCAGCCGCCGCGCAAACTCGTCGATGACGTGCTTCCGGACGAGTTTCCGCTGAGCATGTTCTATGAGGCACTGTCCAAGAAGCTGAAGAACGTGATCGCATCGACCAAGGGCATCACGGCGGACAGCGCCGAGCGGATCGCCGCGTGAGCGGCACAGTCGTCCGCGCGACCCGGAACACTGCTCAGGAGGCGAAGAAGATGGCGGGGAACGGAGCTCTCAGCGGTGCGGTGATCGCGGTGGCCGGCGCGGGTGGACCCGCCGGCCGGGCGGCGCTGCTGCGACTGGCCGAGGCGGGGGCGACCGTCGCCGCCGCGGACAACGATCCGGAGCGGCTCGCGGAGGCCGTGGACGCGGCCCGTTACGCCTCGGGCGGCGCCACCGTGACCGGCGAGCCCGTCGACCTGCTGGATCTGCAGTCCACCCGGGACTGGGCCACCCATATCGAGAAGGAGTTCGGCCGCGTCGACGGCCTGGTCCACCTCGTGGGCGGCTGGCGCGGCAGCGAGACCTTCATCAAGACCAGCCTCGACGACTGGGACTTCCTCGAGCTGCTGCTGATCCGCACCGTGCAGCACACCTCGCTGGCCTTCTTCGAGGCCCTCCAGCGCAGCGACCGCGGTCGCTACCTGCTGATCAGCGCCGCCGGCGCCTCGAAGCCGACCGCCGGCAACGCCTCGTACGCCGCCGCCAAGGCCGCCGCCGAGGCGTGGACGCTCGCGCTCGCCGACGCCTTCCGCAAGGCCGGGGGCGGCGAGGAGCTGACGTCCGCGGCTGCGATCCTGGTGGTGAAGGCGCTGGTGCACGACGCGATGCGCGCCGACCGCCCCAACGCGAAGTTCGCGGGGTTCACGGACGTCAAGGACCTGGCCGAGGCCATCGTCGACGTCTGGGACAAGCCCGCCGCCGAAGTGAACGGAAACCGTCTGTGGCTGACAGAGAAGCCGTGAACCCTCCGAAGACCGACGCCCGTCGTCATCACGACCCGGACGTCCGCGGTTTCGCCAGTGACAACTACGCCGGCGCGCACCCGGAGGTGCTCGCCGCCCTGGCCCTGGCCAACGGCGGGCACCAGGTCGCCTATGGCGAGGACGACTACACCGAGAACCTCCAGCGGATCATCCGCAGCCACTTCGGTGCCACGGCCGAGGCGTTCCCGGTCTTCAACGGCACCGGTGCCAACGTGGTCGCACTCCAGGCGGTCACCGACCGCTGGGGCGCGGTGATCTGCGCCGAGAGCGCGCACATCCACGTCGACGAGGGCGGCGCCCCCGAGCGGATGGGCGGCCTGAAGCTGCTCACCGTGCCCACCCCCGACGGCAAGCTCACCCCTGAGCTGATCGACAGGCAGGCGTACGGCTGGGACGACGAGCACCGGGCGATGCCCCAGGTCGTCTCGATCACCCAGAGCACGGAACTGGGCACGCTCTACACCCCGGACGAGATCCGCGCGATCTGCGACCACGCCCACGCGCACGGCATGAAGGTGCACCTGGACGGCTCCCGGATAGCCAACGCCGCCGCCTCGCTGAACGTGCCCATGCGCACGTTCACCGACGCCGTCGGCGTCGACATCCTCTCCCTCGGCGGCACCAAGAACGGCGCCCTGTTCGGCGAGGCCGTCGTCGTCCTCAACCACGACGCCGTCAGCCATATGAAGCATCTGCGCAAGCTGTCGATGCAGCTCGCCTCCAAGATGCGCTTCGTGTCGGTGCAGTTGGAGGCCCTGCTCGCCAAGGACCTGTGGCTGCGCAACGCCCGTCACGCCAACGAGATGGCCCAGCGCCTCGCCGAGGGCGTGCGCGCCGTGCACGGCGTGGAGATCCTCTACCCCGTGCAGGCCAACGGCGTCTTCGCCAAGCTCCCGCACGACGTGAGCGAACGCCTGCAGAAGCGGTTCCGGTTCTACTTCTGGGACGAGGCGGCCGGCGTCGTGCGCTGGATGTGCGCGTTCGACACGACCGAGGACGACGTGGACGCGTTCGTGGCGGCGCTCAAGGAGGAGATGGCGCACTAGGCCATCCCTTCCCCGGGTGGGATGGCACACGAGGCCATCCTTCCCAGGGCGCGAGCCCCGGGCCGCTCAGCCGTTGAAGACCACCCGTGCGCTGTTGTCGCGCAGAAGTTGAGCCCGGGCGCGCGGCTAGGTTCCGTCTCTTTGGTCAGCGCCGGGTCCAGATGAGGATGCCCGCGAGGTGGAGTGCGGCCTGGTAGGCGATCGCGAGCTTGTCGGTTCGGGTGGCCAGGCCGCGCCACTGCTTGAGCCGATTGATGCACCGCTCGACGGTGTTGCGTTGCTTGTGGGCCTCCGCGTCGAAGCAGGGCGGACGGCCGCCGAGCCGGCCTCGCCGCAGTCGGTGGCCGGCTTGGTCGGACGGCTGCGGGATGACCGCGCGGATGCCCCGGCGTCGCAGATGACTGCGGATGGCGCGGGAGGAGTACGCGCGGTCGGCCAGAACCGTCTGGGGTCGGGTCCGTGGTCTGCCAGGTCCTGTGCTCCCAAGTGCCGTCGACGGCCCATCTGATCAGCCGTTTGTGGGCGGTCTTGAACGAGCCGAGCTCGTCGGGCAGGTCCCGCCAGGGCGAGTTGGTGCGGTACTTCCATGCGATGGTCTCAAGAGTGCGTCGGTGGTTGGCCCATCGCCGCCCGCGGACCGGATCCGCCGGCATCAGCGGCTCGATCCGGTCCCACATCGCATCGGTGATCACTGATCGGACAGACACATCCGATCAAGTGGCCGACCCATCAAAGAGACACGCGCTAGCGGGCCTCGGCCTCGCGCACCTGTTCCGGGGTCGGGGCCGTGCCGCCGAGGTGGGCCGGCATCCACCAGGTGTCGCTCGCGTCCTTCGGGCGCACCGGGTAGGCGCGCTGGGCGGCCTCCAGCAGCTCCTGGACGCGCTCGCGCAGCTGGCGGGTGATGGCGCCGGCGTACTTGTCCCTGGATGCCTCCAGCGCCTCGCCGACCCGGATCGTGATCGGGATGTGGCTGCGCTTGAAGTTGCGCGGGTGGCCCTTGGTCCACAGACGCTGGGTGCCCCAGACGGCCATCGGGACCAGCGGCACGCCCGCCTCCTGGGCCAGCCGCGCGGCACCCGACTTGAAGCTCTTCAGCGTGAACGACTGGGAGATCGTGGCCTCCGGGAAGACGCCCACCACCTCGCCGGACCGCAGCGAGTCCAGCGCGTGCGCGTACGCGGCCTCACCCTGCTTGCGGTCGACGGGGATGTGCTTCATGCCGCGCATGAGCGGGCCGGAGATCTTGTGCCGGAAGACGGACTCCTTCGCCATGAACCGCACGAGACGTTTCTGCGGGAGAGCCGCGAGTCCGTTGAAGACGAAGTCCAGGTAGCTGATGTGGTTGCTCACCAGCACGGCGCCGCCCGAGCGCGGAATGTTCTCCGATCCCTTGCAGTCGATCTTGAGGTCCCACGCCTTGAACAGTGTCTGGGCGAAACCGACGACAGGACGGTAGACAAGCTCTGCCATGGACGGGTCGGACCCTTCCTTCTCTGCCTGGGAAGGGGACTCCCAGTGGAAAAAGTTACGCAGCCGTAGGTTTACGGCATGTCGCAGATCGTGCCCCAAGAACGTCCGACGGCCAAGCCCAAGTGCCGGGGAACGGCGAGATCCTCGTCACGTCCACCCCGTGATCCACCTCGGACTTTGGCGTCGCCTTTACCCGGCGCGCGCTGCCACCCGGCGCCCCAGCAGGTACATCTCGCAGCCCAGGCAGTACCCGAAGACGGCGTTCAGGAAGGCAGCCGCGAGCGCGGCCCCGGTCGCGGCGAGACCCAGCCAGAGCGGGCCGAGCGTGAACCCGGCCAGCCCGAGAACGGCGAAGACCAACCCCACCGCCTGCGCGAACCGTGGCGGCTGCGGCGCCTCGAACTCGGTCGGCGGCCCGATCCGGGGGCGCACGGCCGTGCGGAACAGGAGGCCGTACGGCGACCGGGCCACCCCGCCCACCGCGCCCATTGCGAACGCCAGCGTCTGCCAGGCCAGCAGCCAGGCGCTCCCGGTCACCAGGACGACCGCCAGCACCACGGTCGTCACGGCCGCCCCGAAGCGCGGCCCTCTCGCGTCGATGTCCATGAATCAAGCATTCCGCAAGGGAAAGCCTTCCGGGGAGCCGGGAATCTTTGCAGTCTCGTGAACGCTTGAGCAGGGTGATGACCGGACTGGTGGTGTGTGTGGCGGTGCTCGCGGCGGCGAGCGCCTACGGAGTGCTGCAACGGCGGCGGAGCGGGAGAGTGCGCGTGCGCGGGCGCGACGAGGGGCAGCGGCTCGGGGTGGCCGAGTTGGGCGAGGAGCTGGGCGAACGCGCCACGCTGGTGCAGTTCTCCAGCGCCTTCTGCGCCCCCTGCCGGGCCACTCGGCGGGTCCTCGGCGAGGTGGCCGGCCTGGTCCCGGGCGTGGCCCACGTCGAGATCGATGCGGAGGACAACCTGGACCTCGTACGCCGGCTCGACATCCTCAAGACCCCTACGGTGCTGGTCCTCGACGCCGCGGGCAACGTCGTGCGCCGGGCCACAGGTCAGCCCCGCAAGGCGGATGTGATCGCGGCACTGGGGGAGGCGGTCTGACGGTGCCCGGCGCCATGGCGGGCCGAGGGTGAGTCATCTCCCACATCCCGGAACCAACTTGACTGTGCGCACCACCTATCGTCAGCCTGACCGTATGCCTGAGGAACTCCTTCTCTTCGGACGGGCCCACGTCGATCCGGCCCGCACCGCGAGTGCGCGCTGTCCGGGCTGTTGAACCGCCCCCGGTCCGCACGCCTCCCCTCGCAGAAGGACAACTCCATGACGGCCACGTCCGGCCTCGGCACTCCTCGGCTCGCCTCTCCCGATCTGCTCCGCTCCGTCTTCCGGCGCCATGCCGCCGGAGTGGCCGTGATCACCGCCCGCGGCGACTCGGGCCCGGTCGGCTTCACCGCGACCTCCCTGACGTCGGTCTCCGCCGAGCCGCCCCTGCTGTCCTTCGGGATCGGCACCGGGGCCTCCAGCTGGCCGGCGATGGCCCGGACGGACCATGTCGGCGTCCACATACTCGGCGAGCATCAGCAGGACCTGGCCGCCACCTTCGCCCGCAGCGGCGCCGACCGCTTCGGCCCGCCCACGGCCTGGCGGGAGGGCCCCGAGGGCGTACCCGTCCTGGACGACGTCCTCGCCTGGATGGTGTGCCGGATCGTGGGCAGGGTTCCCGCCGGCGATCACCGCATCGTGCTGGCCGAGGTCGTCCTCGGCGATCCGACGGGCCCCGGCCGCCCGCTGCTGTACCACCAGGGCCGGTTCAACGGTCTACGTGACTGACGTCACCGGGCCGATGTGACCGATCAGCCCCTCCGACGTTCTGCGAAGCCGTCCGAATCCGATTACGCTGCGTTGCAAAGGTCACAGTTCAAAGCGCTTGCTTAGCGGGCATGAACTGGATGTACTGACGAGTAATATTTCGGTCGGAGCGCGGGTCGCCCCGATCGGGATCGGCCGCTTGGGGCGCCTATGCTGCCTGCAAGTAGGCAGCAGAGAAATGTCGACGCAGTAGGAGAGCCGGCGTGAGCTTGAGGATCGTTGTCACCGTGAAGTACGTGCCCGACGCCACTGGCGACCGGCACTTCGCCGATGACCTGACCGTCGACCGGGACGACGTGGACGGTCTGCTCTCCGAGCTCGACGAGTACGCGGTCGAGCAGGCGCTGCAGATCTCCGAGAACTCCGACGACGACGTGGAGATCACCGTTTTGACGGTGGGACCGGAGGACGCCAAGGACGCCCTGCGCAAGGCGCTGTCCATGGGCGCCGACAAGGCGATCCACGTCGAGGACGACGACCTGCACGGCACCGACGCGCTCGGCACCTCCCTGGTGCTGGCCAAGGCCGTCGAGAAGGCCGGTTACGACCTGGTGATCTCCGGCATGGCCTCCACCGACGGCACCATGGGCGTCGTTCCGGCCCTGCTGGCCGAGCGCCTGGGTGTCCCGCAGGTCACCCTGCTGTCCGAGGTCTCGGTCGAGGACGGCACGGTCAAGGGCCGCCGGGACGGCGACGCCGCCTCCGAGCAGCTCGAGGCCTCCCTGCCGGCCGTCGTGTCGGTCACCGACCAGTCGGGCGAGGCGCGTTACCCGTCCTTCAAGGGCATCATGGCCGCCAAGAAGAAGCCGGTCGAGTCCTGGGACCTGTCCGACCTGGACATCGAGGCCGAGGAGGTCGGTCTCGAGGGTGCCTACACCGTCGTGGACGCCGCGGCCGAGCGTCCGGCCCGTACCGCCGGCACGATCGTCAAGGACGAGGGCGAGGGCGGCAAGCAGCTCGCCGAGTACCTCGCGAGCCAGAAGTTCATCTGAGCTCGACTTCGCTGACCGCCCCTCAAGTTTCGCAAGCAGGAGAGCATTCCCATGGCTGAAGTTCTCGTCTACGTCGACCACGTCGACGGTGCCGTCCGCAAGCCCACCCTGGAGCTGCTGACCCTGGCCCGCCGCGTCGGCGAGCCCGTAGCCGTCGCGCTGGGCAACGGCGCCGCCGACACCGCCGCCGCGCTCGCCGAGCACGGCGCGGTCAAGGTCCTCACCCACGACGCGTCCGAGTACGCCGACTACCTGGTCGTGCCGAAGGTCGACGCCCTCCAGGCCGCCGTCGAGGCCGTCTCCCCGGCCGCCGTCCTGGTCCCCTCCTCCGCCGAGGGCAAGGAGATCGCCGCCCGCCTCGCGCTGCGTCTGGGCTCCGGCATCATCACCGACGCCGTCGACCTGGAGGCCGGCGACGAGGGCCCGGTGGCCACCCAGTCGGTGTTCGCCGCGTCCTTCACCACCAAGTCCCGTGTCTCCAAGGGCACCCCGGTCATCACGGTCAAGCCGAACTCGGCCGCCGTGGAGGCCGCCCCGGCCGCGGGCGCGGTCGAGGCGCTGTCCGTGTCCTTCTCCGCCCAGGCCACCGGCACCAAGGTCACCGGCCGCACGCCGCGTGAGTCGACCGGTCGTCCGGAGCTGACCGAGGCCGCGATCGTGGTCTCCGGTGGCCGTGGCGTCAACGGCGCGGAGAACTTCGCGATCATCGAGGCCCTCGCCGACTCCCTCGGCGCGGCCGTCGGTGCCTCGCGCGCCGCGGTGGACGCGGGCTGGTACCCGCACACCAACCAGGTCGGCCAGACCGGCAAGTCGGTCTCGCCGCAGCTGTACATCGCCTCCGGCATCTCCGGCGCGATCCAGCACCGTGCCGGTATGCAGACCTCGAAGACGATCGTGGCGATCAACAAGGACGCCGAGGCCCCGATCTTCGACCTGGTCGACTACGGCGTCGTCGGCGACCTCTTCGACGTCGTCCCGGCCCTCACCGAGGAGATCAAGACCCGCAAGGGCTGATCCCGACCGGGCATATCGAGGCCCCCGTGACCGTCCGGCGGTCACGGGGGCCTCGCGTCATCCAGGCTCATGGACGCCTGTACGGGCAGATGGTCGCTCGGGAACCGGCCGTCCGCGGAGAACGTGTCGATCGTCGCCCGGTGCGTCGTGACGCCGGGTGTCGTCAGGACCCAGTCGATGCGGTCGCTGTCCGGGACGAGCGGCTTGTAGCCGTGGAAGGTGGCGTACAGCGCGCTACGCTCGCGAGCCGTGTCCCAGGTGTCGACGAGACCGGCGCCGAGCAGCGTGTCGTACACCGTGTTCCGGTGGGCGGCCACATTGAAGTCCCCGGTCAGCACGACCGGCAGGGAGCGGTCGAGGCCGGCGATCCGCTCGGCGACGAGGGCGGCGCTGCGCTCGCGGGCGTACCGGCTCACATGGTCGAAGTGGGTGTTGAGGACGTAGAACTCCCTCCCGTCGTCGGCCAGATCGCGGAAGCGGATCCAGGTGACCATGCGGGCGAAGGCCGCGCCCCAGGTGTTGGAGCCGATGGTGTCCGGGGTGTCGGACAGCCAGAAGTGGTCGAACTCGGTCGGGCGCAGACGGTGGGCGTCGTAGAAGATCGCCATGGATTCGTCCCGGCTGCCGTGCAGCCTGCCGGTGCCCACCCAGTCGTAGCGCCGGCCGAGGTCGGCATCGATGTCGAGCAGCTGGGAGAAGATGCCCTCCTGGGTGCCGATGACATGCGGGGCCGCCCGGTGCAGCAGTGCGCGCATCACCGGTCTGCGCACGGCCCAGCTGTGCGGTTCCGTCGTACTGGCGAAGCGCAGGTTGAAGGACATGACCTTCAGACGCGGGCGGGACGGACGCTCGCCCGCCGAGGCGACGGACGTGGGCAGTGCTGTACTGGAGAGGGGCGCGGTGACGGCCGCGGCCAACGCGGCTTGCAGGCCCGGACGGCGCGTGACTCGGCTGTGGTTCGGCACCGGGGCTCCTTCGGTGGGCACTGCCGGACGAGTCGTGCGGGGGCGTGCGTATGGAAGTGTGATACCGCGTCCCGAGATGGGCGTGAACATGGCGAGATGGTGGAGTGACTCCTCGTGGACATGGTGTTGACCAGGCTATGATCCCCGGATAACTTCGTTCTACGGATTGTTGATTCCGTATCGCGGAAAATAGGAGGGTGTGGGAATGGGTCAAGGCCAGCAGCAGAAGGTGGCGACGAGCCTCGCGGGCGCCGTGAGCGAGGAGATCAGCGCCTCCCTCGCGCCGGTCGACGCCGAGCTGGAGCGCCGCTACCCCGGAGACCCCGGCACCCGTCAGCCCGTCCACACGGTGTACGTCCCGGGTGATGTCTTCGCCGCCGACACCATCCGCTCCTGGGGCGACCGGGCGCTCGCCGCGCTCGACGAACACGCCCCGGACGCCGCCGCCTTCGCCGCGGTCCTCGGCCTGTCCGACGAACTCGCCGAGCCCGTGTACGCGCGCGTGCGCGCCAAGCTGGAGCGCGAGCCCGTCGAAGACCTGCGCGTCGACTTCGAGGACGGCTACCACGGCCGCGACGAGGACGAGGACGCCGCCCGAGCGGCCCGGCTGATCGCCGAGGCGTACGAGAACGGCACCGCCGCCCCGTACATGGGCATCCGCATGAAGTGCATGGAGGCACCGGTACGCGACCAGGGCATCCGCACCCTCGACATCTTCCTCACCGGCCTGATGGAGGCCGGTGGCCTGCCCGACGGGCTGGTGCTCACCCTGCCGAAGGTGACGTACGCCGAGCAGGTCACCGCCATGGTGCGGCTGCTGGAGGAGTTCGAGAAGGCGCGCGGCCTCGAGGCCGGCCGGATCGGCTTCGAGATCCAGATCGAGACCAGCCAGTCCATCCTCGCCACCGACGGCACCGCCGCGGTCGCCCGCATGATCCAGGCCGCCGAGGGCCGCGCCACCGGCCTGCACTACGGCACCTTCGACTACAGCGCCTGCCTCGGCGTCTCGGCCGCCTACCAGGCCAGCGACCACCCGGCCGCCGACCACGCCAAGGCGATCATGCAGGTCGCGGCGGCGGGCACCGGAGTACGCGTCTCGGACGGCTCGACCAACGTCCTGCCGGTCGGCCCGACCGAGAAGGTCCACGACGCCTGGCGCCTGCACTACGGCCTCACCCGCCGCGCCCTGGCCCGCGCCTACTACCAGGGCTGGGACATGCACCCCGGCCACATCCCGACCCGGTACGCGGCCGTCTTCGCCTTCTACCGCGAAGGCTTCGAGCAGGCCGCCGCCCGCCTCGCCCGCTACGCCAACCGGGCCGGCGGCGATGTCATGGACGAGCCCGCCACCGCCAAGGCCCTCAGCGGCTATCTGCTGCGCGGTCTGGACTGCGGCGCCCTCGACATCGCCGAGGTCGCCCGGCTCAGCGGTCTGACCCGTGCCGATCTGGAGGGGTTCGCGGCACCGCGGCGCGGCGACCTGACAGCCTCCGCCAAGTAGCAGGCAGGTCACGACCGCCTCGGGCGGCCGGCGTTGTCACCTCTGCCCCGTAGTCTGTACGGCACGCAATGACGTGTCACAGGAACGGGGCGGCGGTGGCTTCGGGGGAGAACGGACAGACGGGGGAGAGCGGACAGACGGGCGAGGCCGGGCGGCTGCTGGCCGGGCGCTATCGCGTCGTGGCGCAACTCGGACGCGGCGGCATGGGCGTGGTCTGGCGGGCCGTCGACGAGGTCCTCGGCCGTGAGGTCGCCGTCAAGGAGCTGCGCACCTACTCGGACGCCGACGGCCCCGAACTCGCCGATCTGCGCCTGCGGATGCAGCGCGAGGCCCGCGCGGCGGCCCGGGTCAAGCATCCCGGCGTCGTGGCCGTGCACGACGTCGCCGAGGTCGACGGCCGCCCGCTCATCGTCATGGAACTGGTCGACGGCCCCTCCCTGGAGGCGGTGCTGCGCGAGCGCGGCACCCTCGACCCGCGGGAGGCGGCCGGGATCGGTGCCAAGGTCATGGACGCGCTGGCCGCGGCCCACCAGGCGGGCGTCCTGCACCGTGACGTCAAGCCCGGCAACATCCTCCTGGAGCGCTCCGGTCGCGTCGTCCTGACCGACTTCGGCATCGCCACCATGGACGACCCGGGCGACGGCTCGGCCACCCATCTGACCCGCACCGGCCAGCTCGTCGGTTCCCTGGACTACCTGGCTCCTGAGCGCGCCCAGGGCGCCGAGCCAGGCCCCTCCTCGGACGTGTGGGCCCTCGGCGCCACGCTGTACGCGGCGGTGGAGGGCGCCTCGCCCTTCCGTCGTACGTCCACGTTCTCCACGCTCACCGCGATCGTCACCGAGCCGCTGCCGGAGCCCCGCCGGGCCGGACCGCTCATGCCCGTTCTCCGACGGCTGATGGACAAGCGATCCGAGTCCCGCCCCGAGGCCGAGGAGGCGCGTGCGCTTCTCCAGGCGGTGGCCGGTTCGGGCGGAACGGACTCGGCGACGGCCGCGCTGCGGGGGCCTGCGGCCCCGGCGGGTGCGGGGCCGGCGAGGGACGCGACGGAAGTCAGCCTGCCGTCGGCGCCGCAGGGACCGGGGTCACCGGCCGCGGAGATCCCGAACCCGCAGGGCCACGGGCCCTTCGGACCGACCACCGGGCCGTCGGGCGGGCCCTACGGCAGCCCGGTACAGGGCGGTCGGGCGCAGGACGGCCATGCCTGTCACGCACAAGGCGCGGCCGGAGCGCCGGGCTTCACGACCCCGGGCCAGGAGGCGCCGGGTCCGCCGGGAGCACCGGGGCCCACGGCACCCGCACAGCCCGCGACTCCCGCCCAGGGGGCGTCCCGGCAGGGCTTCGGTGTGGCCGGGCTGCCTGGTCCGACCGCACCCGGTCAGGGCGGCCCCGGAGAGCCCGCCGCGCCCGCGTACACGGCGGCGCCGCCGTTCGGCAGCGGCGGGGCGCCCTTCGGCAGTGAGCCGGGCCGCCCCGACCCACCCGCGCACGGCTTCGGCGGCCCCACCCCGCCGGTGCCGGACCCGGGGGCCACCGGCCCCCTGACCACGCCCCCCGCCACCCCTTCCCGGCGCAAGGGCCGGGCCCTGCTCGCCGCCGCGGCTGTCACCGTCGTCCTGGCCGCGGCCGGCGTCACCGTCGCCCTGCTGAACAACCCCGGCGACGCCGGGGCGGAGGCGAGGGCCACGGCGACCGCCGGTGCTCCGGACGGCGCCAGGGCGGTGAGCGAGGGCCCCGACGCAGACCGCTCCGGCGACTGGGGACTCACCGAGAAGGACGACGAGAAGCCGTCCGGCGCGAGCGAGAAGCCACGTCGTACGGCGGAGGCCGACCCCACCGAGGGGTCCACCAAGCCCTCCCCGACGAAGACTTCAGGCGGTGGCGGCACCGACGGCGGTACCACGGGCGGCGGTTCGGGCGACGGCGGCACGACAAGCGGCGGGGGAACCACGGGCGGCGGCAGTGGCGCGGGCGGCGGCGGTGGCACCACACCGGCTCCCGTCTGCCACCCCATCGGCGGCGGCAAGTACAACTGCCAGGTCTGGCGGACCGCGGACTCCTACACTGCCTCGGGCACCAAGGTCGGCGTCCTCAACGCGGGCACCAACTACTTCTACTGCCAGCAGAATCTGGGCCGCCGCGAGACGAGTGGTCAGTGGACCAATGTCTGGTGGGCCAGAACGGACGACGACCGCGGCAACACGAACGTCTTCGTCAGCGATGTCTACATCCAGGGCGGCGACAACGACGAGCCGGTGCCCGGACTGCCGGTCTGCTGACCTCAGTCGCCCTGCACCCGGACGTACTCCTCCAGCCCGGAGACCGTCACCAGCTTCTCCTCCTCGAACAGCCGGGTGCCGCGCTCGCACAGCCGTACGTCCCCCCGTGCCCGGGCGATGAACTGCTCGGGAGTGACACCGAACAGCTCCCGCAACCGGGCCGATGCCAGCAGGAGTTCGGTGAGCAGCGCCCGTTGGCCGGGGTGGGTGCGCGGCTCCTCGGTGCCGTTGTGCAGGACGCCATGGCGGTTGACGTACACGAAGGCGCCGGGGAGTGTGTCGCCGTCCGCCAGCTCGATCCGTACGTCGGATGCCGGCAGCCAGGCGCGGCCGTAGTTGCCGTGCGGGGCGGGTACCCCCTCGCTGGTGTCGATCACCGCGAGCTGCTCGGGATCCAGCCAGATGACGAACAACTCCCGCACCAGGCCGGGCGCGTGGAACGGCGACGCGGACACATATCCCATGCGGCTGACGTGCGCGGAGACGCCCACCTCGACGCCGGTCACGCGGGTCTTCACCATCGGGATGGGAGAGCGGATCCCGAACTGGTCCATCTTGTAGCGCAGTTGGCCCGGGCAGGCGTTCGAGCCGACCGCGAGGACGGGGACGCGGTCGTCGTGCACCAGTCGGTCGAGCGGCAGCAGGCGGTCCCGGTCGAGGAGTCCGGAGTCCGCGGGCCAGGCGCCCGGATACAGCAGAGGGTGTTCGCGCGGGGCCTCGGCCAGACCGAGCGCCGCCAGAGTACGGCCCGGTGCGGGCCGCGGCGATCCATCGGTGCCGTGCGTCATGATCCGCTCAGTCCGCCGGCGGCAGCTCGCCCGAGCCGCGGGTGATCAGCCGCGTGGGCAGCTCGATGCGTTCCGGGGTGACCAGGGTGCCGTCCAGCTGCCGGAACAGGCGCTCGGCGGCGGTACGGCCGATCGCCGCCGCGTCCTGCGCCACGACGGTGACACCGGGCTGAAGCAGATCCGCGAGCTCGATGTCGTCGAAGCCGACGAAGGCGACCCGGCGGGTCTGTTCGGCGAGGACCCGGATCACGGTGACCGTCACCCGGTTGTTGCCCGCGAAGACCGCGGTGACGGGGGAGGGGCCGCGGAGCATCTCCTCGGCCGCCCGGCGCACCCGCTCCGGGTCGGTGACACCGAGGGACATCCAGGCGTCCTCCACCGGTATGCCCGCGTCCTCCATGGCGGCCCGGTAGCCGCGCAGCCGCTCGGCGGCCGTGTGGATGCGGGGCATGTCGCCGATGAAGCCGATCCGGCGGTGGCCGTGGGAGATGAGATGGGCGACGCCGTCGCGGGCGCCGCCGAAGTTGTCGGACAGCACGCAGTCGGCGTCGATCTTCCCGGCCGGACGGTCGACGAACACCGTGGCCACGCCCGCTTTGAGCTCGGGCTCCAGATACCGGTGGTCGTCACCGGCGGGAATGATCACCAGCCCGTCCACCCGCCGCGCGCACAAGGCCAGCGCCAGCTCCTGCTCGCGGTCCGGGTCCTCGGCGCTGGAGCCGTTGATGAGCAGCGCGCCGTGCGCCCGGGCGACCTCCTCCACCGCCCGGCTCAGCGGCCCGTAGAACGGGTCCGCGAGATCCTCCAGCACCAGTCCGATGCTCGCCGTGCGGCCCTTGCGCAGCACCCGCGCGCTGTCGTTGCGGCGAAAGCCCAGCGCGTCGATGGCCTCCTGGACACGCCGCTCCGTCTCCGGTGTGACCCCCGGCTCCCCGTTGACCACACGCGAGACGGTTTTCAGACCGACTCCGGCACGCGCCGCGACGTCCTTCATGGTCGGACGATTGCCGTAGCGGGCCCCGGAAACCCGGTCTTCGGGGCGGTCGGTTCGGCGGATGGTCTCGGGCACGATGCGGTGTCCTGTCCTGTCGTCGTCCACGGGGGATGCGTCGGCCATGGGTTTGTATGAGGATGTGGCGTCGAGCATAGGCCCTGGACAACGTTGTCAGATCCAGGGGACACTGTCGACCGCAATCTCCGGCCTGCGCCCCCACCGCGAGACCGGCTCATCCAATTCCCGTGGTGGACGGGGAGATCCGAATGGTTGACGGGGAGAACTGACACCGATGCACACCGACCTCGTGGCTGCGCTCGACATCGGCGGCACCAAGATCGCCGGAGCGCTGGTGGACGGTCGCGGCACGATCGTGGTCCGGGCCCAGCGCGCGACGCCGGCACGGGAGGACGGCGAGACGGTCATGCGGGCCGTCGAGGAGGTCGTCGGCGAGCTCGCCGTATCGCCCCTGTGGGGGCGCGCCACGGCCCTCGGGATCGGCAGTGCGGGACCGGTGGACGCCTCGGCGGGCACCGTGAGTCCGGTGAACGTGCCCGGCTGGCGTGACTATCCGCTGGTCCGGCGGGTCCGTGCGGCGGCCGGTGGTCTGCCGGTCGAGCTGATCGGCGACGGCGTGGCCATCACGGCGGCCGAGCACTGGCAGGGCGCGGCCAGGGGGCACGACAACGCCCTCTGCATGGTCGTCTCCACCGGGGTGGGCGGCGGTCTGGTGCTGGGCGGCCGGCTGCACCCGGGCCCGACCGGCAACGCCGGGCACATCGGCCACATCAGTGTCGATCTGGACGGCGACCCGTGCCCCTGCGGTTCGCGGGGCTGTGTGGAGCGCATCGCGAGCGGCCCCAACATCGCGCGTCGGGCGCTCGACAACGGCTGGCTGCCCGGCCCCGACGGGGACACGTCCGCCGCCGCGGTGGCCGACGCGGCACGGGACGGCGACCCGGTGGCCGTCGCGTCCTTCGAGAGAGCCGCGCGGGCCCTGGCGGCCGGGATCGCGGCCACCGCGACCCTCGTCGAGATCGACATCGCCGTCATCGGCGGAGGCGTCGGCAAGGCGGGCGACGTGCTCTTCACGCCGCTCCGCAAGGCCCTCCACGACTACGCCACCCTCTCCTTCGTCCAGCGCCTGGAGATCACCCCGGCCCAGATGGGCACGGACGCCGGTCTGGTGGGGGCGGCGGCAGCCGCGCTCGCGCTGGGGGCGGACGCGGCGACGGTCTGACCCGGGCAGGAACGTTCCCCCGGGTTGCCGGGTTGCCGGGTTGCCGGGTTGCCGGGCTTCGTCGGTCTCGGCGGTGCCCGGCGCCGTGCGTCATGGATCACACCCCACTGTTTTTTGAACATGTTCAATAGCTGCGCTAGGCTCGTGCCCGACGAGATGGGGGAGTGCGATGAAGATAGTGATCCCCGGAGGAACCGGGCAGGTGGGCTCCGTCCTGAAGCGGGCGCTGACAGCCGCGGGGCATGAGGTCGTGGTACTGACCAGGCGGCCCACGGGAGACGGCGAGGTCCACTGGGACGGCGAGACGCCCGGGCCGTGGACCGAGGTGATCGACGGCAGCGACATCGTGATCAACCTGGCCGGGCGCAGCGTCAGCTGCCGCTACACCGAGGCCAACCTGCAGGCCATGATGGATTCGCGGGTGCGTTCCACCCGGGTCGTCGGCGAGGCCGTCGCGAACGCCGCCCGGCCGCCGCGGGTCTGGCTCCAGATGAGCACGGCCACCGTCTACGCCCACCGTTTCGACGCGCCGAACGACGAGGCGACGGGCGTCATCGGCGGCGACGAGCCCGATGTGCCGGACTACTGGGCGTACAGCATCGAGATCGCCAAGGCCTGGGAGCGGGCGCAGGAGGAAGCCGACACCCCGCACACCCGGAAGGTCGCCCTGCGCTCCGCCATGGTGATGAGCCCTGATCGCGGCGGTGTCTTCGACGTCCTGCTGGCCATGGTGCGGCTCGGCCTCGGCGGTCCGGTCGCGGGTGGCGCGCAGTACGTCTCCTGGATCCACGACCGCGACTTCGTCCGCGCGGTCGAGTTCCTGATCGACCGGGACGACATCACCGGTCCGGTGAACCTCGCCGCCCCCGAACCGCTGCCGCAGCGCGCGTTCATGCGGACCCTGCGCTCCGTGTGGGGCATGCCCCTGGGGTTGCCCGCGACGAAGTGGATGGCCGAGATCGGGGCCTTCGCGCTGCGCTCGGACACCGAGCTGCTGCTCAAGAGCCGGCGCGTCGTCCCGGGCCGGCTGCTTCAGGAAGGGTTCGGCTTCGAGTACGGCAGCTGGCCGGAGGCTGCCGAGGACCTCGCGCAGCGCCTGCGGCTGCGCGGGTCCGACGCGCAGCGGTCCGGGCCCGTCCGCCCGGCACTGTCCCGAACGTCCGGAAATCGGGCGTGACTCCCGCCGCGTTTCTCAGTTGAATCGGTCATGAAGAAGCGCAGCATGCTTGCCATCGCCTCCCTGGCCACCGGATTCGTCGTCGCGGCCGTCACCCCGTCCCACGCCGACGCGGCGCCCGCCGTCTCCCTCCCGGGCACGGGCCTCCCCGGCGCCGGCCTCGCCGGTGCCGACGGAGCGACCAAGCTCACCGGCGGTGAGACCAATGTCGCCGGGGTGAACGTGGACAAGGCTCTGAACACCGTCGGCAAGGCCATCAACCGCGAGACGGACCGGGCCGTGAACAACGCCCCCCACGGGAAGAAGAAGCGCTGAGCGCCCGACCGCGACGACCACACGGCGCCGGAGCCCCCGCACCGCGGGAGGCTCCGGCGCCGCTGTCATGCGCCCTCAACTGGAACTGGTTTCCGTGGCAGGGTGGAGTGGGCAAGGCACAGGGGGCCAACAGAAGAGGGGGAAACGTGATCGTTTGGATCAACGGTGCGTTCGGTGCGGGGAAGACGACCACCGCACGGGAACTGATCGAGCTGATCCCGAACAGCACGCTCTTCGACCCCGAGGTCATCGGCGGAACACTCACGCATCTGCTCCCGCCCAAACACCTCACCGAGGTCGGTGACTTCCAGGACCTGCCGATCTGGCGACGTCTCGTGATCGACACGGTGGCCGCGCTGCTCGCCGAGCTCGGCGGGACCCTCGTGATCCCGATGACCTTGCTGCGCCAGGAGTACCGGGACGAGATCTTCGGCGGCCTCGCCGCTCGCCGCATCACCGTCCAGCACATCCTCCTGGCCCCGGCGGAAACGATCCTGCGCGAGCGAATAGCGGGTCGGGAGATCCCATCGGACCTGTCCGACGGCGAGATACGGGGCCGGCAGTGGTCGTACGACCACATCGAGCCGTACCGCACCGCGCTCGCCTCCTGGCTCACCGCCGACGCCCATCCCGTCGACAACGGCGGCCTGACGCCGTTCGAGACCGCCACCCGGATCGCCGAGGCGGTCGGCAGCGGGGCCGTGCCGGTCTGCGACATCGTGCAGACGCCCGAGCCCACCGCCGAGACCGTCGCCGCGGGCGTCCTCCTCTTCGACGAGCAGGACCGCGTGCTGCTCGTCGACCCCACCTACAAGCCCGGCTGGGAGTTCCCCGGCGGTGTCGTGGAACCCGGCGAGGCGCCCGCGCGCGCGGGCATGCGGGAGGTCACGGAGGAGACGGGGATACGGCTGGAGGACGTACCGCGCCTCCTCGTCGTCGACTGGGAGCGGCCCAAGCCACCCGGATACGGCGGACTGCGCCTGCTCTTCGACGGCGGCCTGCTGCACTCCACCGAGGCCGAACGCCTCCTGCTGCCCGGCCCCGAACTGCGCGACTGGCGCTTCGTGACGGAGGCCGAGGCCGCCGACCTGCTGCCGCCGGTGCGCTACGAGCGGCTGCGCTGGGCGCTGCGGGCGCGTGAACGCGGGGCCGCGCTCTATCTGGAGGCAGGGATTCCGGCACCGTCCTGAGCGAGCCGCAGCCCGTCGTACGGGCACTCGCAGGCCGGGAACGCCCCCGGATCAGCGGACGTCGTACGCGGCCCCTCGATGTGCGCGCACCTGCGGGCCGCCGCCCTGGTGGGCGACGGCCCGCTGCACGTCGAACAGGTGAGGCGTTCCTGGCGGATCACCGGCCCGTCATCGGGCGGGGCCCCTCAACTCGCCGCGTAATTGCGCAGGAACAGCGCCTCGGCGACCGCGAGACGCTCCAGCTCCTGCGGGGACACGCTCTCGTTGACGGCGTGGATCCGGGCCTCGGGCTCGCTCAGGCCGATGAGCAGGATCTCCGCCTGCGGGTAGAGGGCGGCGAGGGTGTTGCACAGGGGGATCGAGCCGCCGTTGCCGGCGTACTGCATCTCCTCGCCCGGATAGGCCGCCGCCATCGCGTCCGCCATCGCCCGGTACGCCGGGCTGCTGGTGTCGGCGCGGAACGGCTGGCCCTGACCGATCTGCTCGGTCTGCACACGGGCACCCCACGGCGTGTGCGCCTCCAGGTGCGCCTGGAGCAGCTTGGTCGCCCGGGCCGCGTCCACGCCCGGCGGAACCCGGAGGCTGATCAGCGCACGCGCGCTCGCCTGCACGGAGGGCGTGGCGCCGATGACCGGCGGGCAGTCGATGCCGATGACGCTGACGGCGGGGCGCGCCCAGATGCGGTCGGCGACCGTACCGGAACCGATCAGCTGGACACCGTCGAGGACCTTGGCGTCCGCGCGGAACTGCTCCTCCTCGTACTGCAGCCCGGGCCACGACGACTCGCCGGTCAGGCCGTCCACCGTCGTCGACCCGTCCGGCGCGCGCAGCGAGTCCAGTACGCGGATGAGGGCGCCGAGGGCATCCGGCGCGGCCCCGCCGAACTGGCCGGAGTGGAGGTTGCCCTCCAGGGTGTCGACCTGCACCCGCATGAGGGTCATGCCACGCAGGGTCGAGGTCACCGTCGGCAGACCGACGCGGAAGTTGCCCGCGTCGCCGATCACGACGGTGTCGGCGGCGAGCAGCTCCGGGTGCTGCTCCGCATACCGTTCCAGACCGCCGGTGCCCATCTCCTCCGAGCCCTCGACGACGACCTTCACATGCACCGGCACCCCGCCGTTCGCCTTCAGCGCGCGCAGCGCGAGCAGATGCATGATCACGCCGCCCTTGCAGTCGGCGGATCCGCGTCCGTACCAACGCCCGTCGCGCTCGGTCAGCTCGAACGGCGGGGTGCTCCAGGCGGCCTCGTCCAGCGGGGGCTGCACGTCGTAGTGGGCGTACAACAGGACCGTCCGGGCGCCCTCGGGGCCGGGCAGGTGGCCGTACACCGACTGGGTGCCGTCGGGGGTGTCCAGCAGGGCCACGTCCTCGAAGCCCTCCGCGCGCAGCGCGTCCGCGACCCAGCGGGCGGCGCCCTCGCTCTCGCTCTTCGGGAACTGGTCGAAGTCCGCCACCGACTTGAACGCCACCAGTTCCGTGAGCTCCGCCTTCGCCGCGGGCATCAGTGAGGCGACGGTCTCGGCGACCGGATTCGACGACATGGGCACGCTCCTTGTGGGTGCGACGTTGTACCTGTGAGTGCTGTGATCCTCCCACAGCGGCCTGCGACGAGGCCCGCCGTAGGATGCGGGGGACAGCAGCGGACGGCGGCTTGATCGGGAGCAGTAGACCATCGTGAGCAGCGAGAACTCTTCGGCGGACGACGTGCGGCAGGTGTGGGACGTCGTCGTGGTGGGCGCGGGACCCGCGGGGGCCTCAGCCGCCTATGCGGCGGCGGTCGCCGGGCGGCGTGTGCTGTTGCTGGAGAAAGCGGAACTGCCGCGCTACAAGACGTGCGGCGGCGGCATCATCGGCCCCTCGCGCGACTCCCTCCCACCCGGCTTCGAGCTGCCGCTGCGGGACCGCGTGCACGCGGTGACGTTCTCCAACAACGGCCGTTTCACCCGGACCCGCCGCTCCAAGCAGATGCTGTTCGGGCTGATCAACCGGCCCGAGTTCGACCAGCAGATCGTCGAGCACGCGCAGAAGGCGGGCGCCGAGCTGCGTACGGGGGTCACCGTGCAGCGCGTCGAGCAGCACGGCTCGGCGGTGCCGGACCGGCGCAGCGTCGCCGTCGTCCTCCAGGGCGGCGAGACGCTGCTCGCGCGGGCCGTCGTCGGCGCGGACGGCAGCGCCAGCCGGATAGGGGCACATGTCGGGGTGAAGCTCGACCAGGTGGATCTCGGCCTGGAGGCGGAGATCCCGGTTCCGGACACCGTCGCCGAGGACTGGAAGGGGCGGGTGCTGATCGACTGGGGGCCGATGCCCGGCAGTTACGGCTGGGTGTTCCCCAAGGGGGACACGCTGACGGTGGGTGTGATCTCGGCCCGCGGTGAAGGCGCCGCGACGAAGCGGTACTTGGAGGAGTTCATCGGGCGGCTGGGGCTCGCCGGGTTCGAACCGAGCATCTCCTCCGGCCACTTGACGCGCTGCCGCGCCGACGACTCGCCCCTGTCACGCGGGCGCGTGCTGGTGTGCGGGGACGCGGCGGGCCTGCTGGAGCCCTGGACCCGCGAGGGGATCTCGTTCGCGCTGCGGTCGGGACGGCTCGCGGGGGAGTGGGCGGTGCGGATCGCCGAGGCGCACGACGGGGTGGACGCCCGTCGCCAGGCTCTGAACTACGCCTTCGCGATCAAGGCGGGGCTCGGCGTCGAGATGAGCGTCGGCAAGCGGCTGCTGACGGTGTTCGAGCGCCGTCCCGGCCTCTTCCACGCGGCGCTGACCGGTTTCCGGCCGGCCTGGAGGGCCTTCAAGGACATCACCCGCGGCTCGTCGTCGCTGGGTGAGCTCGTGCGCTCCCACCCGATGGCCCAGCGTGCCCTGACCGCGATGGACCGGCGCCCGGCCCCGGCGGCCGACGAGGCCACTTCCTGACGACGGCGGCCCGGGGCATCTCCGGCATCCGGATCAGTTCCAGACGGCGCCCACCGTGCCTCCTGCCTCGTCGAACCGCCCCTGTCCGCAGAAATGCGCTCCGAGGCCGAGCGCATGGCCGTCGATCTGGCCCCCGACCTCCCTCCGGCGAGGGCCGTGGCCCTCATCGCCTCCTGGCCCAGCCGTTCGGGCTCGTCGAGTTCGAGCAGAGCGGGGCCGGGCCGTACTCCGCGGGGAGTAGCCGTGATCACCACGCGCGGGTGACGCCGCCCGCCGGTCATCGCGTCTAGCGTGGCGGACATGGACGAGCAGCAGGGACGCCGGGCCGGCGGTCCCCCGGCGTGGTGGCGGCACGGGCCGTCGTGGTGGCATCACTGGGACGACGAGGGGCGCGCCCCCTGGCCGTGGCGCTCCACCGTGCTGATCACGGTCTTCGTGATGGTCGGCTCCCACTACGCGGCCGAGGGCCAGCTGGACGACCGGGAGCCTCTCGACCTCTTCGCGCGCGTTCTGCTGCTGGTGGCGTCGGGACTGCTGCTGTGGCGCAGGCGCTATCCGGCGGCCGTCGTGTTCGGGACGGCGGTGGCCGCCACCGTCTATCTGGGCGCCGGCTATCCGTACGGGCCGGTTTTCGTGGCCGTGGCCGTGGCCTGCTTCAACGCGATCGTCGCCGGGCACCGCCGGGCCGCCTGGGCGGCCGTCGGGGTGTTCTGGGCCGGGCACGCGCTGGTCGCGCACTGGCTGTTCCGGTGGCTGCCGCCCTCCGGGGACCCGGCCGCCTCCTGGGCGCAGGAGGGTGTGATCGCCGCCTGGATCGCGGCGATCATGGCCGTGTCCGAGCTGGCCAGGACCAAGCGTGAGCAATGGGCCGAGGCACGCGCCGAGCGGGCTCGGGCGGCGCGCCGCCGGGCCGACGAGGAGCGGCTGCGCATCGCCCGGGAGCTGCACGACGTCCTCGCGCACAGCATCAGCGTGATCAATGTGCAGGCCGGCGTCGGCCTCGCCCTCCTCGACACCGACCCCGAGCAGGCGCGCTCGGCGCTCACCACCATCAAGGCCAAGAGCAAGGAGGCGCTCGGCGAGGTCCGCCAGGTCCTCGACACCCTGCGCACCCCCGGCGACGCGCCCCGCACCCCCGCGCCCGGCCTCGACCGGCTGCCGGAACTGGTGGAGCAGGCGGCGAGTGCGGGCCTCACGGTCGAGGTGGTGGGCGATCCGCCCCAGCTGGCGCCCGGCACGGACCTCGCCGCGTTCCGCATCGTCCAGGAAGCCCTCACCAACGTCGTACGCCACTCGGAATCGCGGCACGCACGGGTGCGCCTGGAGTACGGAGACCTGGAGCACGGAGACCTCGAGGACGGTGACGAGGCGACGCTACGGCTGCGTATCGACGACGACGGACCCGCGACCGGCGCCGACGCGGGCGGCAGCGGCAACGGACTCGCCGGAATGCGGGAGCGTGCCGCGGCGCTCGGTGGCACGATCGAGGCGGGCCCGCGTGCCGACGGCGGGTTCCGCGTGCTCGCCGAACTGCCTCTCAAGGCCGCCGTCGGCGAACCGGGCGACGACGTCAAGGAGGACCGGTGATCCGCGTACTGCTCGCCGACGACCAGTCACTGGTACGGGCTGGCTTCCGTGCGCTGCTCGACGCGCAGCCCGACATCGAGGTGGCCGGGGAGGCCTCCGACGGCGAACAGGCGCTGCGCAAGGTACGCGAACTGCGGCCCGACGTGGTGCTGATGGACATCCGCATGCCGCTGCTGGACGGTCTCGCCGCGACCCGGCGGATCACCGAGGACGGCGCGCTGGCGGAGGTGAAGGTGGTCATGCTCACCACCTTCGAACTCGACGAGTACGTCTTCGAGGCCATTCGCTCGGGCGCCTCCGGGTTCCTGGTCAAGGACACCGAGCCGGAGGAACTCCTGCGCGCCGTACGGGCGGTGGTCGAGGGCGACGCGCTGCTGTCGCCGGGGGTGACCCGGCGTCTGATCGCCGAGTTCGCCGCCCGGTCCAAGGAGCCCGCAGCGGCCGGCACGCTCACCGAACTGACCGAGCGCGAGCGGGAGGTGATGGCGCTGGTCGGTATCGGACTGTCCAACGAGGAGATCGCCCGCCGCCTGGTGGTCAGCCCGCTCACCGCGAAGACCCACGTCAGCCGAACGATGGTGAAGCTGGGCGCACGGGACCGGGCGCAACTCGTCGTGCTGGCCTACGAGTCGGGGCTGGTCCGGCCGGGCTGGCTGGGCTGAGCCCGCCGGCCGAAGCGCCCCAGCACGCTCACCACACGGGCGAAGAACAGCACGGTGGCGACCGTGACGCCCATACCGACCAGCGTCTCGCGCACGCCGCCCGACAGGCCGAAGACGAACGCCGGACCCGCGATCGCCGCGAACATCACCACCGCCGCGAACGCCGCGCTGCACAGCGCGTACCCGATCTCGACGGTGATCGCGTCCCGCTCGGCCCCGCTCCGCCGTCCCCCGTGACTCTCCATTCCAGGAGTGAAACAGGCGTGCGCCCGGCGGAGCAAGCAGGCCCCGCCGGGCGCACATCGGACACGGTCCTAGGGGGTGGCCACCGGCTCCGCTTCGGCCTCCTTCGCGGTGGACTTGGCGACGACGACGGTCTGCTGCCTGCGCCGGGTGCGCAGGCCGGTGACCGAGATCAGCAGCCCCGCCACGGCGATGACCGTGATGACGACGAGGGCGGGCAGGTAGCTGTCGAGGACGGCCTGCGGGGACGCCGGCTCCTCGGGCGCGTTCGCCGTCAGGACGGCCGTCACGACGGCCAGGAACAGCGCTCCGCCCACCTGGACCGAGGTGTTGAGCAGCCCGGAGACCATGCCCTGCTCGTGCTCGTCGACGCCGTTGGTGGCCTGGACGTTGAGCGAGGGGAAGGTCAGGGCGAAGGCCGAGCCGACCAGCAGCATGGTGGGCAGGATCACCGCCGCGTAGACCGGGTCGAGGTCGATGCGCAGGAAGAGGAGATAGCCGGCGACCATCAGGGCGAACCCGATCGTGATCAGCCGTGCCGTGCCGAACCGGTCGATGACCGACCCGACCTTCGTCGCCGACAGCGCCACGAGCGCGCCCGCCGGCAGGAAGGCCAGTGCGGTGTGCAGCGCCGACCAGCCCAGCAGTTGCTGCATGTACAGCGTGACCAGGAACTGGAAGCCGATGTAGCTGCCGACGAACGTCAACGCGCCCAGCTGCGCCCGCACTTGCGCCCCGGAGCGCAGCACCCCGAGCCGGATCAGTGGGCTCGGGCTGCGCCGCTCGACGGCCACGAAGGCGGCCAGCAGCACGGCGACGGTGACGAACGACAGGACCGTGCGGGCGGAACCCCAGCCGACTTCCGGTGCCTCGACGACGGTGAAGACGAGCAGCAGCATCGATGCGGTGCCGAGGACGGCCCCGGGGATGTCGTAACCGCCCTCCGAGCGTTCGCGCTCACTGCGCGGCAGCAGCTTCAGGCCCGCCACCAGCGCGATCAGCGCCACCGGCGCCGGCAGCAGCATGGTGAGCCGCCAACTGGCCTCGGTGAGCAGGCCGGAGAAGACCAGCCCCATCGAGTAGCCGGTCGCGCCGCAGGTGGTGTAGATCGCGAGGGCGCGGTTGCGCACCGGGCCCTCGGCGAAGGTCGTGGTGATGATGGACAGCCCGGCGGGCGCCGTGAACGCCGCGGCCAGACCCTTGATGAAACGGCTGGCGATCAGCAGCGGACCCGAGTCCACGAGCCCGCCGAGCAGGGAGGCGAGCGCGAAGACACCCAGGGCGATCAGGAACACCTGGCGTCGGCCCAGCAGGTCGGCGGTGCGTCCGCCGAGGAGCAACAGGCCGCCGTAGCCCAGGATGTAGCCGCTGACGATCCACTGGAGGGTCGAGGTGGTCAGGCCCAGGTCGGCACCGATGGACGGCAGGGCGACGCCGACCATCGACACGTCCAGCGCGTCCAGGAACATCGCGGCGCAGAGCACCAGCAGGGTGCCCCACAGCCGAGGGGTCCAGCGAACCTCCGTCGAGGGGGCCGCGGGACGGGTGAGCGGAGAGGTCATGCCGAGGACAGTACATGCGTATGCATGAAATGCAAGTGCATTTAATGCCGGTGCAACAAACGTCGATTTCTGCTACGGTGCGCCCCATGGCGGCGAAGAAGGCCGAGCAGGCGCTCGTGGACCAGTGGCGGGACATGCTGGCGCTGCATGCGCGCACGCAGTGCGAACTCGACCGTGCGCTACAGCAACACGGCTTGTGCGCCAGCGACTTCGAGGTCCTCGACGTACTGGCAGGCGGCTCCTGCGCCTATCGCGTCCAGGAGATCTCCGAGCGCGTCCATCTCAGCCAGAGCGCGCTGTCGCGGCTGATCGCACGGCTGGAGAAGGACGGACTCGTCGAGCGCGGCATGTGCCCGGAGGACCGTCGGGGCGTGAAGGTGGCGCTCACGGGGAAGGGGCGCACGCTGCACGGCGAGGTACTGCCCGTGCAGCGTGCGGTGCTGACGAGGATGCTGGCGAACTGAGCGGCACGGCCCCGGAGTCCGGCGCCGGCGAGCGCATCAGCTCCAGGTGACGCCGGAGTTGTCCCGCCACAGTGCGGCGAGAGAGTCGTCGCCCGTCACCTGCGGGAAGGGCAGCCGGTTCCACAGCGAGAGATACAGCTGTGCGGCAGGCCCGGCGATCTCGCAGTCGGCCTGTCCGGCGTCGGTGCGCTCCGCCACGGGCGGCTCCTGCGACAGCCGTACCGTCCACACCGCGTCCTCGATGTCGGTCGCCCGCACCCGCAGCACCCGGGGATCGGCGCTGCGGACCCGGCTCTTGGGGCGGGCGTGGAAGGCGCACAGCAATTCGTCGATGCCGTCCGCGGCGAAGGCGGCGTCGATCCCGCTCGGCTCCCCGCCGCGTGCCGCCTCCGCGTCGAAGCGGTGGACGGCCGTCTCATGGGCCTGCCTGCGTGCCCAGAACGCGAGCGGCGACGGGGCGGGCAGGAAATGCCAGCACCGCACGTCGGCGGGGGCGTCGGCGAGCGTGCCGACCAGATGGCGGTGGCCCTCGCGGAACCAGGCGAGCAACTCGGCACCGTCGAGGTCGGGCAGGCCGCCGTCGGGGTGGTACGAGGTGTGCCCCTCGGCGACGAACGTCGCCGCCCAGCGGTGCACCATGCCGGTGTGCCGCAGCAGGTCCCGCACCTGCCACTCGGGGCAGGTAGGCACCTTGGCGTCCGCCCCGGCCTCCTCGGCGGCCCCGGCCAGCAACAGACCTTCGCGGTCCAGGGTTCGAACGTACTCGGCTGTCTCCATGTAGGTGAGTGTGCCGGACGGAGTGGGCCTGAAGGGCGCCGGGGCGCCCGGGGGCGGCAGCCGCCTCGGCCCGGGGCGTCCTCGTCCTGGGCGGGCCCACAGGCTCACACCTGGAGCGCGAACAAGCAGAACTCGTTGCCCTCCGGATCGGCCAGGACGTAGTGGTCGTCGTGGTGGGCCAGGACGCTCGCGCCGAGTCCGACGAGGCGGCCGAGCTCGGTCTCCGGGGCGTCCGCGACCAGGTCCAGATGCAGACGGTTCTTGGCGCGTTTCGGCTCCGGCACGAGCTGGCACCACAGCCTGGGGCCGCCGCGCGACTCCACCAGGACCGTCGGATCGTCCTCCGGGTCGGTGATGCCCTGCGCGCGCAGCCGTGCCAGCTCGGCGTCGTCGTACCGGGCGACGGTGTATCCGTCGAGGGCGGCGGCCCAGAACCGGGCGGTGGCGGCGGGGCGGGCACAGTCGATCACGATGTCGTGGAGTCGCGCCATCCGGCCATCATGCGCACCGCCCCGACGGCCCACAACGGGGCGCCCGGTCAGCCCGCCGGGGGCACGGCCGCGCGTCGGGTCGCGACTCCGATGAGCGTGGCGATCGCCGCCAGCGCGGCGACGCTGAGGAGGGCGACGGACAGGGAGGACCACTCGGCCATGAAGCCGATGGCGGGCGGGCCCAGGAGCATGCCGCCGTAGCCGAGAGTGGAGGCGATCGCGACGCCGCTGGATCCGGCGAGGGCGCCGGCGCGTTCGACGGCCACGGGGAAGAGGTTGGCGAGCCCGAGCCCGGTCACCGCGAAGCCCAGCAGCGCCGCCCACAGGGAGGGCGCGAGCGAGCCCAGCACCATCCCGGCCACGGCGGTCGCGCCGCCCGCGACCACGGTACGGCCGTGACCGAGCCGTTCGAGCAGGGTCGTACCGGTGAGCCGGCCGATCGTCATGGCCAGGGCGAAGCAGGAGTAGCCGAGGGCGGCGGCGCCGGGGGAGGCGTCGAGGTCCTGTTCGAGGTGGAGGGCGCCCCAGTCGGCCATGGCGCCCTCGCCGTACGCGGTGCACAGGGCGATGAGGCCGAAGATGATCACCAGTCCGCGGGTGCGCGGGTCGAGGCGGCGCGGAGCTCCGCTCCCGGTACGGGCGGGGCCTGAGGGTGCGGGCGGTTCCTGGCGCAGCAGTGTGGGCCCGGCGAACGCGGTCACCACCAGCCCGAGCACGGCGAGACCCAGCAGATGACGGGCGGGGGAGAGGGCCCCCGCGACCAGTCCGCCGAGGCCCGCGCCGACCATGCCGCCGAGGCTGAAGGCGGCGTGGAAGCTCGGCATGATCGGCCGGCGCAGGGCGGTGACCAGGTCCACCGCGGCGCTGTTGAAGGCGACGTTGATCCCGCCGTACGCGGCACCGAAGAGCAGCAGCACCGAGCCGAGCGCGAGTGCGGAGTGCGTGAGCGGGGGCAGGGCGACGCTGAGGGAGAGGAGTGCGGCGCAGACGACGGTGACCTGGTGGCTGCCGTAGCGCCGGCACAGGCCCCCGGTGAGCACCATCGTGACCACCGCGCCGGCGGAGACGCCGAGGAGGGCGAGGCCGAGGGTGCCGGCGGAGGCGCCGGTCTGCTCCTTGACGGCCGGGATCCGGACGACCCATCCGGCGAACAGGAAGCCGTCGAGGGCGAAGAAGACGGTGAGGGCGATGCGGAGACGGGTGAGATCGCTGCTGGTGCCCGGCACGACGCTGTGCGTACGGGCTTTGTTTATTTCCGGCACAAACTCAGGCTAGGCGGGGTCGCGTGCCGGGGCAAGGTGGATCTGCCGTCGAAGGGTGCGGAAGGGTGCGGGCAGGGGGCGGTCGGCCTCCGGGCTCTCGCCGCTCTCGGCGCTTCATGGCGAACGCCGCCGTAGGGACCGTCGATGGTCCCTACGGCGGCGACGCCTCGTCGGTCCCGGGACCGTACCGGGGCCGACGCGTTCGAACGTGTCGGAAGCGCGGGCGGGAAGCGCGGGCGCGTCATGGCCGGGTGGTTGGGGGCCGGGTGATTCAGGGCCGGTTGGTCAGGGGCGGGTGGTCAGATAGCCGCCCATGGTGGTGAAGTACTCGGCGGCGGGTAGCTCCTGCCCCTCCTCCGTCCGTACGCGCGTGATGGCCAGGCCGTGGTTGCGGCCGGTGCGGGCGTCGGCGCCGGCGACGATCACCACGCCCTCGCCCTCGCGGTAGAAGATGCGGCCGGGCGTGCCGCCGTACCGCCCCTCGGAGACGACGGCGGCCAGCACCTCGAGCCGCTTGCCCTTGTGGAAGGTGTAGGCGCTGGGGTACGGCTCGGACTGGGCGCGGATCAGGCGCTCGAGGTCCGCCGCGGGCCAGGTCCAGTCGATGCGGCTGTCCTCCAGGGACCGCTTGTGGAAGAAGCTGGCCTGGGAGCGGTCCTGCTTGGTGAACTCGGTCTGCCCGGAGGCGATGAGGTCGAGCGCGCCGATGGTGACCGGGGCGATGAGGTCGACGGTCTTGTGGAAGAGGTCGGTGGCCGTGTCCGTCGGTCCGACCGGCACGGCCTCCTGGCGCACGATGTCACCGGCGTCCAGCTCGTCGTTCATCATGTGCGCGGTGACGCCCACTTCGGATTCGCCGTTGATCAGCGCCCAGATCAGCGGGGAGAAGCCCGCGTACTTGGGCAGCAGTGAGTCGTGCACGTTCAGTGTGCCGTGGCGCGGCAGGTCGAAGATGCGCGGCGGAATCCAGGTGCGCCAGTTGTTGGCCACGATGATGTCCGCATCGGCCTCCTTGAGGCGCGCGAACAGTTCGTCGTCGTCAGGGCGGTTGCGGATGACGACCGGTACGCCGTTCTCCTCGGCGAGGTCGGCGACCGAGTCGCTCCAGATCTTCTCGTAGGCGTGCTCGCTCTTGGGGTGGGTGACGACCAGGACCACGTCGTGCTCGGAGTCCAGGAGGGCTTGCAGGGTGCGGTGCCCCCAGGTCTGGTAGCCGAACATGACGACCCGCATGGGGATCCTCCTCGAGACAGGGATTGGCCGTGATCAGTAAAGCAAGGCTTACCTAAGTGGTCAACGGGGCCCGCCGGAAGGCGCGTTGAGCCGCCCCCCTCACCCGAGCTGTCCGTTTTGTCCCTAGACAGGCGCACCGGATGAGCTTAGCCTTACCTAAGTTTTGGGCCGTGGCTGTTCGGCGTGCCCATCTTCCGTACTTCCCGATGCTCGACCAACGGCTGCCCTCCTCCACGGGTGGCCGCCGCACGATGGGAGTGACATGGCACAGGCTCGTCCTGGCGACGCCCCTTTGATCCACGACCTCATTGGAATCGGCTTCGGCCCGTCCAACGTGGCCATGGCGATCGCGCTCAGCGAGCACAACGCGCGCGTCGGCAGGCAGGAAGCGGTCACCGCTCACTTCTTCGAGCAGCAGCCACGCTTCGGCTGGCACCGCGGAATGCTCATCGACGACGCGACCATGCAAGTGTCCTTCCTGAAGGACCTGGTGACGCTCCGGAACCCGGCCAGCGAGTACAGCTTTCTGTGCTATCTCCAGAGCAAGGGCCGGCTGATCGACTTCATCAACCACAAGAACCTCTTCCCGCTTCGGGTCGAGTTCCACGACTACTTCGAGTGGGCCGCGGAGAAGGTCGACGACATGGTCTCCTACGGCCATGAAGTCGTCGGTGTCATGCCCGTCGTGCGCGACGGAGTGGTGGAGTACCTGGATGTGACCGTCCGTTCGGCGGAGGGGCTCGCCGTCCACCGGGCCCGCAACCTGGTCCTCGGCACCGGCCTGCGCCCCCTGATGCCGGAGGGCGTGGAGCGCGGTGACCGCCTCTGGCACAACTCCGAACTGCTCGCGAGGGTCGACGAGTTGACGGGCACCTCGCCCTCCCGGTTCGTCGTCGTGGGTGCCGGACAGAGCGCCGCCGAGAACGTCGCCTATCTGCACCGCCGCTTCCCGCAGGCCGAGATCTGCGCCGTCTTCTCGCGCTACGGCTACAGCCCCGCCGACGACAGCAGCTTCGCCAACCGCATCTTCGACCCCGAGGCCGTCGACGAGTACTTCAAGGCCCCGGAGAACGTCAAACGCCGGCTGATGGACTACCACGGCAACACCAACTACTCAGTGGTGGACATCGACCTCATCGACGACCTGTACCGGCAGATGTACCAGGAGAAGGTCCTCGGCACCGAGCGCCTGCGTTTCCTCAACGTCTCCCGGCTCACCGACGTCAAGGAGACCCCGGACAAGGTACGGGCCACCGTCACTTCCCTGGTCACCGGTGAGGACACCTTCCTGGACGCCGACGTCGTGGTCTTCGCCACCGGTTACAGCCCCGCCGACCCCGTCGGTCTGCTCGGCGAGGTGGCCGACCGCTGCCTGCGCGACGAGGAGGGCCGTGTCCGTGTCGAGCGCGACTACCGCATCGCCACTGACCCCGGTCTGCGCTGCGGCATCTACCTCCAGGGCGGCACGGAGCACACCCACGGCATCACGTCGTCCCTGCTGTCCAACACGGCCATCAGGGTCGGCGAGATCCTCGACTCGCTCCTCGGCCGGGGTGCCGAGTCCGCACCGGACGGGGCCCGCACGGTCGTCGACGGGACCGGCAGCACCGCACGGTAGTCCGCCCCCTGTTCGGCCGCCCGCATCGCCACGCCTCGCCCGGCGAATCCCGCTCGGCGGGCGTGGCGGCACTGATCAAAGGGATAACGTACGTCCACATGGGCACGACTGCACTGGATCGCCCCGCGTCCAAGGCCGCAACTGGGGCCCGTAGACGTCGGGTTGTGGGTTTGGGCATCCTCGCGGTGCTCCTCGTGACCGCGGGGGCGGTGTCATTGGCGGTCGGTGCGCGCGCGCTCAGTCCCGCCGAGGTGTGGCACGGGCTGTTCGCGGCACCGGAGCCGGACCAACGGCTCACCGAGATCAGGCTCATCGTGCAGACGGTCCGGGTGCCCCGCACGGTGCTCGCGATCGTGGCCGGCATCGCCCTCGGCGTCGGCGGCGCGCTGATCCAGGGGTACACGCGCAACCCGATCGCGGACACCGGACTGCTGGGGGTGAACGCCGGCGCCTCCTTCGCGGTGGTGACGGTGATCGCGGTGTTCGGGCTCTCTAACCCCTTCCAGTACATCTGGTTCGCCTTCCTCGGGGCGGGACTCTCCGGGGTCGTGGTCTTCGGGCTGGCGAGCCTCGGGCGCGGCGCCGGCAATCCGCTGACGCTCGCCCTGGCCGGCCAGGGAGTCACGGTGTTCCTCGCGGCGATGACCGTGGCCGTCGCGCTGTCGGACCAGCAGTCGCTGAACGCGCTGCGGTTCTGGAACTCGGGCTCGGTGGCCGGCGTCGGATTCGACGTCATCTGGCCGGTGACCGGGTTCATCGTGGCCGGGCTGGTGCTGGCGCTCACCACATTGCCGTCGGTCAATCTGCTCAACCTGGGTGACGACGTGGCGCGCGGCCTCGGCGTGAACATCGCGCTGACCCGGACCGTCGGCATCGCCGCGATCACCCTCCTGGCCGGCGCGGCCACGGCGGCGTGCGGGCCGATCGCGTTCCTCGGCCTGATGGTGGCCCATGTGGCCCGTTACCTGACCGGGCCGGACTACCGCTGGCTCGTGCCGTACGCCGGTCTGCTCGGCGCCGTCGTCCTGCTGGTCTGCGACATCGTGGGCCGACTGGTGGTGCGGCCGGGCGAGTTGGACGCCGGAGTGCTCGTCGCCCTGCTCGGCGCGCCCTTCTTCGCGGTGCTGGTCTGGCGCGGAAAGTTCAAGAACGCATGAGTGGGGCGGAAGTGAAGGCGGACGGGGCGGACGTGCAGCCGGGCGGGGCGGACGTGAAGTCGGACGCGGTCGAGGCAGAGCCGTCGCTGACGCCGGGTGTACGGCTCGGGGGCCTGTCCTTCGTGTGGCGGCCCTGGGTCGTCCTGGTCACCCTGCTGCTGGCGGCGGCGACCTTCCTGGTCTTCTGCCTGTCCATCGGCGTAGGGGACTTCCCCATCGGTCTGCCGCAGGTCGTCGCCACTCTCCTCGGCCGGGGCGAGCAGGTCGACGAGTTCGTGATCATGGATCTGCGGATGCCGCGGGCGCTGGCCGGCCTCGTCGTGGGCGTCGCGCTCGGGGTGTCCGGGGCGATCACCCAGTCCATCGCGCGCAATCCGCTGGCCAGTCCGGACATCCTGGGGATCACCAGCGGCGCCAGTGCGACCGCGGTGTTCCTGGTGACGGTGTCGGGCGGGACGGCCGCGGCGATCGTCGACTCCGTCGGCCTGTCCGCGGCGGCCCTGGCGGGTGGTCTCGGCACGGGGCTGCTGGTCTACTTCCTGGCCTGGCGGCGCGGGGTCGAGGGCCTGCGGCTCATCCTCATCGGCATCTCGGTCAGCGCCGTGATGGAGTCGATCACGACCTGGCTGCTGGCCACGGCCGACATCAGGGACGTGGCGCAGGCCCAGGCCTGGCTGGTCGGCTCGCTGGACAGCCGGGAGTGGAACGAGGTGTGGGTGGCGCTGTGGGGCACGCTCGCCCTCCTGGTCGTCGTGGCGGTCGTGGCCTTCCAGTTCAAGCCCATGCACCTCGGCGACGACGTCGCCGCGGGCCTCGGCGTGCGGTTCACTGCGGTGCGGGCGGTGCTGCTCCTGTGCGCGGTCCTGCTGGCCGGCGTGGCGGTGAGCGCGGCGGGTCCCGTGCCGTTCGTCGCGCTGGTGGCGCCCCAGGTGGCGATGCGGCTGGCCCGCTGTCCCACGCCGCCGTTGGTGGCCTCCGCCCTGGTGGGCGCGTTGCTGCTGATCGGCGCCGACCTGGTCGCGCGTACGGCACTTCCCATCGGTCTCCCGGTCGGCGTGGTCACCGCGGCGATCGGCGGTCCCTTCCTCGTCTATCTGCTGGTGCGGGCCAATCGCAGATAGCCGGTCCAGAAGTCGGCAAGTCTGAACAAGGGGGCCTTGTGGTCACTCAGTCCATCACCGGGGTGGAGTCCGCGGTCGACGACGCCTCGCGGCTGGCAGCCAGGGGCGTCACGGTCGGGTACGGCGCTCGCACCGTCATCGACGATCTCGACGTGGCGATACCGCCCGGCGTGATCACCACGATCATCGGCCCCAACGGCTGTGGGAAATCGACCCTGTTGCGGACCATGTCGAGGCTACTCAAGCCGGCCAAGGGGTCGGTCGTCCTCGACGGTGACGACATCGCCAAGCTGCGGACCAGGGACGTGGCGAAGAAGCTCGGCCTGCTGCCGCAGGCGCCGGTCGCGCCGGACGGGCTCACGGTGGCCGACCTGGTCGCCAGGGGGCGTCATCCGCACCAGAGCTGGCTGCGGCAGTGGTCCTCGGACGACGCCGACGTCGTCCAGCGTGCGCTGGCCATGACCGGCGTGGCCGATCTGGCCGACCGTCCGGTCGACACCTTGTCCGGCGGGCAGCGGCAGCGCGTGTGGATCTCGATGACGCTGGCCCAGGGCACCGATCTGCTGCTGCTGGACGAGCCGACCACCTACCTGGACCTGGCACATGCCGTCGAGGTGCTCGACCTGGTCAACGACCTGCACGAGTCGGGCCGCACCGTGGTCATGGTGCTGCACGACCTCAATCTGGCCACGCGCTACAGCGACAACCTCGTCGTGATGCGGGGCGGCTCGGTCCTCGCGCAGGGGCACCCGCGTGACGTGATCACGGCCGAGCTGCTGCACGAGGCGTTCGGACTGCGCGCCAAGGTGATCGACGACCCCGTGGGCGACCGGCCGCTGATCGTGCCGATCGGTCGCACTCACGTTCAACTCGCCTAGTTCCCCATAAAGTTATAAATATTAGGCTAGGCTAACCTTATCCAGCTGCGATACCGTTTGCCTGCCCTCAGACAGGGCGCTCACAGCGCGACAAGCAAGGGGATTCTCGGATGCTCCTCCACAGAACGACGCGTACGACGCCCTGGCGGCGGGTGGCGGCGCTGCTGTCCGCCGCGACGCTCGGTGCCGGACTCCTCGCGGGGTGCGGCTCCGAGTCGGACTCGACGGACAAGGCGAGCGACGGCAACTCGACCGCCGCGGCCGGCGCCTTCCCGGTCACCGTGGAGCACGCGTTCGGAACCACGGAGATCACCAAGACCCCCGAGCGGGTCGTCTCCGTCGGCTACACCGACGACCAGACCATCCTCGCCTTCGGCATCAAGCCCGTCGGCATGACCGACCAGTATCCGAACCCGGCGGGCCAGAGCCCCGACATCAACACCCAGTGGCCCTGGGTGAAGGACAAGTGGGGCGACACCAAGCCCGAAGTCATCATGAAGAACGGTGACTCCGGCCCCAACTACGAGAAGATCGCCGCCCTGCGCCCGGACCTGATCGTCGCGGTCTACTCCGAGATCGACCAGGCCGGCTACGACAAGCTCTCCAAGATCGCGCCGACGGTGGCCCGCACCAAGGCCGAGAAGGAGCCGTTCAGCGCCCCCTGGCAGGACAACGCCCTGCACATCGCCAAGGCACTCGGCAAGGCCGAGGAGGGCGAGCAGATGGTGGAGGACATCCAGGGCAAGCTCGACAAGGCCAAGAAGGACCACCCGGCGTTCGCGAACCAGACCGCCGTCGCGCTGTCCTGGTACGAGAACTCGGTGGCCCCGTTCACCTCCACCGATGTGCGCGGACGCCTGGTGTCGGGCATCGGCTTCAAGTACCAGACCGAGATCGACAAGGTCGCCGACGGCAGCTTCTACACCAAGCTCTCGCCCGAGCGCGTCGACCTGGTCGACGTCGACCACATCTTCGTCATCAACGACAAGGCGGACACCGAGGCGCTGAAGAAGTTCAAGCTCTTCGCCAACCTGGACGCCGTGAAGAAGGGCAACGTCTCCTACCTGCTGGACAGCGAGGGCCCGGCGGTCGGCGCCGCCATCTCCCAGGGCACGCTGCTGTCGATGCCGTACGCGGTCGACGAGCTCGTCAAGTCCGCGGCCGGCTGAGCATGACCGTCACCATGTCCTGTCCTCGACCCGCCCAGGGTGCGGTGTGAGCGCGACCGACATCCGCATCGCCCCGGCGGCCCTGCGTACGGCGACCGGACGCGAGGCCACCCGATGGGTCGCGGCGCACTGCCGCGAGGTGCCCTGGCTGACGACCGCCACCGTGCTCACCACGGTGGCGGGAGCAGCGCTCCAGGTGCTCCCCGTGCTGCTGCTCGGCCAGGTGGTCGACGCGGTGGTCGAGGGCGAATCGCGCTCGATCCTGGTCACCATCGGGGTGTTGATGGGAGCCGCCGCGCTGCTCGGCGCGGCGGCCACCGCGGTGTCGACCTATCTGATCGGCCGGCTGGGCGCCGATCTGCTCGCCCGGCTGCGGGAAGGCGCCGTCCGGGCGGTGCTGGGGATGCCCAGCGCCCGGATCGAGGAGGTCGGCCGCGGAGACGTGCTCTCCCGGGTCGGTGACGACGTGGCCGTCATCTCCAAGGGCATCCGTACGGCCGTCCCCACCGTGTTCTCGGCGGGAGTCCTCGTCGCCATCGCCACGGCCGGCATGTTCGGCCTGGACTGGCGGCTCGGCCTCGCCGGCGCCGGCGCGCTGCCCGCCTACGCGCTGGCCCTGCGCTGGTACCTGCCCCGGTCCGCGCCGCTCTACCAGAAGCAGCGGGTGGCCCAGGCGCACCGTGCGCAGGCGCTGATCAGCGGCCTGAACGGGATCGACACCGTCCGGGCGTACCGCCTGGAGGAGGACTTCCGTGACAAGGTCACCCGGGAGTCGTGGCGGGTGCGCGACCTCGGGATCGAGGTGTTCCGATTCTTCGGGCGCTTCGTCGGCCGGGAGAACCGCGCCGAGTTCATCGGGCTCGTACTGATCCTGCTGGTCGGCTACGCCCTGCTGGAGGCCGGCGCCGCCAGCCTCGGCGAGGTGTCGGCGGCCCCGCTGCTGTTCCACCGGCTGTTCACCCCGCTGGGCCTGATCATGTTCACCTTCGACGAGGCGCAGAAGTCGGGCGCGAGTCTGACCCGGCTGGTCGGGGTCCTGGGTGAGGAGACCGAGGCCCGGCTGGTGGGCGACCCGGACGTCGCGCCCGCCGACGGCGCCTCGTATCCGGTGACGGTGCGGGGGCTGACGTTCCGTTATCCCGGCGCCGACGAACCGGTGTTGCGGGACGTCGACCTGACGATCCCGGCCGGTGGCTCCCTCGCGCTGGTCGGGGCGACGGGTGCGGGCAAGACGACCCTGGCCGCGCTGATCGCGGGCATCGGCACTCCGCAGTCCGGGTCGGTGCGGATCGGGCCGACCGACCTCGCGGAACTGGACGAGGCCGGTGCGCGTGCCGTGGTGAGCATTCTGACGCAGGAGACGCATGTGTTCTCCGGGCCGCTCGCCGACGATCTGCGGCTGTCCGCGCCGGACGCCACCGACGCCGAACTGATGGACGCCCTGCGCACGGTGGGCGCCGACGCATGGGTGGAGGCGCTGCCGGACGGGCTGTACACCACGGTCGGGGAGGGCGGTGAGCGCGTGGACGTCACCAAGGTCGCGCAGATCGCCCTGGCCCGGCTGGTGCTGGCCCGGTCGCCCGTGGTGGTGCTCGACGAGTCGACCGCCGAGGCCGGCAGCGAAGGCGCCGCCGAGCTGGAACGAGCGGTGCTCGCCGCCTGCGCGGGCCGGACCACCCTGTTCGTGGCCCACCGGCTGACCCAGGCGATGGCGGCGGACCGGATCGCCGTCCTGGACGCGGGCCGCGTCGTCGAGCAGGGGACTCACGAGGAGTTGGTGGCCCTGGGCGGCCGGTATGCGCGGCTGTGGCAGGCATGGCGCGAGGGTAGTTAGGTAAGCCTAGGCTAAGTTGGGCTTGCTTTCGTTTCCTTGAAAGGGTGCTGAGTCTTCGATGATGGAACCGAGCGCTCGTCTCGTACGGCTTTCTCCCGCTCGCCTGGCCGACGTACGCGGGCGGACCAGCGACTACTCCGACCGGACCATCACCGAAGCATGCGCCATCGGGCTGGCCTACTGGGCGGCCGGGCAGGGGTGCGAGGGCATCGACCTCACGCCGGGCACCTTGTTCGCGGACGTCCTCGGATGGGCCGACAACGGCGGGGCCGCGCCCGGCGGTTGGCAGGTCGGGCCGGACGGCCGGAGCATCAGCGTTCCGGGAGGGGTGGACATCGACGACGCGCAACTCGCGCTCGACGATCTGGCCGACTTCCCGGACCGCCCCCTCTGCACCATCGGCCCGTCCGGGGCCGCCGCCCGGCTCCAAGCCCTGGCCCGGTGGAACGACACCCGTGCCGACCGGGTCCGCCCGACCATCGTGGAGATGTTCCACGAGCAGGCACGGAACCGGCCGGACGCCGTCGCCGTCGTCGACGAGCACCGGTCACTGACGTACCGTCAAGCCGCCGAACTCTCCAGCCAGTTGGCGCACCATCTGATCGAGCGCGGCCTCACCGCCGAACAGGTCGTCGGCATATCCCTCGGCCGCTCCGCCGACATGGTGATCGGTCTGCTCGGTGTGCTTCAGGCAGGCTGCGCCTTCGTACCGCTGGACCCGCAGTGGCCGGCCGCGCGCCGGGCCGTGGTCATCGAGGACGCCCGAGTCGTCCTCCAGCTCAACGACACCGGCGAGAGCGCGCCGGGCGAACCGGCGGCCGTGGCCGTCGACCTGGCCGACTGGCGCTTCGGCTCCCACCAGGCACACGGCACCGGCGTGGCGGTGGACGGCAACGCCCTCGCCTACGTCATCTTCACGTCCGGGTCGACCGGCCGGCCCAAGGGCGCGATGATCCGGCACGAGGCGATCAGCGAGCGCCTGCTGTGGCAGGTCGAGGAGATCCTGGGCTTCGGACACGACGACGCCTCGCTGTTCAAGGCACCGCTGTCCTTCGACATCTCCATCAACGAGATATTCCTGCCGCTGGTGTCCGGCGCCCGCCTGGTGGTGCTGCGGCCCGGCGGCGAACGCGACCCGCACCATCTGCTGAGCGTGATCGCCGAACAGCGCGTCACCTTCACCTATCTGGTGTCGTCCATGCTGGACGTGCTGCTGGAGATCGCCGGCGACACCGGACGGCTGGACAGCCTGCGGCATGTGTGGTGCGGCGGCGAAGTGCTGACCCCCGAGCTGTACGAGCGGTTCCGCACCAAGCTCGACATCCCCATGTACCACGGCTACGGCCCGGCCGAGACGACGATCGGTGTCTCGCACATCATCTACCGGGGCGCAGCAGAACGCCTGTCGACGTCGATCGGCAAGGCCAACCCCAACACCCAGCTGTACGTCCTGGACGACGAACTGCGCCCGGTCCCCGTCGGCGTCGGCGGCGAACTCTACGTCGGCGGCTTCCTCCTGGGCCGCGGCTACGTCAACGCGCCCGGCCTGACCGCCTCCCGCTTCGTGGCGAACCCCTTCGCGGACGACGGGTCCCGGCTGTACCGCACCGGAGACCTCGCCCGGTTCGCCCCGGACGGCTCACTGGACTTCCTGGGCCGCGTCGACAACCAGATCAAGATCCGCGGCATGCGGCTGGAGCTCGAGGACGTCGAGGTCGGACTCGCCGAACACCCCGGCGTACGGCACACCTGCGTCGTCGCCAGGAAGAACACGGCGGGCGGCACCTACCTCGTCGGATACGTCATCCCGGCCGCCGGTCACGAGGACCTGCGGGCCGACGAGGTCAAGGCGTGGGCCGGCGCGCACATGGTGGAGTACATGGTGCCCGCCCACATCGTCGTGCTGAGCGAGTTCCCGCTCACCGCCAACGGCAAGCTGGACCGCAACGCGCTGCCGGAACCCGCCCTCACGACGGCCACGCTCGTTCGGCCCGCCACCGACGACGAGCGCGCGGTGTGCGCGGCGGTCGCGTCCGTGCTGCGGCTCGACGAGGTCGGCGTCGACCAGGACTTCTTCCAACTCGGCGGCGACAGCATCCTCGCCATCTCCCTGCTGAGCGCCCTGCGCGACGCCGGCCTCCATGTCACGGCCCGCCAGATCTTCACCCACAGCACCGTCGGCGCGCTCGCCGCGGTCGCGAGCCGTGAGGAGGTCACCGCCGCCGACCACGGTGACGTGGCGACCGGCACGGTCGTCGGGTCGCCCATCGTGCAGTGGCTCGGCGAGACCACCGACGCGATCGACGGCTTCGTCCAGTCCGTCATCCTGAACACGCCGGCGGACCTGACCGGGGACGCTCTCGACGAGATCCTCACCGCCGTGGTCCGGCACCACGACATGCTGCGCGCCCGGCTGGTACGCGGTGAGTACTGGAGCTTCGACATCCCCGCGGCGCAGCACACCGCCGCCGGATGGCAGGAGAGCGACCTGCCGCTCGACGACTGCGTCGCGCTCGCCACCGAGGCACTGGACCCGGACGCCGGCGTGATGCTGCGGGCCGTCTGGCGCCGCGAGGCACGACAGCTGGTCCTGGTCGCCCACCACGTGGTCACCGACGGTGTGTCCTGGCGGGTCCTGATGGAGGACCTGGCCACCGCCTGGCGGCAGCACACCGCCGGTACACCCGTCGAACTGCCCCCGGTGGGCACCTCGTTCCGGCGCTGGACACAGCTGCTGGAGCGCGCCGCGTTCGACGCCGACAGCTCCTACTACCGGCGTCCCCTGCCAGGCGAGGACCGGCCGGTCGGCCGACGCCCCCTGTCCGAGACCGACACCGTCGCGAACGAGCGGCTGCGGACCGTCACGGTCGGCCCCGAGGTGACGGCCGCACTGCTGGGCGAGCTTCCCGCGAAGTTCCACGCCGGTGTCAACGACGTACTGCTGACCGCACTCGCCGTCGCCCTCGCCCGCCGGCGACGCGATCTGGGGCAGGAGCAGACCTTCGCGCACATCGAGCTGGAGGGCCACGGGCGCGAAGGACAGTTCGTGGCGGACTCCGCCGGGTTCGAGCCCGCCCTCGCGCGGACCGTGGGCTGGTTCACCACCCTGTTCCCGGTGACCGTGGACCCCGGCTCGGCCGGCGACTTCACCGCACCCGAATATCTGATCGCCGCGCTCAAGGCCGTCAAGGAGGACCTCGCGAGGGTCCCCGACAACGGCGTCTCCTACGGTGCCCTGCGCCACCTGACCCACACCGAGTTCGACGCACCGGCACCGCAGGTGCTGTTCAACTACCTGGGCCGCTTCGACGCGGGATCATCCGTCGACTGGCAACTCGCGCGCACCACAGGGCAGTTGGGCGAGAAGCGTGACCCGCGGATGCGGCTGCCGCGCCCCCTGGAGTTCAACGCGATCGCCGAACCCGCCGCGAACGGTGAGTACGAGCTGGTCACCACCATCTCCTGGCCCGAGGGGATGTTCTCCGACGAGGACATCACGACCCTCGGCGGGTACTTCCGCACCACCCTCGCCGCCCTGGCCGCCCTCGACCCCCAGGGCGGCCACACCCCCAGCGACTTCGGTCTCGTACCGCTCACCCAGGCCGACGTGGACAGCCTGGACGGTCCGGCGCTGCGGGACGTCCTGCCGCTGACCCCGTTGCAGGAGGGCCTGTACTTCCACTCCGTCTACGACGACGACTCGGCCGGCGCCTATGTCGAGCAGCAACTGCTCACCCTGGGCGGCGAGGTGGACGCCGACCGGCTCGCCGCTGCGGCCACCCGGCTGCTCGACCGCTACCCGAACCTGGCCGCACGGTTCGTCGCCCTCGCCGACGGCAGGGTGGTCTCCGTACTGGAGAGCGGCGTGCGGGCGCCCTTCAGCACCCTGGACCGCCCCGGCATCACCGACGACGAGATACGCGCCTACGCCGAGCGGGACCGCCGAGCCGGCTTCGACCTGGCAGCCGGTCCGCTGATGCGATACACCCTGATCCGCGGCGGGCCCGGCCGTGACGTCCTCGTGCAGACCGTCCATCACATCGTCGCCGACGGCTGGTCCGTGCCACCGCTGCTCCGCGCGCTGCTGGCCGAATACCACGCGCCGGGGACCGTGTACCCGCGCGGCGGCTTCGCCGACTACGTCGGATGGCTCGCGGCACGGGACGGCGACGAGAGCGACCGCGTCTGGCGGGAGCAGCTCGCCGGACTGCCCGGCCCCTCGCTGGTCGCCGAAGGGCACACCCCGTCCGACCGGTTCGCCGACATCGCCCTGGAGCCGGACGACGACATCGACGCCGCCGCACGCGCGGCCGGAGTTCCGCTGAGCGTGGCCGTGCACAGCGCCTGGGCGGTGACGCTCGGCGGCATCCTGCACGGCACGGACGTGGTGTTCGGCTCCACGGTGTCCGGACGGGACGCCGATGTGCCCGGCATCGAGGACATGGTGGGCCTGTTCATCAACACCATTCCCGTACGCGTCTGCTGGTCCGACGACACCACCGCGCAGGACCTGCTCACCTCGGTCCGTGAACACCAGAGCGCGGTACTGCCGCACCAGCACGTCTCACTGGCGAGGATCGGCCGGCAGGCCGACGCCGGTTCTCTCTTCGACACCTTGGTCGTCTTCGACGTGGCCACCGAGGTCGAGAGCCTGCGGCGGCCCGGCGACACCCTCGCCATCACGGAGCTCGTCAACGAGGGCGCCCCGCACTACCCGCTGACCCTGGTGGTGGAGCGCGCCCTCGACGGCCGCCCGCGCTTCAACCTGATCTACGACGGTGAGCTGCTCCGGGAGGAGAGCGCCCAGGCGATCCTGCGCGGGTTCACCTCGGCCCTCACCACCCTCCTCACCCGACCCGAGGCCCCGGTCGCCGAAGCGGTGACCGTGAGCGGCCGGCCGCCCGTGCCGATCGCCCCCACGACGCTGGGCGGGCTGTTCGACGCCGCCGCGCGGCGCGACCCGGCCGCCATCGCCGTCACCCAGTGCGCGCTCGACGGCACCACCAGGTCCCTCAGCTACGGCGAACTGGTCACGGCGAAGGCCGAGTTGGCAGCCGTGCTGCGCGCGGCCGGGGTCGGGCCGGGCAAGCGGGTCGCCGTCGCCGTGCCGCGGTCCCTGGAGCAGGTCGTCGCCCTGGTCGCGGTCGTCGGCGCGGGCGGCGCCTATGTGCCGCTGGATCTGGCGTACCCGGACGAACGACTGGAGTACATCCTCACCGACGCCGCCCCGCAGGTCGTCCTCGTCGACCGCGAGCAGCGCGACCGCTTCACCGGGCTGCTGGCCCGGGCGGGTGTCTCGGCCCGCGTGCTCGTCCAGGGAGAGCAGTCGGCACCGGCGGACGCCGCCGAGCCCGCCCCCGAGGCCGACTGGCACACCCCTGCCTACGTCATCTACACCTCCGGCTCCACCGGCCGCCCCAAGGGCGTCGTCGTGCCGCACTCCAGCGTGGTGACCCTGCTGGCCAACACCCAGCCGGACATGGACTTCGGCCCCCAGGACGTGTGGGTCCAGTTCCACTCCTTCTCCTTCGACTTCGCGGTCTGGGAGCTGTGGGGCGCGCTGGCCCACGGTGGTGAGCTGCTGCTGCCGGAGTACGGGCTGACGCGCTCCCCGGTCGACTTCCACCGGCTGGTCCGGGAGCGCCGGGTGACCGTGCTCAATCAGACCCCGTCGGCGTTCTACCAGTTCGCCGAGGCCGACCGGCTCGACGGCCGGCCGCTGCCCGCCCTGCGCCGGATCGTCTTCGGCGGCGAGGCGCTCGACCTCGGGCGGCTGCGCGGCTGGGTGGAGCGGCACGGCACCGGCTCGCCCGAGCTGGTCAACATGTACGGCATCACCGAGACCACCGTCCATGTCACCCATCGAGTGCTGACCGACGAGGACTTCGCCTCCGGCGCCGACGTCAGCCCGATCGGCGGCCCGATCCCCGGTCTGGTCACCCACCTTCTGGACGACCGGCTGCGGCCCGTGCCGCCGGGCCGCATCGGCGCCATCTACGTCGCCGGGGACCAGGTGTCGCTCGGCTATCTGGGCAGGCCGGGCCTCACCGCCGGCCGTTTCGTGGCGAACCCCTTCGCGGGCGACGGCTCGCGGATGTACCACACGGGCGACCTCGCCCGCCGTACGCTCGACGGTGAGCTGGAGTTCGTCGGCCGCGCCGACGACCAGGTCCAACTCAAGGGATTCCGGATCGAGTCGGGCGAGGTCGAGGCGGCGATCAGGGAGCTCGACGGGGTCGTCGACGCCGCGGTGACCGTGGCGGGCAGCGGCGATCACCTGGTCGCGCATGTCGTGGGCCGGGTGCCCGCGGACCTCGCCGGCCTGCTGTCGGCGAAGCTGCCCGCGCACATGGTGCCGGGCCGCGTCCTGGCGGTCGAGGCGCTGCCGCTCACGGTCAACGGCAAGCTGGACCGCAAGGCCCTGACCGAGCGGGCCGCGCGGGACGAGGCGCCCGCGGCGGTGAGCGACTCCGCGCTGGACGCGTACACCGGCATCTTCACCGAGACGCTGCCCGGCGCCGAAGTGGACGGCGACACCGACTTCTTCCGGGCCGGGGGCGACAGCATCGTCGCCATCACGGTGGTCAACCGGGCCCGCGCCCTCGGCCTGACGATCACACCCCGGGACGTCTTCCTGCTGCGGACGCCCCGCGCCCTCGCCGAGCAGGCCGGGACCCGCGCCCAGGAGACCCCGGCGACGCCCCCGCAGGTCGCCCGCCGCGAGGACGGGCCGCTGAAGCCCACGCCGATCATCCTGCGCCAGCGCGAACTCGGCGGCTCACTCGCCCGGTTCGCCCAGGCCAGGGCACTGGTGGCCCCGGAGGGCGCCGGGCTCGCGGATGCCCGGCGTGCCGCGAACGCCGTAGTGGCCGCCCATCCGGCGCTGCGGCTGCGGCTGCGCGTCGAGCACGGCGTATGGGCGCTCAGCACCGAACCGGCCCGCGAGATCACCGTCGTACGGCCGGACCCGGCCGCCGACGCGACGACCGCCGCGAACGAGGCCGCGGGACGCCTCGACCCCGAGTCCGGTCAGGTCGTCGCCTTCTCGTGGCTGGAGCCCAGCCGCACCCTGGTGGTCACCGTGCACCACCTCGCCGTGGACTCGGTGTCCTGGCTCATTCTGCTCGACGACCTGGCCGCCGCGCTGCGCGGGCAGACCCTCGCGGCACCGACCACCTCCTACGCCGAGTACGCCGAAGCACTCCACCTCCCGTCCGCCGACGCGCTCGATGATCTCGGGCACTGGATCACCACACTCCAGGCGCCCCCCCTGCTGCCCGCCGTCGAAGCCCTGCGGGAGACGACCGTCGTCCTCCCGCCCGAGGCGAGCGACCGCGTGACGCGCACCGCCCCCACCGCCCTCGGCGTCGGCCTCACCGAGCTGCTGTGCGGCGCCCTGCGCACCGCGCTCACCCGGATCCAGCCCGCGCCCACCGATCTCGCGATCGAACTGGAGCGGCACGGCCGTGTCCCTGCGCTCGAACACCACGACTACACCCGCACCGTCGGCTGGTTCACCGCCATCGCCCCCGTACGCCTCACCGCGCACACCGACCCGGTGGCGGCGGCACACGAAGTCGCCGCACGCCAGCCCGACGAGCGCGCACACGTCGCCTACGGCCGCCTCAGGTACCTCGACCCCCAGACGGCCCCGCTGCTCGACGCCCGCCCGCAGGTGCTGTTCAACTACCTCGGCCGGGGCAGCGAGGCCCAGGCGGTGCACATCACCGGCGCCGAACTGGGCAGCCCTTACGCGGTCGAGGTAAACGCCTGGCTCGACGAGACCACGGGGAGCCTGCACACGCAGTTCACCCTCGCCGAGGGCATCCCCGACACGCTCACGGAGCACTGGCGCGACGCACTGGAGCACATCGCCGACGCCTGCGCCCTGGCCGAGCGCACCGCACCGGTCACCCCTCTCCAACGCGGCCTGTTCTTCCAGGCCCAGATGGCGGGTTCGGCCGGACACTACGTCGCGCAGAGCTGGTTCACCTTCGACCGGCGCCTGGACACCGACGCGCTGTCCGACGCGATGGCGTACGTGATCGCCCGGCACCCGGTCGTCGGCGCCGGCTTCACCACCGACACCGACGGCAACCCGGTTCAGGTCCTCAAGGCCGGCCGGCGCGTCGACGTCCGCACGATCGAGCTGTCGACGGACGCCGAGGTCGACGCGCTGCGCGCCCGGGACCGCGACACGGGGTTCGACCCGGGTGAACCGCCGCTGATCCGGCTGACCGTGGTGCGGCTGCCCGACGACCGCGACGGCCTGCTGCTGAGCTACCACCTGCTGCTGTGGGACGGCTGGTCCCGCGAGATCGTCCTGCGGGACCTCTTCGACGCCTACCAGGCGCTCGTCGCGGGCGAACCGCTCGACCCCGCCCCGGCCACCCCGAGCTTCGAGGACCACGCAAGGGCACTCGACGCCAAGGACGCCGCGGTGTCGGAGCGGTTCTGGGCGGACCACCTGGCCGCCCTCCCCGGCCCGACGCTGCTCGCCGGACCGGCGCCGCAGCTGTCGGACGACCTCCCGCGCGCCCTGGTCCATACCTTGTCCGCCGAGAGCTCCGACCTGCTGCGGGATGCGGCCAAGACGCACGGCGTCACGCTCAACTCGGTGCTCACGGGCGCGTTCGGCCTGCTGCTGGGAGCCCACACGGGCCGTGCCGACGCGGTGTTCGGCGTGACCGTCTCGGGCCGGGACGGCGAGGGCCTGTCCGACATCGTGGGTGTGCTGCTCAACACCGTGCCCATGTGGACCAGGGCCCGGCCGGACGACTCGGTGCGCGCCTATCTGTCGGCCGTGCAGACGGCCCGGGTGGAGGCGATGGAGCACGAGCATCTGGGGCTCGGCGAGATCCAGCGGGCCAGCGGCCACGACACCCTGTTCGACAACTTGTTCGTGCTCCAGAACTTCCTGGACCTGGACGCGTTCGCCGAGATGAACTCCCGGCACGGAATCACCTCGGTGCAGGCCGACGACTCCACCCACTATCCGTTCACCTGGGTCGTCACCCCCGGCGACCGGCTCACGGTCAAGCTGGAGTACCGGGACGAGGACACCGACAACGCCCGTCGTCTCCTCGACGACTACCTGCGAGTGCTCGACGACCTGGCCCGGGCCACCGGACCGGTCGGCGCACTGCCGGGCCTCGGGCCGGTGCCGGTCCCGGGCGAGCGCACGGATGTCGGCACGGACACCGTCGTCGACCGTTTCGACCGGGCGGCCGACCGCGCCCCGGAGCGGACCGCGCTCGTCGCCCACGGCACGACCATGACCTTCGCGGGGCTGCGGGACCGCAGCCGTGCGGTGGCCGGTGTGCTCGCCGGGCGGGGCATCGGCCCCGAGACCACCGTGGGCCTGGCGATCCCGCGTTCACCGGACTGGATCGTGGCGCTGTTCGCCGTGCTGCGCGTCGGCGCCGCTTACGTGCCCCTGGAACTGGACCACCCGGACGAGCGGATCGCCGCGATCGTCGACGACGCCCGCCCGGACGTCATCCTCACGGTGAGCGCCGTGTCGCCCCGGCTGACCGGGCTGTCCGGGGAGCTGATCGAGCTCGACCGGCCACTGCCCGAGGCCGAGCCCTTCGTGACGTTCGCGCCGGACGACCCGGACCGGCTGCGGCATCCGGCGTACACGATCTACACCTCCGGCTCGACCGGGAAGCCCAAGGGCGTGGTGACCGAGTACGCGGGACTGACCAACATGCTGATCAACCATCAGCGCCGGATCTTCGAGCCGGTGCTGGCGGAGAACGGCCACCGGATCTTCAGGATCGCGCACACCGTGTCGTTCGCGTTCGACATGTCGTGGGAGGAGCTGCTGTGGCTCGCCGACGGCCACGAAGTGCACATCTGCGACGAGGAGTTGCGCCGTGACGCGCCCCGCCTGGTCGAGTACTGCCTGGAGCACGGGATCGACGTCGTCAACGTGACCCCGACCTACGCGCAGCAACTGGTCGCCGAGGGTCTGCTCGACGACCCGGAACGCCGGCCGCCGCTGGTGCTGCTGGGCGGCGAGGCCGTCACCCCGACGCTGTGGCAGCGACTCGCCGAGACCGAGGGCACGGTCGGCTACAACCTGTACGGACCCACCGAGTACACCATCAACACCCTCGGCGTCGGCACCTTCGAGTGCGCGGACCCGGTGGTGGGCGTCGCGATCGACAACACCGACGTGTACGTGCTCGATCCCTGGCTGCGGCCCCTCCCGGACGGCGTGCCCGGCGAGCTGTACGTGTCCGGTGTCGGCATCGCGCGCGGCTATCTCGGGCAGTCGGCCCAGACCGCGCACCGCTTCGTCGCCTGCCCGTTCGGCGCTCCCGGCGAGCGCATGTACCGCACCGGTGACCTGGTGGTCCGCCGGACCGACGGCAACCTGATGTACCTGGGCCGCACCGACCAGCAGGTCAAGATCCGCGGTCACCGTGTCGAACTCGGCGAGGTCGAGGCCGCGTTCGCCGCGCATCCGGCGGTGCGGTTCGTCGCCGCCGTCGCCCAGCCCGACCCGCAGGTCGACGGGGCGTATCGACTGGCCGCCTATCTGGTCCTGGAAGGGGCGGAGTTGCCGGCCGTCGCCACCGACGTCGGCGTCGCCCTGCCGGACTTCCTGCGTCCCACGCACTACGCCCAGGTCGACAGCATCCCGCTGACGGTGAACGGGAAGGCTGACACCAAGGCGCTGCCCCAGGCCAAACCGCTGGGCGCGCTGACCACGGTCGAGGAGCGGGGACCGCGGACCGAGACCGAGACCGTGGTGTGCGAGTACTTCGCCGAGGCACTGGACCTGGACGACGACGAGGTGAGCGCGGTGAGCGACTTCGTGTCCCTCGGAGGACACTCCATGCTGGCGGTACGGCTGATCGGGCTGCTCCGCCGCGAGTTCGGCCCAGTGATCACGATCCGTGACCTGTTCACCCTGCGCACCCCGGAAGCGATTGCCCGCCACCTCGATGACAACTCCTGACACCCAGCGGCCCCGCACGGGGTCCGACATCCTGCGCACCGCCCTGCGCCGCAACGTCGGCGCCATGGCCGGCGGCACCCTCCTCATGGGCCTGTACCAGGCGGGGGAGACCGCCTTCCCGATCGCGCTCGGCATGATCGTCGAGCACACGATGCGGGACCGCACCCCCACCGCCCTCGGCCTGTCCATCGCGGCGCTGGCCGTGATCATCACGACGGTGTCCCTGTCGTGGCGGTTCGGGATGCGCATCCTCCAGAAGGCCAACACCACCGAGGCGCACCGATGGCGGGTGAAGGTCGCCGCCTGCGGCCTGCAGCCGGTGGCCCGGGACATGGACCTGAAGTCCGGCGAGGTGCTGACCATCGCCACCGAGGACGCCGACCAGACCGCCGACATCATCGAGGTGGTGCCCCTGCTGATCAGCTCGCTGGTCGCCGTGCTGGTCGCGGCGGTCGCGCTGGGCCTGGCCGACCTCAGGCTCGGGCTGCTGGTGATCGTGGGAACCGTCGCGATCCTGTCGATCCTGAGCGTGATGTCCAAGCGGATCGGGGCGAGCACACAGGAACAGCAGGCCCGGGTGGCCCGGGCCGGCGCCAAGGTCGCCGACCTCATCATCGGCCTGCGCCCGCTGCACGGCTTCGGCGGCAACCACGCCGCCTTCCGGTCCTATCGGGCGGTCAGCACGGAGGCGAAGCATCAGGCGGTCACCGTCGCCAAGGTGGGCGGCGTCTACGCGGGCACCGCGCTGGCCCTGAACGCCGTCCTCGCCGCGGCGGTGACCCTGCTGGCGGGCTGGCTGGCGTTCGCCGGCCGCATCACCATCGGGGAATTCGTCATGGCCGTCGGGCTGGCGCAGTTCATCATCGAACCGCTCAAGCTGTTCTCCGAGATGCCCAAGTACGTGATGATCGCGCGCGCGTCGGCCGAGCGCATGGCGCTGGTCCTGAGCGCGCCGCCGGTGATGACCCCGGGGGCAGGGCTACCGGCGCCGGGCGGGAAACTGGAGGTCGACTGTGTCCGGCACGGCAGTCTGCGCAAGCTGCAGTTCCAGGTGTCCGCCGGGGAGTTCGTGGCGATCGCCGCCTACCAGCCCCGTGCGGCGGCCGACCTCGCGGCCGTCCTGGCGGTGAACGTCCCGCCCGCCGCGTACGAGGGCGAGGTACGGGTCGCGGGGCAGCCGCTCGCCGACCTGTCGATCGAGGCGGTCCGCGCGCACCTGCTGGTGCACCCGTACGACGGGGAGATCTTCGCGGGCACCCTGCGCTCCAACATCGACCCCTCGGGCACCGGCCGGACGGTCCACGAGGCCGTCGAGGCGTCCATGCTCACCGATGTCGTCGCCCTGCACCGCGAGGGGCTCGACTACGCGGTCCGCGACCGCGGCGCCAATCTCTCCGGCGGCCAGCGTCAACGGCTGTCCCTGGCGCGGGCGCTGGCCGCCGACACCGATGTCCTGGTCCTGCACGACCCGACGACCGCCGTCGACGCCGTCACCGAACAGCTCATCGCCCGCAATGTCGCCAAGCTGCGCCGGGGCCGCACCACGCTCGTCATCACCAGCAGCCCGGCCCTGCTGGACGCCGCCGACCGGGTCCTCGTCCTGGACGACGGTGTCATCACGGCCGAGGACACGCACCGCAACCTCCTCGCCCATGACGAGGGGTACTGCCTGGCGGTGGCGCGCTGACCTCGCGCAAGGGTTCCGGGGGCGGTCCCGAGCCGCCCCGGAACCGCCTATCCGAGGGCCCAGGCGACATCCCTGAGCAGGGCCTGACGCCAGCCCGCCCGGTCGTGCCCGGACGCCGAACGCGACACCCGTACGGTCGCACCGGCCTGTTCGGTCAGCGTCTCGGTGAGCTCGCAGTGGGGCAGCATCCGCATCTCGTGCTCCCCGACGTCGAACGCGATCCGCAGCCCGGACAGGTCGGGCCGCTCCCGCAGCCGCGCGGCCAGGGCGCCGCCCACCGGACCGCCCAGCGGATCCGGCCGCCCGATCGCCTCCGGCGTCCACCAGAACGACCCCGACTGGCAGGCGACGCGGGAGACCAGTTCCGGGAACTCCAGCGCGGCGTACAGGGCGCTGAGCCCGCCGAGACTCTGCCCGACGGCCACCAGCCGCGCCGGGTCCGCCGGGACGCCCGACTCCAGCACCAGCGGCAGCAGTTCGTCCCGCACGGCCTCCCACAGCCGCGGCCGGCAGGTGTACTCGGCCTCGCGGTCCTTGGCAGGGAGGAAGACGAGCGTGACGGCGGGCATCTCGCCGGCGGCGACGGCCGAGTCGAAGGCGCTCATGGCCGGGTGCAGATACAGCCAGTCGTCGCCGTCGAGCAGCAGCACCACCGGTCCGCCACCGCCCGCCGGATGGACGCGCACGGTGCGCCGCCCGCCGAGCAGATCACTGGCCCAGCGGATCCGGGTGGCCGGGAGGGGCAGCACGTCGGCCGCGCCGACGAGGGGCCAGTGCGGCTGCGCCGGGGCGTCCGGTGTCGCGGCGATGGACCGGTCACCGCCCGCGCCGGCCGGGTTGAACGGATCGGCGTACGCCATGTCCCCCACCAGGAACTGGTACGTCGCCCGAAGCCGCGCGGGCATCCGCACCTGGGCGTACCAGCAGTCCGTGTCGCCCCACCGGCGCAGTGGCATCGGCGCCGGCCCGCTCTCGAAGCCGATGCTCGCCGCGCAGCCCCGCCACAGGAACAAGGTCACCCAGCCACCCCCGTCGGCCGGCACCGATACGGGGGCTCCGGCAGCGGCCCAGAATTCCTCCGTGCCGGGTTCGCCGGGCAGTCCGAACTCGACGAGGGCGATCTCCGGATCGGCCAGGCGCATGAACGTCTCCTTGTGAGGAAAAGCAGGAAAGACTAGGCTCACAGAATTAGGCAAGGCTAACCTAATTTAGATCACGCCATCCATTCCCGAGGAGGCTTCCGAGAATGAGCACCAACCCGTTCGACGACAACGAAGGCCGTTTCCTGGTTCTTGTCAACGACGAGGGCCAGCACTCCCTTTGGCCGTCCTTCGCCGCGGTGCCCGGGGGCTGGACGATCGTATTCGACGAGAACACGCGGGACGCCTGCCTCGCCTACGTCGAGTCCCACTGGACCGATCTGCGCCCCCGGTCCCTCGCGGCCTCCCAGGACGCCTGACCCGGCCGAGGGTCGCCTCTCCCGTGCCGCGTGGACCTCAGGAAGGAAGCCTTGACCACGGCTGCTCCCAGCCCCGCCCCTCAGCGTCCGCAGGCACGTCCGGCGGGGGCGCCCGGCGTGCGTACCGCCCGCCCGGCGGACGCCGTCGAACTGGCCGCATTGTCCCGGCCGTTCGTGCGCTCCGGGGCGCTGCGCGAACGCCCGGCCTCGCTCTACGCCGCCCAAGCGGCCGACTTCGTGGTGGCGGAGGACCTCAACGGCACTCTCGAGGGGTGCCTCGGCCTGCGGGTGCACCCTGAGTCGGTGCATCCCCACGGCCCGTCAGGAGTTCTGTACAACTTCTGCGTGGCCCGGCACCGGCAGGGCTGCGGAGCGGGCGCCCGGCTGCTGCGTGCCGCGCTGGCGAGAGCACGTGCCCAGTCTCTGGGCGCCCTGTTCACGGCGACCACCGGTGACGGCCGGCTGTTCCTCCGGCACGGGTTCGCGCCGACGAGCGCGCGTCAGGCGCCCGCCTCATGGGTGGAGTCCCTGGATCCGAGGCGCAACGCCCGCCTTCTCGCCCGCGCCCTGACCCCGACCGTCCCCGCTGTGCGGTGAGGGCGCTGGCGCCTCGGGTCAGCCGGCCGGTGACGCCGTCGCCTCGCGCGCCGCGTCGCCCCGGCCGTCCGGCTCCTGGTCCGGCACCACGGTGGTGCCTGTGCCTGTGCCGGTGTCGTCCAGGGCGCCCCGCAGCAACGAGTTCGGCACACGGCCGTCGAGCACCTGGGCCCGGCCCACGCCGCCCCGGACGGCTCGCAGGCAGCCCTCCATCTTCGGCAGCATGCCGCTCGCCAGGCTCGGTATCAGCTCGTGCAGCTCATGAGCCGTCAGACGGTCGATCACTTCGGTGCTGTGCGGCCAGTTCGCGTACAGCCCCTCGACATCGGTGAGCACGACAAGCCGGTCGGCGCCGAGGGCCACGGCCAGCGCGGACGCCGCGAGATCGGCGTTGACGTTGTAGATCTGCCCGTCCTCACCGCGGGCCACGGGGGAGACCACGGGGATCCGCCCCTGTTCCAGGAGGGCGTGCACCGTGCCCGGGTTCACGGCGACGACGTCCCCGACGAGGCCGATGTCCACCGGCCGGCCGTCCACCAGCGCCGGCCGGCGGACCGCGGTCATGGTGTGCGCGTCCTCGCCCGTCAGGCCCACCGCCAGGGGCCCGTGGGCGTTGATGTGGCCGACCAGCTCGCGCTGCACGCGGCCCGTCAGCACCATGCGTACGACGTCCATGGCCTCGGGGGTGGTCACCCGCAGGCCGGCCTCGAAACGGGTCTCCAGGCCGAGGCGGTCGAGCATCGCGCTGATCTGCGGCCCGCCACCGTGCACGACGACGGGCCGCAGCCCCGCCCGCCGCAGCTCCACGACATCCTGGGCGAACGCCCGCTGGAGGCCGCTGTCGACCATGGCGTTCCCGCCGTACTTCACGACGACCACGCCGCCCCGGAGCCGTCCCGCCGGGCCCGGTCCACCCCGGCCGGTGTCCTCGGCCGTCGCACCCCGTACCGTCATCGTCGATCCCCCCAGCTCGATTGTTAGCTTAGGCTAACCTAAATCGAACCGTGGTGGGGTGGGTTCGGCACGGAGTCCGGGTTCCTGTGCGGGCAGCCGGGCGGTGGCCGTCACGCCGTCGACTGTTCGCCCGCGGCCCGAGGTGCGACGCTGGGACCAGAGGTATCCGCCGAGGGGACTCGGAGGGCGCGATGGGACGCGATGTGCCGGCCCGGGTGTTCACGCGGGAGGATCGCCGCCAGTACCGCGAGAAGATGCACACCTGCCTCGATGTGCTGGCGCAGATGCTGCGGGAGTCGACCTTCGAGAGCGAGCGGCCCCGGGTCGGGCTGGAGATCGAGCTCAACCTGGTGGACGACGACGGCCTGCCCGCGATGCGGAACACCGAGGTCCTCCAGGCCATCGCCGACCCCGCCTGGGCCAGCGAGCTCGGCCGCTTCAACCTGGAGATCAACATCCCGCCCCGGGAGCTGACCACCGGCGGCCCCGGCGCCTGGGAGCAGGCGATCCGTGACGCGCTCAACCACGCCGAGGACCGCGCCGCGGCGGTGGGCGCGCACCTGATCATGGTCGGCATTCTGCCGACCCTGGGGGAGGGACACGTCGACGAGACGGGCCTGTCCGGCGATCCGCGCTACAAGCTGCTCAACGAGCAGATCTTCGCGGCCCGCGGCGAGGACCTGCGGATCACGGTGGACGGCGTCGAACGTCTGTCGACGTACGCCGACACCATCACCCCCGAGGCCGCCTGCACCAGCACGCAGTTCCACCTCCAAGTCTCCCCGAAGGACTTCGCGGCCTACTGGAACGCCGCCCAGGCCGTCGCGGGCGTCCAGATCGCCCTGGCGGCCAACTCGCCCTACCTCTTCGGCCGGGAACTCTGGCGCGAGACCCGTATCCCCCTGTTCGAGCAGGCCACCGACACCCGCCCCCAGGAGATCAAGGCCCAGGGCGTACGACCCCGGGTGTGGTTCGGGGAGCGGTGGATCACCAGCGTCTTCGACCTGTTCGAGGAGAACGTGCGCTACTTCCCGGCGCTGCTGCCCCTGTGCGACGACGAGGACCCGCAGGCGGCGCTCGACGGCGGCGGCGTGCCGCAACTGGGCGAACTCACGCTGCACAACGGCACGATCTACCGCTGGAACCGCCCCGTGTACGCCGTCACCGACAGCGGCCCGCATCTGCGCATCGAGAACCGCGTCCTGCCCGCCGGTCCCACGGTGGCCGACATCATCGCCAACGGCGCCCTCTACTACGGCCTCACCCGCGCCCTGGTCGACGAGGACCGGCCGATCTGGACGCGGATGTCCTTCGCGGTCGCCGAGGAGAACCTCCACAGCGCGGCCCGCGACGGCATCGACGCCCGTCTGTACTGGCCCGGCATGGGCGAAGTGCCCGTCACGGAACTGGTGTTGCGCCGACTGCTGCCCCTGGCCCATCGGGGCCTGGAACTGGCCGGCATGGACGCGGCGTGGCGCGAGCCCCTGCTCGGCATCGTCGAGCAGCGGTGCGTCACCGCCCGCAACGGCGCCCTGTGGCAGGCGGAGACCGTGCACCAGCTGGAGAAGGGCGGCGTCTCCGGCCGGGGCGAGGCCCTACGGCGCATGACCAGGACGTACATGGACTACATGCACCTGAACGCCGCCGCGCACACGTGGCCCGTGGACTAGGGCCCTTCTGATGAATCTCCGCGGCGTCGCGACGCCCGGCACGCCCACTCGCCGCACCGGACAAAAGCCACCTAGTGACCTGAGTCGAAGATTCGTCGTTGGTTCGGTATGAGTCGTCCGGGTCCGAAGATTCCGCCGTTGTCGGTGA